>PLUT01000336.1:0-32188 GCA_003162875.1 Granulicella sp.
CAAAAACCGTACCTCAGGGGCTCTATCGGTTTTTGCGGCACGGCTGAAGCCGTGCCCTTAACGAAACGGCTCAGCTTACAGAGCCGGCTCGGTTCGATGCGCCCAAGCCTGTCTGGCTCACACGAAGACAATACCGAGATTCTGGACTCGATGAAGCTGAGTCCAGAATGACGGTTTGGGAAGTATGGGACTAGGGAGCGCTCTACTGGAAGTTCAGCGACTCGATGCCGAGGAATTCGGCGGCCTGTCCGAGTTGTTCTTCGATGCGGAGCAGCTGGTTGTACTTGCAGATGCGGTCGGTGCGGCTGGCTGAGCCGGTCTTGATCTGGCCGGCGCCGGTGGCGACCGCGAAGTCGGCGATGAAGGCGTCCTCGGTCTCGCCGGAGCGGTGGCTGATGACGCTGGTGTAGCCGTAGCGGCGGCCGAGCTCGATCGCCTCAATGGTCTCCGTCACCGTGCCAATCTGGTTCAGCTTGATCAGGATGGAGTTGGCGGCCTTCACTTCGATGCCCTGCTGCAGGCGCTCGGTGTTGGTGACGAAGATGTCGTCGCCGACGAGCTGGATGTGGCCGAGGCGCTCGGTAAGGAGCTTCCAACCGTCCCAATCGTCCTCGGCCAGGCCGTCTTCCAGCGAGACGATGGGGTACTGTTTCACCCAGCCCTCGTAGAAGGTGACCATCTCCTCGGAAGTCTTCTCCGACTTGTCGGATTTCTTGAAGATGTACTTGCCCTTCTCCTTGTCGTAGAACTCGCTGGCGGCCGGATCGATGGAGATGGCGACCTGCTCGCCCGGGGTGTAGCCGGCTTTCTCAATCGCCTCCAGAATCAATTCAATCGCTTCCGCGTTGGACTTCAAGCTTGGCGCGAAGCCTCCCTCGTCGCCCACGGCNNGTGTGGAAGACCTCGACGCCCCAGCGCAGCGCGTCGGCGAAGGTCTCCGCGCCTACCGGCATCACCATGAACTCCTGGAAGTCGACATTTGAGTCGGCGTGCGAGCCGCCGTTGAGGATGTTCATCATCGGCGTGGGCAGGACGCACGCGTTGACGCCGCCGAGATAGCGGTAGAGCGGCAGCTTGAGCGCATTGGCGGAGGCGCGGGCGCAGGCCATGGAGACGGCCAGGATGGCATTGGCGCCGAGTTTGGATTTGTTCTCGGTACCGTCGAGCGCGATCATGGTGGCGTCGATGAGGCGCTGGTTGGATGCGTCCATGCCCCTCAGTTCTGGTTCCAGAATGGATTCGACGTTCTCGACTGCATTCAGGACGCCTTTGCCCATGTAGTGGGCCTTGTCGCCGTCGCGCAATTCGACGGCTTCGTGCTCGCCGGTGGAAGCGCCGGAGGGGACAGCCGCGCGGCCCATGGCTCCGCCGGAGAGGGTTACGTCGGCTTCGACGGTGGGGTTGCCGCGCGAGTCAAGGATTTCGCGGGCGCTGATGGAAATAATCTCAGTCATGTTGCTCCTATGGGGGGAAAAGGGACCAGGTGCAGGAATGGCGCCGTGAGTCTGGGCCACGACGCGGTGCTGCATGCGGTCATTGAGTTTGGCGCGGCGGTCAACGGCAACGGCCGGTCCGCCGGCGGTGTGGATGAGGGTGATGAGTTCTACAGCGTGTCCTTTAGCGGATTCTTTCACCACGGAGATTCTAACAAAGCAGGATTACCGGGCTGGAAAGGTTTTGACCTCAAAGTAGGCAAAAGTTTTCTCACTGACGGGACTAAGACCTTGTGGAATTCCCAAGAGGGACTACCCGGCAGTGGTGCAGTTTGACAAGCAGGCCTTCCCGCGAGGGCTAAAGCCCTGTCAATTCACGGCACCCGTCGGCGCGGCTGAAGCCGCGCCCTTTCAAAACAATGGCAGCCTGGACCTCCAGGCACTTCTCAGTGATGGCCCTTCGATTGCTTGTTACTGAAGTGAAACCCAAAATGCGTCGCGTTGCTCTGGTCAGGTTAAGCCGAGCGCACTGGGTTTTTCAGGTTGTGTACTTCGGGAAGGTTTATTGAGGGCAGCCCCAACCGGGCTGCTCTCGCCTTTTTGCGCGCCCAAATCCCGGGCTCAGTCTTATTAGCTGTCTCGATTCCCTGCCGACGAATTCCAACCACAGCAGGCGCTGCCGCCTCTACGCTGAAGCTTGAGAAGTGCGCGCGGAAGCGATCCCGAGCTGTCTGCGATTTGGGACCGTCCAAACGTCAGGGCTCAAAAAGCCGCTTGAAGGAAGGAATATCGCCATGAGAATTGCGAATCGAGTACCCAGAGTAAGGCTGTTCGCGAACGGCTTGGCCGCCGCGGTGGTCTGCGCCGGGGTTGGTTGCACGCTTACGGTTGTGCCAGCGTTCGCCCAGGATGCGCGCACGGGCGTCTCCCACCCACCGGACCCGGCGACGATTACCACCAGCGCTGCCGATTCCGATTCCGGCGCCGCGGCCACCAGCCCATCTGCGCCTGCGACATCCCTGCCTGCAACCAAGCCCTCGGCGGCCATTCCTGCGGCGAGCTCAGAGACAGTCTATGGAGCCTACGTTCCCTATCGTGCGCCGGGGACGCCGGCTGAGAGCAGCGCCGTGAGCGATGCCGTAAACAATCCGGATGCCAACATTGTGACCGCGGCAACCGCGGGGAACGACGACCGGATGCTGGGGAGCGGGACGAACGGCGCGGCGGCGAAGACAGACATCGACGCAGGAATTGTGACCCATGTGTTCTCGCGGGCGGGCGAGATTCCCGAGGGCACCCTGGTGAAGGTGAAGCTGCGCGAGGATCTGTCCACCCTGACTACCAAGGTGGGCACGAAGTTTACGGCCGAGGTGACCGAGCCGGTGATGCGCGATGGCGTGGTGATTGTGCCGGTGGGCTCAGTGCTGGACGGCCGTGTGACCTGGGTTCGCGGCGGCAAGAGAATCGGTGGAGCAGCGGCCATTCACCTGGAGCCGCGCACCATTACCCTGCCCGACGGGGCCCAGGACTTCCTGCGCGCCCGCGTGATCGACACCGACCGCTGGGACTCGACCAAGGTCGACGACGAAGGGACGATCCTGCGGCGGGATACCAGCAAAAAGACCATCGCGGCGATGTCGCTGGCTGTGGGCGGGCCACTGGCTGCCGGTGCGGTGATCGGCGGCGTTCCCGGCGCGCTGATTGGCGCAGGCGTGGGCGCTGGAGCAAGCACGGTGGTGTGGTTGAAACAGGATCGCCAGGCCGAGTTGCCCAAAGACCTGGTCGTCGTCTTCAGCCTGACCGAGCCGATGAGCATCACTCCGGTCAGCGCGGCGGTTGTGCCGCTGAAGATTGGGACGCCCGGCGGGGAGTAGACGCGAGAGTTTGCGTTATGTTGTAAGGCTGATTTGGCCGCTCGGGTGGATCGAGCGGCCGCTTCTTATGGTGGCGCGCTAGTCTCTGACCTGGGCGAGCAGGCGTTTCCAGTTTCTCTGGTTGCGGCGGTAGGATTTCTTGAGGTCTTCGAGGATGCGTTCGAAGTCGCTGTGTCCTACCAGATTCCGCCAGGCCGGGTTCTTACTGAACCACGGGTAATTCTCGTTGCCCAGGTAGATGGCGCGGCGCAGCCAGTGCAGCGCCTCGGACTCGTCGCCATCCACCGCGAAGTAGGTGGCCAGGCGGTAGGCCATCTCGCCGTCTGCCTCAGCCGCCGCCAGCGTCTCTTCCAGAATGAAGCTCGCGGCTTTCTTGCGGTCGCCCAATTGCACGTAGCACAGCGCGATGGTGGGAAAGACGATGCGCAGGCTGGCCTCGTCGGAGATGACGCTTTCCAGCGTCTCGACCGCGCGGGCGAGATTGCCGAGCCGCATCTGCTGGTAGCCAAGCGAGATGCGCAGCAGCGGCTGGCGCGGCTCCAGCGTGAGGCCCTTCTCGATCTCGTCGCCGGCGAGCTCGAGCTGGTTTTGATATTGATAGACGCGCGCGCGGTGGTTGTAGATGATGGCGGCATTGGCGGGGTTCAGGCGCAGCGAGATGTTGAACTGTTCGAGCGCTTCGTCGTAGAGGCCGTCGATGCGCANNACTGGAGGAGGTGCTCGATGCCGTGGCGGGCGGACTCCTTTTCGCCGCGCGAGAGCAGCATGTAGACGCGGTAGAGGTTGGCCTCGACCGAGCCGGGATCGAGCAGCAGTGCCTTGTCAAAGGCGCGGCGGGCTTCAATGACATGCATCTGGCCGCCCAGGCCGTGGCGCGCGTACTGCAGATGGGTGATGCCTAGGCCGGACCAGGCGGGCGCATACTTATCGTCCTGCTTGAGCACGATTTCGAATAGACCGCGGGCGCGGTTCAGATCGTCCAGCGAGCCGGTGCGCGACATGAACGACGAGAGCACGGCGCGCGCCTGCAGGTAATCCTCCGACAGGCCCTGGCTGAGCGAAGGCACGGTGTCGCGCGTGCCTTCCACGGTGGTGTGCTGGAGATCGCCATAACCCTGCAGCGTGGAGAAGACTTCGTTGCAGATCTCGGTCTGCACGCTGATCAGGTCCATCGATGCGACGTTGATGGAGCCGCCTGCGCGCACCGACTGCGAAGGGATGTCCAGCAACTGCCAGTTCAGGTCGAAGCCCGCGTCCGAGCGCATGAAGTTGCCGGCGAGCACAAATCGCACCAGCAGCTTCCTGCCGATGGAGAGCGGGTCGAGTTGCTGCGCGGGAATCGCCATCAGGGAACTGGACGGACGGACGACCAGCGAGGTCATGCGGGCCAGACGCGCGGCGATGGCGTCGGCCAGGGCGTAGCCGTAGAGCGGCGCGGGCGCCTTCTCGGCGTCGACCACGACCGAGGTGCCGAAGTTGATGAAGGGCAGCACGACGATGGAATTCTGCTTGGCCGCCGCAGTGGCGCCGGACTCGCGAAAGCGCTCGGCCAGCATGGAGAGGATGCCGGTGGCGCGCTTCTCCTCCTCCGGGGACTCAAGCTCCAGCTTGCCCTGCGCGGGCACCTGCGAAATGGAGTCGCCGGGCATGCCCACCGAGTCAAGCTGCATCGCCTTCATGATGGTGCGCAGCCCCTCGCGCACGTCGGCGGCAGAGGCAAAGCGTGCCGACGGCTGCTTCTCCAGGCAGCGCAGGATTACCGATTCCAGCTCGACCGGCAGGTCGGGGACGATCTCGCGAAGGTTGGGCGGGTCCGCGAACTGGATCGCCCGAATCGTCTGGAACTCCGGCGCGTCGGAGCGATGGAAGGGATGGCGCCCGCTGGCCAGCTCGTAAAGAATCAGCCCCAGGGCAAATACGTCCGATTGGACTGACGATCGACCGGTAACAAACTGCTCCGGCGCCATGTAGGCGATGGTGCCGCCGCGCGCGGTGTAGGTGGCCTCGGGGTTGGGTGGAGTGCTGCGGCCGGGAGTCGCAGGGTCGAAGTCCACATCTTCCAGCTTCAGCTTGCGCGCCAGCCCGAAGTCGAGAATCTTGATCAGGCCGCCGTCGGTCAGCATTACGTTGGCCGGTTTCAGGTCGCGATGGAAGATGCCCAGCTGGTGCGCGGCAGAGAGTCCGTCGGCGGTCTGGATGCCCGCGGACAACACCAGTTGCATGCTGGCCGGGCCCTCGGCAATCACCTTGTCCAGCGACTTGCCGGGGATGTACTGCATCACGATGTAGGCTTCGTCTTCGCCGCCGGACTCGGAGGGCGCCTCGCCCACATCGTAGATGGCGCAGACGTTGGGGTGGTCGATGGCCGAGGCCAGGCGGGCTTCGCGGAGCTGGGTGGCGCGCACCTGTTCCAGCGATTGCGCGCCGCGCTTCAGCAGCTTCAACACCACCGGCCGCTGCAGCAGGGTGTCGGTGGCCAGGTACACCACGCCTGACCCGCCCGCGCCGATCCTGCGCAAAATCTCGTAGTGCCCAATTGTCCGGCGCTTCATACTCTTGATTATCGCAAGGTTAGAGCACTGGGAATGTTAAACCGGCACGCGGAATCCCTGGTTTCGCCTCCGCAAGGCGACAGCAGGCCGCTTGGAATCACGATGCGGAAACGGTGTAGGCCTTCAGCAGGCTGCGCATTTCGTCGATCTGGAGCGACGTCATGTGCGCCTTGGGGATGGGGACGATGCCCTGGTTGTCCCTCTGATAGAGGATGAACACGGAGTCGTTTTCCGCGAACTTGTCGTAAACGCTCCAGGCCGTTCGCGCCACCCCCGCGCTGGTGGCCAGGCGGAGACCGTTGGCATCCAGGTCAAGCTGGTGGAGCAGGCGAAAATAACTCAGCTTCTTGTACTCGCGCTTTTGCATGCGCCGGCGCGTATATAGAAACACCACGAGGATGGGGAGCACTCCGAGTTCGAAGTAAAGGTCGTCTGTCCCTCCGCCTCCAGTCCCGGTGATGCTGGTCGGCAACCAGCCTATGCCGACCCAGACGATGGCAAAGAGATAGGGCCAGTAGTACTCGAGCGCGGACAGGTTCGACCGCTTGCGCTGTGCGAGCGTCATGGCGCTTGCGTACTCGCGTTCGCTCACTCGATACTCGACATGCATGTTTTAGTGGGGCGCCTTGCCGGTGGCGTCGCCTTTCTCCCAGGGGCGCGGGTCTGCCGGGGTATCCTGCCACTTCTTCCGCTTGCCGGCGAAGAACATGATCGCTCCAAAGAGAATCATGATGGCTCCCCAGGCCAGGTTGATGTCGAAGTCCAGCGAGCGGGCATAGAGCGCGGCGTCGCCGTGGGTGGCCAGACCGAAAATTGCCATGATGCCGCCGATGATGAGGAAGATCAGGCCGAGCGGAATGCGGATATCGAGACCCATGTGGGCGGCTCCAGTCTGTAGCGTTAATTTATCAACGCTGGTTGGTTAAGCATCTGCAACTTTAGGCAAAGATCAGGTTCAGGACAACTGCAACCGCCAGTACGGCGATGGCCAGGGTGGAAGGCTTCTGGTACCACTCCAGGTGGGTTTCGACGGGTCTCGGTGTCAGCGAGTAGACCAGGCCGACGAGCTCCGGCTCGGGACGGGGCTTGGTCAGCAGCGAGATCACCACGGTAACGATGAAGTTAATAGCGAATGCGAAGATGGCGGTCCAGAAGTTCTGCGCCATGTCGCTGGGATAGTGGTGGACGACGTGGATCCAGCCTCCGTGGATGCCGACGGCATCGCCCACGGGCAGCGTGAGGCCGTGATGGATAAATGCCCCGAGGGTGCCGATGGTCAGGCCGCAGAAGGCCCCGTGACCGGTGGTGCGCTTCCAGAACATGCCCAGCAGGAAGGTGGCGAAGAGCGGCGCATTCACCAGGGCGAAGACCAATTGCAGCGCATCCATGATGTTGTTGAAGCCGGTGACCGCATAGGCTGCGGCCACTGAAAGCGCAACGCCGAAGACAGTGGCCATCCGGCCCATCCACAGGTAATGCGCGTCGGAACCCTTGCGGTTGATGTACGCCTGATAGATGTCGTAGGTCCACACCGTATTGAACGCGGTGACGTTGCCCGCCATGCCGGACATAAAGCTGGCCAGCAGCGCGGTGAGCCCCAGACCGAGGATTCCCGTCGGGAAGAAGTGCAGCAGCATGACCGGTATGGTGAGGTCATAGTTGTAGACGGGCTGGCCGTTGGAGTCGATCACCGCTTTACCCGTAATCGGATCGGTCTTGACTGGCACAATCCCATGGGGGTGGTCCATATCGGTGACCGCGGAGGCGGGCAGACTAGCCGTCGCCGTGACGCCGGCGGGTTGTCCCGCAGCGCTCGATGCGCCCGTCATGTGCGAACCCATCGACACCGCGATCAGCCCGGGCAGGATGACCAGGAACGGGAAGAACATCTTGGGGATGGTGGCGATCAGGGGAACTTTGCGGGCAGATTCTTCGGAGTCCGCAGCCATGGCGCGCTGCACGACCAGGAAGTTGGTGCACCAGTAGCCGAAACTGAGGACGAAACCCAGGCCCATGGTCAGGCCAACCCACTCCACCCCCAGGTTGTTGGTATTGGCGTGCTCCATGCCGCGCCAGGAATGGGTAAAGGACGCGGGAAGCGTCTGCTTGATGCCCTGCCAGCCGCCCACATTGCGCAGCCCGATCCATACCAGCGGCAGGAAGCCGGCGACAATCAGGAAGAATTGCAGCACCTCGTTGTAGATGGCGCTGGTGAGTCCGCCCAGGAAGATGTAGCCCAGCACAATCAGCGCGGAAAGAACGATCGAGACGTGGAAGATCATCGCATCGGGCAGGATTCCCTTGAACAGGCCCAGCGTCTGGATGAGCAGCGCCATCGCGTACATCGAGATGCCGGAGGAGAGAATGGTCATGATCGCGAAGGAGAACGCGTTGACCGCCCGGGTCTTCTCATCGAAGCGGAGCCGCAGAAACTCCGGTACGCTGCGCGCCTTCGATCCGTAATAGAAGGGCATCATGAAGATGCCGACGAAGCACATCGCCGGAATCGCGCCAATCCAGTAGAAGTGGCTGGTGACGATGCCGTACTTCGCGCCCGACGCGCCCATGCCAATCACCTCCTGCGCGCCCAGGTTGGCGGAGATGAACGCCAGCCCGCACACCCACGCCGGAATCGACCGGCCGGCCAGGAAGAAATCGTTGGAGGTGCGCATGTAGCGCTTGAGGGCGAAGCCGATGCCCAGCACAAAGGCAAAGTAGACCAGCATGATGAGCCAGTCGATGTAGGTCAGGTGAGTTGCATTCACTGGAGTATCCTTGACGGCGGATGAAACTGCGGTTGCGGTTTGGGGGAGTCGAAATTTCTGGGCCAACTCTAAATGTTTGAACCCGGTGAGTCCAGCCCGAATTGGAGCCGATGGTTCGATCGCAGCCAAAAAGCCAGGCCGGGCGGAAAACCGGAGGCAGCGTGACGGCATCAAACTGTGCGGGCTCAGACAGCGCGACCCAGGGGGTTGACCCTCTCTCCACGCGCTGCTTTCATTACCCAGGGGCTCCGGAGCAATAGATGACCGAGACCGATCGGCAATTCACTCCACAAAACGGATACACGGTCTTGATCGTCGACGACAACCCCGTCCAGACGGCGGTCCGGCAAGCCATCCTCCGGCGGGCCGGATACTTCGTTCTTGCGGCCCTCAACCCTGTTCGCGCTCTCGAAATGGTCGACGACAAGCGGTTACCTGCCCAGATCAGCGCGGTTATCACCGACCACGTCATGCCCGGCATGAACGGTTCAAAATTTGTCCGCGAGTTGAGAAAGGCCCGGCCTCACCTGCCGGTCTTCGTGGTTAGCGGCCTCGAAGAGGCGGAGGATGAGTACGCCGGATTGAACGCACATTTCCTGCTGAAGCCCCTGCCGCCCGACCTGCTGCTGTCCAGCCTCCGCAACCTGCTCGAGGCCGCGGAAGGAGACGCCGCCTAGTCGCTGTCATCCAGTTCTTCTCTCTGCGGGGATTTCTCTATTGTGACGCGTGTGCCGCCTGTGCTGTGACGCACGTCACGCGCACTCCCGGGCCGATATCTGAGAGAATGAAGCTGTGATGCAAGTTCATCCCATGCCTGAATTCGGGAGTTTCTGCCTCCTCCTGGCGCTCATCCTCACCGCCTACAACCTGCTGATCGGCGGCATCGCCCTGTGGGGCGAGTCCCCCAGCGGCCTCCGCATCTCGGGGATTCCGCAGAGCAAATGGAATCGCCTGGGCGAGACCGCCCGCCGAGCCGGCATCGCGAGCTTCATCGCCCTGTGCTGCGCGGCCTTTGCGCTGGTGTGGGCGGCCTTTACCGACGACTTCTCCGTCGCCTACATTGCCTCGCACAGCAACCGGGCGCTGAATCCGGCTTACAAATTTGCCGCACTGTGGAGCGGGCAGGAAGGCTNNCGGCACCGCGTCGATGTTCGCCTCAGCGCATTCGCCTCGACCATCCTGGCGGGCATCCAGTTCTTCTTCGTTCTTCTGCTGGTGGTCGCCGCGCCGCCCTTCTCCATTATCCAGGGCCTGATCCCGGCCGACGGCGCCGGGTTGAACCCGCTGCTGCAGTATCCNNNTGGATCCACATCACCCGCCGCTGGACCATGGTCACCTGGCTGTTCCTTACCTGCGGCATCTTTATGGGAGCGCACTGGGCCTATAGCGTGCTCGGCTGGGGCGGATACTGGGGCTGGGACCCGGTCGAAAACGCCTCGCTGATGCCCTGGCTGACCGGTACCGCCTTCCTGCACTCCGTGATGATGCAGGAGAAGCGCGGCATGATGAAGAACTGGAACGTGTGGCTCATCTTCTCCACGTTCCTGCTGACCATCCTGGGCACGCTGCTCACACGCTCCGGCGCTGTCAGCTCGGTGCATGCGTTCGCGCAGTCGCCGATCGGCGCATGGTTCTACAGCTTCATCGTGATTGCCTTCGCCGTCTGCCTGTTCACCTTCTTCTTCAACCGCGACCACCTGAAGTCCGAGAACAAACTCGAATCGCTGGTCAGCCGCGAGTCCAGCTTCATGTTCAATAACCTGATCCTGCTGGTAGCGTGCTTTACCGTGCTGTGGGGCACGCTCTTCCCGGTGCTCAGCGAGTACGTGCAGGGTTCCAAAGTCACTGTCGGGCCGCCGTTTTACAACCGCGTCAACATCCCCATTGGACTGTTCCTGCTCTTCCTTACCGGAATCGGCCCGCTGCTGGCCTGGCGTTCCACTTCGCTGCGGTCGATCCGCCGCAACTTCATCCTCCCATCCATTGCCATGGCTGTAACCGCCATCGGGCTGATGGTCTTCGGCCTGCGCCCGTGGAACGACGGCGACGACATGCAGTCCACCCTGTTTTCGCTGATCGCATTCACGCTGTCAGCCGGCGTGATTACCGCAATCGTCGAGGAGTTCCTGCGCGGCGCCGGCGTGGTGCGCACCCAGACCGGCAAGAATATCCTCGCGTCGACCGTACTGCTGGTGCGGCGCAACACGCGGCGCTATGGCGGCTACATCATCCACTTCGGCATTGTGGTGATGTTTATCGGCATTGCCGGCGGGGCCTTCAACCAGTCGCGCGAGATGGAGATGGCCATGGGCAGCAGCCTGGATATTGGCCCATACCACCTGGTGAGCGCCGGCAAGACCGACGAGTCGTTGCCCGAGTACGACACCCACTATTCCCGCCTGGACGTGTACCGGAACGGCAAGTATGTGATGGAACTCTCCCCGGAGAAGCGCACCTACTTCGCGGGCACGGACCACGAGCAGTCCTCCACCATTGTGGCGCTGCACTCCACCGCGCAGGCCGATCTCTATACCGTCTACGAGGGCGAAAACCCCGACACAGGAATGCCGATCATCAAAGTTTTCCTGAACCCGCTGATTGCGTGGATCTGGATCGGCGTGGCGATTGTGGTGTTTGGCACATTCATTGCGCTGGTGCCCAACCTGGTCCGCGCCCCTGTTGCTCGCCGCCAGGAGGATTCGGCGCCCGTCGCCCTTTCCCCGTTGCACCCTCCAGCCGTCCTTGCGAAGGTGCCCCATGCGTAAGCTCGGACAACCCTGGCGCACGTGGCGAGGCCCGATCTTCTGGGCGCGGACGGTGCAGACCGCCCTCCTGTGCGTCGTTGCCATCGCGATGCTGGGCGCAGGCCAGTCGCGCTTCGACCGCCTGGGCCACGAGCTGATGTGCTCGTGCGGTTGCAGCCAGATTCTGCTCGAATGCAATCACGTCAGTTGCCCCGACTCGCCGGTAATGATTCGCGAGTTGCACGCGCAGCTTGCGACCGGCAAGAGTGACGCAGAGGTACTGCAGTGGTTCGCGGCCAAGTATGGACCCACGATTCTTGCCGCGCCGATTCGCGGCGGCTTCGATAACGTCGCCTGGATCGTCCCCATCGCCGTCTTTTTGCTCGCGACGATAGGAACCTTTGTCGTGGTTTGGCTGTGGAAGCGCCGGGCGCTGGCACTTTCCGGCGAGAGCCCAGGCGGCGGCGTCCTTGAATTCCCTGCCGCGGGACCAACCACGCCGCAGGATGCGGCCCTGCGCGAGCGCATTCGCCGCGAAACGGAGTATTAGGAGCGTTCATGAATTCCAGCGTCCTGGCCAGCATCTTGCTCTCTCTCGCGTCGTTTGCCTTCGTCTTCTGGCCGGAGCGCAATCCCTTCGTGCAGGCCGACAAGACGCGTGTCGACTACCTGCGCGAGCGCAAGGATGCCATCTACGAGAATCTTCGCGACCTCAACTTCGAATATCAGGCCGGCAAGTATCCCGAGGCCGAATACGTCGAGCAGCGCCGCGCCCTGGAAGACGAAGCCGCCCAGGTCATCGCCGAGATGGAGGGCCTTACCGCCCGCGGCATGAAGGCCGGCCGTTTCCGGGCTTAGATAATGTATATACGGAACGTGTATACTTTCTTTGCGATGTTGCCCTCGAAAGGAACCCCCAAATGCCGCTGGCCAAGGTTTTCAAATCGGGAAATAGCCAGGCGATCCGGTTGCCGAAGGAGTTCCGTCTTAAGGTCACGGAGGTCGAACTTGTGCGTCAGGGCGACGACATTCTTATTCGCCACCCCAAGAAGTTGACCTTGATGGACGCCTACGATGCATTCGCCGGGATAGCGGATGATTTTTTCAAAGACGGCAGAAAAGATCCGCCGCCTGAACCGATTGAGGGTTGGTGAACATGCTGTATCTGCTCGACACGGATACCTGTGCTTTCATCGCGAGGCAGAAACACCCAAAAGTTACAAGCCGGTTTCGAAGCCACCGTGCAGGCGATCTTGCCATGTCCGTTGTCACCTACGGAGAGCTTCGCGTCGGCGCCGAAAAGAGCGACCGCTACCCCGCTACCTTGAATGCACTCGAAGTCTTCACCCAGACGGTACCGGTAATGCCCATGGAAATCGAAGTTGCCCGGATTTATTCACGGGTCCGGCTCGATCTGGAGCAGCGTGGCCAGATCATCGGCTCCAACGACCTCTGGATCGCTTCCCATTGCCTGCAACTCGGTCTTACGCTTGTTACCAACAACGAACGCGAATTCAGCCGCATCCCCAATCTGACGATTGAGAACTGGACCCACTGACCCTTGTCTATTACGCCTATTACGCCTATTACGTCGATTTCAAAGAAGACTCTCCGCAACATCCTGGCGCCCGTCTGCATGGTGCTGTGCGCTGCGACCGCCCTGGCCGCCACCATTACGGGCACCGTCACCGACCGCACCACCGGCAAGCCTTCCCCCGGCGACACCATTGCCGTCATCAACACCGCGCAGGGCATGGACGAGATCACCAAGGTGACCTCGGACGCGCAGGGCCGTTTCCGCGCCAGCGCGCCGGACGGCGGCCAGATTCTGCTTCATGTCACGCACAAGGGCGCGGATTACTTCAAGAGCGTTCCGCCGGCCTCCACCAGCGTCGACGTCGATGTCTACGACGCGGCCGCGAAGGTTGACGGCATCAGCGGCGAGGCCCTGGTGCTGCGCGCTGAGACCGACTCCTCAGGCAAGACGCTCAACGTCGCCGAGAATTTCTTCGTGCAGAACACCTCTGCGCCTCCGCGTACGCAATACGGCGCCAACACGTTCGATTTCTTCCTGCCCAAGGGCGCTGCGATATCGCTAACCCTGGCCAGCGCTCCCGGCGGCCTGCCCACCAACACTCCGGTGAAGACGGTGGACGCCGCCAGCGGTCACTACGCCTTCACCTTTCCGGTTCGTCCCGGCGAAACCCGCTTCCAGGTGTCCTATACACTGCCCTACAACGGCAAGCAGCCGTTTGCGCTCAAGCTCTCCGTGCCCACCGGGGACGTCGCCGTGATGCTGCCCAAGAGCATGCAATTCCAGCCCACGAGCACCTTTCAGCCCATCAACCCCGACGTGAATGCACAGAGCTTCGACGACCATGAACCTTCGGTCGCGCAGCCGGTGGAGTTCACGCTGCTGGGTACCGGCCAACTGCCGCAGGACGACGCCCAGGGCCAGGGCAGCGGCGGTGGCGACCAGTCCGGCAACGGCGCCCCGGCTGCCGAGGCCAGTTCCCGTCCCGGCGGCGGCCTCGGCCCGCCGATCGACGCCGGCGACCAGAACGACCCGTGGTCGAAGTACAAGTGGTGGATCATCTCCGGCCTCGGATTGGTTCTGGTTTGTGGCGCAGCCATCATGCTGAAAGGCGGCCCGGCGGCAAACGCTCCCATGCCCTTTTCTGAAACGCCAACGCTGAATCCAATCTCCGCCTCGATTGAGTATCCCGAGGCGGCGTTCCCGGTTGCTGCCCCGGCGCAAAGCCCGCTGTTGGCGGCGCTGAAGGATGAACTCTTTGAACTCGAGAGCGATCGCATCCAGGGCAAGTTGACCGCCGCACAGTACGCCGAACATAAGGCAGCGTTTGACGTTGTTCTGCGCCGGGCCCTCAGCCGCATCGAACCCGTTCCTCCCGCGTCTAATAGCTGACTGGGTATGCCGATTGGGCGTACCGGCGCAACAGACAGCCGGGCGCCGGACAGGTTGAACGACTATGAACACCTTCAAATCGACGCTTTTGCTGGTAGGCCTGATGCTGGTCCTGCTGGCCGTGGGAGAACGTTTTGGCGGCCAGAATGGCCTGATTCTCGCGTTCGTCATCTCGGTCGCGATGAACTTCACCGCGTACTTTTTCTCCGACAAGATCGCACTGAAGATGTATCGCGCGCAACCGGTTACGCGCGACCAGCTGCCCCGCGCGTACGAGGTGGTGGAGCGGCTGGCCGCAAAGGACGGCATTCCCGTGCCGAAGATTTACGTGATTCCGACGGAGTCGCCCAACGCCTTTGCCACCGGCCGCAGTCCGCAGCACGCGTCTGTCGCTGTTACCCATGGGATTCTCGGCCTGCTCGACGATGAGGAGCTGGAAGGCGTTCTGGCGCACGAGCTTGGCCACGTCAAGAACCGCGACATCCTCACCAGTTCCATCGCCGCAACCCTGGCCGGCGCGATTACCCTGATTGCGCGCATGGGTTACTGGGCTTCGCTCTTCGGAGGCTACGGCGGTCGCGGCGGCCGCGGTCGCAACGGCGGCGGCCTGGGCGCGTTGCTCATGCTCATCGTGGCGCCCATCGCTGCGGCGCTCATCCAGCTCGCCATCTCGCGCTCGCGCGAGTACGAGGCCGACGCAACCGGCGCTCATACTACCGGCAATCCCTACGCGCTGGCCCGTGCGCTGCAGAAGCTGGAAGACTATTCCAAGCGGGTTCCGCTGCAGGCGACGGCCTCGACCGCACACCTGTTCATCATCGCGCCGCTGATCGGCGGTGGCGTGGGCAGCCTGTTCTCCACCCACCCGCCGACCAAGGAGCGCATTCGCCGCCTGATCGGCCGCGACCTGGTATAGCAGGCTGACTCTTCAGGTTCGCCTAAGCTGTCCATGGTCTAGCATGGTCCAATGGCTTTTTTCCTCCGCGTCTGTCGCCTGCTGTCGATTGTGGTCTGGGTCGGCGGACTCATCTTCTTCGCTGCCATAGAAGCGCCTACGGCGTTCCATGTCATGGGAACATCGCTCCAGTTCGCCTTGCTTATCGGCGGCAGCCTGGGCACGTTGAATAGGATTGGAGACACCTGCGGCGGTGTATTTCTGCTGGCCTCGGTCGCGCTCTGGTTCAGGACAGATCCGCGTGGCCGCAGGCTTCTGCTGGCGGAAGCATCGCTGATCGTGCTGATGATTGCGGCAACCATGGTGGTGCAGTCCCACATCATCCCCGCGATGGAGCGCGACCGGACTGCCGCGGGCGGGGACATCAACGCGTTGCCCAGGGACAACTCCATTCGCGTCGACTTCGACCGCATGCACGGAATCTCAGAAAAAGTCGAGGGCTCGGTCCTGTTTCTCGGCCTTGGCATCGTCCTGCTGCTCGCTGCGGAACCCGCTCCCCGGCAAATCGTTTCCGGCAGGTAAGCAAAAACCAGAGTAACTCTATCCCGAAGGCACAACCCTCTAGTTGACGCGACCATCCCGGGGTCCCCAACGACTGCTCTTCGTCGTTGGGGTGGGACCGTCAGGGAGCGGCAACTCTGCGCAAGAACCACCAGGGGGCACACTAACTCTGGTTTTCGCTCTAGAATCATAGAGACATGAAAAGCGGAATCATCGGTCTGCCGCAGGTCGGCAAGACTTCCCTGTTTCGAATCCTCACCAAGGCGAAGACCGACAGTTTTGGCCACGCGAATCCGCGCGAGGCGCACCTCGGCATCGCCCGCGTGCCCGATGTTCGCCTGGACAAGCTTGCCGCACTGGCCAACGCCCGCAAGATCGTCTACGCGACGGTCGAATACACCGACCTGGCCGCCATCGGCGAAGATGCGCTGAAGGAGACAAACTTCCTGCAAAGCCTGCGCAACGTCGACGCCATCGTGCACGTGCTGCGCGCATTCGAAGACGACACCATCCCCCACGTTGGCCCCATCGATCCGCTGCGCGACATCGGCAACGTCGAGATCGACCTGATCGTCAGCGACCTGACCCAGATTGAGAAGCGGCTGGAACGCGTGGCGAAGGACATGAAGAAGGCGAAGACGCCCGAGACCGAGCGTGAGCACGCGCTGCTGCTGCGCTGCAAGGCGCAGACCGAGGCCGGGAAGCCGCTGCGCGAGATGGAGATGACCGCCGAAGAGAAGAAGCTGATCCGCGGTTTTGTATTCCTTTCGCAGAAGCCGATCCTCTACGTCCTTAATATCTCCGAGAGCAGCACGCTGGGTGCGGACCTGGACGCCGCAGTGGAAAAGTACGGCCTCACCGAGGTTGCCTCGCGCCCCAACTCCGGCGCCACCGCAATCTGCGGCAAGGTGGAAGCCGAGCTGGCCGAGATGGACGACGACGAAGCGGCCGAGTTCCTGGAGGGCTACGGCCTGAGCGAAAGCGGGCTGGTCCGCCTGATCCGAAAGAGTTACGAACTGCTTGGCCTGGTCAGCTTCTTCACCTTCGGCGAACCTGAAACGCGCGCCTGGACCATCCCGGTCAATTGCCGCGCGCAGGAAGCGGCCGGCGCCATCCACTCCGACCTGGAGAAGCACTTCATTCGCGCCGAGACCATCCACTGGGATGCCCTGCTGGCCGCCGGCTCCGAGGCCGCTGCGCGCGCGCAAGGTACGCTGCGGCTGGAGGGCAAGGATTATCCGGTGAAAGATGGCGACGTGCTGAATATTCGCCACAGCGGTTAGCCTGCCATGATCTCCACCACGCTGCCGGCCTCGCGCTTCTGGCTCGCCCTCGCGCTGGGCCTGTTCGCCGGCCTCGCCGACTACCTCGGCGGCTTTCTGCTGGTCCTCCGCTCGCCCTCGGCCCGTGCGCTGCGCTATTTCGTGGCGCTCGGGGCGGGCTTTATGTTGGCTGCGGCGCTGCTGGAGATGCTGCCCGAAGCCTTCAGCCTGAACGTCCACTGGGCCGCCCCGCTGATCCTCGCGGGCTACTGCGGCGTGCATCTGCTGGAGCACACGCTGGTGCCCCACTTCCACTTCGGCGAAGAGACCCACCACCACGAATTCCTGTCGCCGAAGAGCAGCTACTCGGTGATGCTGGGCCTGGCCACCCACACCTTCTTCGACGGCATCGCCATTGGCTCAGGATTTGTGGTCTCGGCGTGGTTGGGCTGGGTGCTCTTTATCGCCGTCTTCCTGCACAAGATTCCTGAAGGCTTCACCGTGGCCAGCGTCATGCTTGCCGGCGGCCAGGGTCGTCGCGCCGCGCTCAACTCCGCACTGTTCCTGGGCGCAACGACGGTGTTCGGTGTGCTTGCTATCAACCTCGAACCCGGCTGGGTCAAGGCCGGCCTGCCGCTCTCAGCCGGCGTCACCATCTATGTCGCCGCGACCGACCTGGTCCCCGAAGTGAACCGCGAGCCCGGCGTGCGCATGGCCCTCGTCTTTTTTGGCGGCGTTGTGCTGTTCTTTCTGCTGCGGATGCTGGGGCCGGGGTAATCCAAAGGGCTTTGCCCAATACCCACGACTCCCGTCCTATTCTTGGGCAACCGCCGATTCTGCCCGGAAATTGAGCCGTCAGAACTTTGTGTTGTCCTCTGCCCGTGACCTGGGCTCGGCGTTGGCCTTCGCCAGATCCCGCCGCATGATGCGGAAGTCCATCAGCTTAAGGTGCAGCACGATCGGCTGACCGTAGCCACCGTTGAGCAACGCCGACAGGCTGATCGTATCTCGCGACATCGGGACCCCGCCATTCATATACTTTTCGTAGCAGTCCCAGCTCAGCGGACCTTGCGGGAGCATATTGATTTCCGGTCGTCCGAACTTGGCCGTCATCTTCGTCGCTAGCGTGTTAGCGAACTTCTGGTCCGGGATGAAGTGGCCAAGGTCCTGGTCGGTGTCAATCCGGAAGAGATGGCCCAAAACGGAGAATCCGAGGTCGTACTCGATTCCGTCCACCGTCATCTTCGCCTGGCCGCCGCCGATCATCTCTAGGGGCCGGCGTGCGGCATCGCGCACCTGGGCAACCGTCATGTCGAGCGCGAAGCCATTGAGATCGTGCGCGGCGAGATCACACGTCGTCTGCGCACGCACATGGCAACACATCAACGCCAGCGCGACCACGATGGCTAGACGAACACTGAGCACGGTGCCCCTGGCGCTAAGCGAACAGCCCATTGATGACATTTTCCAAGCCATCGGTGACGAGGTGCTCCGCGACGGTCTTACACCCACGGTTGCAGCGCGGGTTCGACAGGAGCCAACAGCCGACAGCCACCACCACCAGGCTCGGAACCAGTTTGTTGTTCATCTGATTTTCCTTTCAGGGGAAGGTATTGTTTGCCAGTATACGCTGGCCTGTGTGCTATGCCGCCTCTTGCCGGAACACCGGGTCGATTCCCAACTCGTAGGTTCCGTGAATCAGCACTATGAGATTGTGGCAGAGCGCCTTGCACAGGGTCTCGTCTACCATCGCCGTGTCGGTCTTGCTGCCCGACGCCTTTGTATGGACTGGCCTGGAGCAGAGCTTTCTGCGAGTCGGCTTCATCGAGGTGGCGCGCCGCAGCCCTAAGCGGCCAATTCTGCGCAGCCAGGGTCGAGCACTGCGCTAGAGCACTTCGAGGCTGACGCTGGCCGAGTGCACCAATGCATTTCCCGCCGGCCCGGTCGCCGTCCCGGTCACGGTCAGCGTGTAGGTCTGTGCGTTGGCGAACTCGGGCGCCGTGTTCACGCGGTTCCCGCAGCCGGTTGCCAGCGACGCCGGCAGAATGCAGACTGCGGCCATCAGGATTAATCTGCCCACTCGCCGTCTCCTGAAGCGGCTCCCAAATCCGAACGCAGGCAGCAACAGGACCGCCAGCAATCCTCCAGAACCGTAGCGGGAGAAATCCGAGGGTCTCGGCGCAAACGGCCGCGGCTCTTTCTCCAGTATCACGGTCAGCGGCATCTGAATCGTCAGCGTAAAGCTCGTCACTGTCCCGCCCGGAGGCAGGTTGGCTGGGTTCAGCGAAGCCGTCGCTCCCGGCGGCGTGCCCTGCACGGCGAGCGTAATCGGGCTGGACAGCCCCGCGCCCTCGATGGCTGCCGAGAAGGTGAACGTCGCCGCGTTCCCCGCGGCAACGGACTGCGTGGTCAATCCAGTCGCAGCCAGGGTAAAGTCCGGCCCCGCGCCCACCACCACGGTCGCAACCGCCGGGCTGCTCGGCAGAAAATTGGAGTCGCCCGCGTACGCCGCGCTCAGCGTGTGCGTGCCCAGCGCCAGGGAACTCGTGGTGAACGTCGCCCCGCCCGCGGCGGACAGTGGCGCCACCCCAAGCACTGCCGCCCCATCCATCAGGGTGATGCTGCCGGTGGGCACGCCACTGGTGGCGCTGGCTACCTTCGCGCTCAGCGTGACCGGAACCCCCACGCTGGGGCTGCTGGTCAGGTTCGCCAACGTCGCCAGCGACTGCGCCTTTGCGATGTTCAGGTCGGCGGGCGTGACGGCGACTGCATAGTTCCCTGCCGCGCTGCCGGTCAGCGTCGCCGTAATGGAATAAGTCCCCACCGGAGACAATGCTCCAGCGCTAGTGGTGAACACCGCTGCCACCGTTCCGGCATCCTGCGGCAGCACGCCACTGAGCACCCCGCCAAACACCGGGACAGGCTGGCCATAGACAATCGATGCGGGATTCGCCGTTGCAGTCACGGCCAGCGGCGTCACCGTGATCGCGAACGCCGACGACTGCGCCGCCGCGTGGGTCGCATCGCCCGGATAGACCGCGACCAGGCTATGCGCGCCCGCCGCCAGCGTAGCAGTGTTCAGGCTGGCTGTATTGGTTGCGTTCAGCGCTGCCGTGCCCAGCGTGGTCGCGGTGCCGCCGCTGGTATCCAGAAACGTAATACTGCCCGTGGCCGGGGACGCCACGGACAGCGTCGCCGTCACCGTGCCGCTGCCGTAGGCGATCACGGACGGCCCCGCAATCGCCAGCGTTGAGGCCCCCTGCCCCGCCGATCCCTGTCCCGTCGATCCCAGCCCCGCAACAGTGTGGATGTCCGGCCCCGGCGCCGGCAACGCGTCAATCTGCCGCACCCGCTGATTGCCGCTGTCTGCCAGCGTCACCAGCCCGGACGCCGACAGCGTCACCGCCCGCGGCGTATCCAGGCTCGCCGTTACCGCCGGTGCTCCGTCCCCGGCAAAGGTCTCCGTCCCTTCGCCCGCGATGGTGGTAATCGTGCCCGCGGCGGAGATGCGCCGGATGCGATGGTTTGCGCTGTCGGCGACGTAGAGGTTCCCCGCCGCGTCCAGGGTGAGCCCGCGTGGCAGAGCCATTCCCGCCGCCGTGGCGGGGCCGGCGTCGCCGCCAAACTCCTGCACATTGCCGCCGACGCTTCCCACTCCCGCAACCGTGGAGATCGCGCCTGTTGCCGCCTTAACTGTGCGCACCCGGCCATTGTGCGTGTCGGCGAGATACAGGTTGCCCGCGGCATCGACGGCCAGGCCGCTGGGCGAGTCGATGGAGGCCGCGGTGGCCGGGCCGGCGTCTCCCGCGAAGCCCTCCACGCCGTTGCCCGCCACGGTCGCGATGGTGCCGGTCGCGGCGGCGATCCTGCGAATGCGGTGGTTGTCGGTGTCTGCCACGTACACATTCCCGGCGGAGTCGAGCGCAAGCGCGGTGGGCAGGTCCAGCATCGCTGCCTTCGCCGGCCCTCCATCGCCGAAGAATCCCGCCGCGCCTGTGCCCGCAACGGTTGCGATCACGCCGGTTGCAGCCGTAACCACACGCACCCGGTGGTTGTGGCTGTCCGCGATATACAGGTTGCCGGCCGCATCCACCGCGAGCCCCATCGGCGAGTCGAGTTCGGCAGCGGTGGCCGGGCCATTGTCGCCCGCGAATCCCTGCACTCCGTTGCCTGCTACCGTGGTCACCACCCCGGCGGCAGAGAGTTCGAGAACAACCTGGTCTCCCGCATCTGCAATGAAGAGGTCGCCCTGCGCGTCGAAGGCAATCGCCGCAGGAAGCACCAGCGGCAGCGTTGCGCCCTGGGTCTGGGCTCGGACCGGCATCGTCAGGCTAAGCGCCGCGCAAATCGCCGCGCAAATCTGACCGGAGACCGACCTGCCGCGGTACGCCGGTCCACGCATTGGGTTGGTGCTGCTCTGCTTCCCCATTGCCTGCTCGCCCCCGGATGCTGCGCCTTGCGCGCTGGTTCCGGTGAGTCTCTGAGAGTAGCACGAGGGCCCGGCCTTTGCCGCCGGAACTCGGCGTGGTACGCTGCTCTGGAATCGCTACGGCCTCGCCTGGCAATCCGCAACCGCCGGACTCCGGGGAAATCGAACCGCCGCGACACCATCAACTCACGGAGAAATATGCCAAGGCATTGTCTTACGTTCGACCTGCAGAACGATCCCAAGAAGATCGCCGAATACAAGCGCTATCACGAGAAGATCTGGCCCGAGATTCGCGACAGCCTGTTTACGGCCGGCGTCATTGCCATGGAGATTTACCTGCATGGGACCCGACTGTTCATGATCATGGATGTTTCGGACGATTTTTCACTGGACAAGAAGGCCGCCCTGGACCGGGCCAACCCCAAAGTTCAGCAGTGGGAAGCGCTGATGGCGAACTTCCAGGCCGTGCCCGAGGGAGCCGATCCCGTGCGCCGCTGGGCGCCGATGGAAAAGGTGTTCGACCTCGCCAAACAGTAAAGTCGTGGAGTAGCAGCGGCCTTTACAGGCTGCCGCGAAACCACCGCTGCCGCCTTTCGGAGTAGCAGCGGCCTTCAGGCCGCGGTAAAGGGTCAATAGTTCAAGGGGCTTTAGCCTCGGGCCTTGTCGCCTATCTCTTTGCCATGCCGTAGCTGCACGTGTCGATGTCCTTCGGCCGCATGGTGATGATGAGCCTGTGGTCCGCCAGCGGCGACGACTCAATCTTGATCGGGATATTTGCCGTGCACAGCCCGTCGATGCGCGCGATAACCCGGTAGAGACCTTTCCCGACCTTGTCGAACTTGAACTTTCCATCCTTGTCGCTGTTCACGCTGGCGACCAAGGTATGAGTTTCTTCCGTAAACAGCGACACCACCGCCCTTGGCATTGCGTCTCCGCCCAGGCCCTTCACCTGGCCGGAAAGGCCGCCGAGCTTCAGTGGCGGAGGGTCTTTCTGGTTCTCGTCCACGTAGACCGGAGTGGGCACAGCGGCGGATTGTCCCAGGCCGGCACGCGCTCCAACACTCAAAATCATCAGGCCAAGAGTCACAATCTGCATCGTTTTCATCAGTGCGCCTCCAACAGGGTCTCCAAAGTCTAGCCTATCCAAGCGTCAATCCGGAATTGATTTCGATGGTTCGCCTTTCCTCCATGCAATAGGATGGAACATTGTTGCCTGCGGAGGTCCGATGGTCCTTACGATGCTCGATTGGCTGGTGATAGCCGCTTATTTTGCGGTCAACCTCGCCATCGGCTTCTTCTACATGAAGCGCGCGTCGGGCAGCATCGGCGAGTTCTTCCTCTCCGGCCGCAACGTCTCCTGGTGGCTGGCCGGGACTTCCATGGTGGCCACCACCTTTGCCGCCGACACGCCGCTGGTCGTCACCGGCCTCATCTACAGCCAGGGCATCGCCGGCAACTGGCTGTGGTGGTCGTTCCTGCTCTCCGGGATGCTCACCGTCTTCTTCTTCGCCCCGCTGTGGCGCCGCGCCCGCGTGCTGACGGACATGGAGTTCGCCGAGCTCCGCTACTCCGGCCCGCCCGCCACCTTCCTGCGCGGCTTTCGCGCCGTGTACCTGGCCTTCCCCGTCAACACCATCATCATGGGCTGGGTGAACCTGGCCATGGCAAAGATCCTTGCCCTGACCCTTGGCCTCACCACCACCCGCCAGCAGCTCACCGCGGTTTTCTGCTGCCTCGCTCTCACGCTCGCATACAACGCCATCTCCGGCATGTGGGCTGTGCTTTGGACGGACATGGTCCAGTTCGTCCTGAAGATGAGCATGGTCATCCTGCTCGCGTACTTTGCGGTCCACGCCGTGGGCGGAATGCACTCGCTCGCCGATGGCGTCCGCGCCTTCGACGCCGCTCACCGCGTCAACGGCCAGCCGCGCGACACGCTCGCCTTCATCCCTGCCACCGCGTCACCCTTCTTCCTGAGCTTCCTCGTCCTGATCTCGCTGAACTGGTGGGCGAGCTGGTACCCCGGGGCCGAGCCCGGCGGCGGCGGCTACATCGCCCAGCGCATCTTTTCCGCAAAGAATGAGAAGCACTCCCTGGGCGCGACTCTCTGGTTCAACATCGCCCACTACGCGCTGCGCCCCTGGCCATGGATCCTGACCGCGCTGGTCGCGCTGGTCCTGCTGCCCAATCCCACCGCCGCGCAGGGCGGCATGGAAGGCGCCTACGTCTGGGTGATGGTTCACTACCTGCCGCCCAGCCTGCGCGGACTGATGCTGGCCGGCTTCGCGGCAGCCTACATGTCCACCATCGGCACCCACCTGAACCTGGGCGCGTCCTACATGGTCAACGACATCTACAAGCGCTTCCTCGCGCCCCGCCGCAGCGAACGCCACTACGTCGCCGCCTCCCGCATCGCCACCATTCTGATCGCGGTGCTATCGGCCAGCGCCACCGGCTACATGCTCAGCCATGGCGACTCCATTGCCACCGCATGGAAGTTTCTGCTGGCCCTGGGCGCCGGCGCCGGCCTGGTCTTCATCCTGCGCTGGTACTGGTGGCGCATCAACGCGTGGAGCGAGATTGCGGCGATGACCGCGGCGGCGACCATCTCGCTGACGCTGGAGAGCGGCTGGGGAATGCCTGCCGTCCGCGCGCTGCACCGGATCGATCCGGCGCTGGCGCTCGCGCCGCTGAACCAGGACGACCCGCACGCCTTCGCGTGGCTGATGCTGACGACCACCGCGCTCACCACCGCCATCTGGCTGGCCGTCACGCTGCTGACCCGGCCCGAGTCCGAGCCCACGCTGCAAGCCTTCTACGACCGCGTCCGCCCAGCCGCGTTAGGCTGGCGCAAGTTTGCAACCGCTGCGTATGCCCGCGACCTCACCGCCTGGAATGATAAAGAGGGTCGTCGCGATAAAGAAGGTAGTCATTCTTCTAGGTACCCCGAGGATTTATCCTCGGGTCTCTCAAGCCCGGCCGAAGAAGGGGTTTTAACCCCTGGGGTTCAGGCCGCCCCAACACACCCGCAGGACCCCGAGCACGACCCGACCCTCGCCTACAACTTCTTCCACTGGGTACTCGGCTTCACCCTGGTCTATGCGATGCTCTTCGGCCTGGGTGACTTGCTCTTCGGTCGCCTCGTCCACGGCTGCGCTCTCATCGCACTCAGCGCCGCCTGCCTCGGTCTGCTCTTCTGGAGCCTCAACCGCCGCGGCTGGTCGGTCTGGAAGTAGTCCTCTAGGTCACTGGCTTGAACGACACCAGCACAGAGACAAAGATCAACCCAAACAGAATCACCAGCAGCGGCCACCACCGGTCCAACACCGATTCACGCGATGAACTCATTCCACCCCTCCCGTGTCCCACTCCTTGGATCTTAACTAAGAACCAATTCCCACTCAACCCGCGTCCAGATCGTGCTTCGGCCCCAGCTCCCAGGCGGCCTGCCCGTCTATAGCTTGCCCAGGCTCGCCTGGAGGTCCGCGTCGCATGGCATCAGGGCGTCCGTTTTGGTCATCTTCAGCAGATCCATCACGCGCTCGCTCACGCCACACAGCCGGATTGTCCCACCGCGCGCGGAGACCAGCCCATAGGTATGAATCAGGAAACCCAGCCCCGCGCTGTCCGCATATTGACAATCGGTCAGGTCGAGCACCAGCTTCTGCACGCCTTCCTCGATCAACTGCTGCACCTGGCCTTCCACCCTCTTCAGGTTGGTGCCAAGCGTAAGCGAGCCATGAATGGAAACGACGCCAGAGCCTGCGTTCAGTATGTCAACGGTGATGTCGAGAGGCATGGCTGCAACATATCACAGACCTTCGCTCTCTCGCGCCGCACACGTCGATTGCCCACCTGACAAGGTCGCTTCAGCGCCCTCGGTGTACCTTGACCGAGCCATCCTCGCGGTGGGTGACCTTGTGGAACAGCCAACCCACGATGGCACACGTAAACGCCACCAGCGCCGTCCAGCGGAAGACGTCGATGAACGACAGCAGCATGGCCTGCTGCTCCAGTTGCCGGTAGACGAGTCCCATCGCAGCGCGCGGTCCGCTTGCGGCTCCCAGGTGGTGCCCCAGGTACGCGCCGGAGGCCTGCAACTGCTGCTGCAGCGGGTGGCCGCTCTGCGGCAGGTCCGCCGCCAGCTGCGTCTCGTGGAAGTTGGTGCGGCGAATCAGGAACGTCTGTGCCGTCGCAATCCCGATGGACCCGCCGATGTTGCGCAGCAGGTTGAAGACGCAGGTAGCGTTGCCCATCTTCTCGTTGCTGAGCGTCGTAATCGCCATGGTGGAAATGGGAACGAACACAAAGCTGAGCGAGAACCCGGTGAGGACAATCGGCACCAGCAGCGTCAGCGGGCTGATGCTGAGATTGATGAAGGAGAAGTACAGCGTGCAGATGCCAAACGCGGTGAACCCCGCGCACATCAGCAGGCGGTTGTCCACGCGGTTGCTGATCACGCCGATCACCGGCAGTCCAACCATGGAACCGACGCCGCGCGGGAACACCACGATGCCGGCGGTCAGCGCCGTGTAACCCAGCACCTCCTGGTAGAACAGCGGCAGAATCGCAATGGTGATGTAGATGGAGAATCCCAGCAGAAAGATGAGCAGACTGCCTACGGCGAAGTTCCGGTTCTTCAGCACACGCAGGTCCACCAGCGGATTGCGCGCGCGCCAGCAGTGGCGTATGAACCAGAACAACGAGATGCCGAGAATCATGGTCGCCCAACGAATCCACGGGGCGCCGAACCAGTCGTCCTCCTGTCCCTTGTCCAGGATGATCTGCAGGCAGCCGGTCCACAGAATCAGCAGGCCGAAGCCCAGGTTGTCGAACGCGCTGCGCTTGGCATTGCGCACATACACCGGATCGTGCACGTAGCGGCTGATCATGAAGACCGCCAGCGCGCCCACTGGAATGTTGATGTAGAACGCATACCGCCAGCTATACGTGTCGGTCAGCCATCCGCCCAGGGTTGGCCCCAGCACCGGCGCCACCACCACGCCAAAGCCGAACAGCGCCATGGCCGCGCCCCGCTTGGCCGGCGGAAAGCTCTCCAGCAGAATCGCCTGGGAGAGGGGCTGCAGCGCGCCTCCGCCGAGCCCCTGCAGCACGCGCGCCAGCAGCAGCATCGTCAGCGTTGGCGCAGCTCCGCAAAAGAAACTCGCCACCGTGAACAGCACCACGCACGAGATCAGGAACCGCTTGCGCCCAAACCGCAGGCCGAACCAGTTGCTCGCCGGCAGAATGACCGCGTTGGCGATCAGGTAGCTGGTCAGCACCCAGGTTGCTTCGGAGTTCGACGCCGCCAGCGAGCCGGCGATGTACGGCAGCGCCACCGATGCGATGGCGGTGTCCAGCACCTCCATGAAGGTCGCCAGCATCACCGAGATCGCGACCACCCACGGATTCCCTACCGGCGCCACAGCCCCGCCGTCGGCTGCGGCCGGTGCGCGTGCCGCGACCTCGGTTGGCTCGTGGACCTGTGTTGTTGTCGCCATGCCTCCCGGCCCGTGCTGGAACAGTCCAGCCTAGGCGCGGGAGAGAGTCGGCGCAGTGCCCGCCGTCACGCGTGCCCCATCACCACCGTGTGCGGACTCATCGGGATCGGATGCGGCGTGACCTCGCGGAAGCCCGCTTCGTCGTACATGGCCGTCAGCTCCTTCAGCGTGTAGGCGTCACCCGCCGCCGTGGTCGTCAGCATGATCATGCTGAAGGCCGCCGGCATGGGCGGGGAGACGCGGTCTTCGTTCGGAACGAACTCCAGCGTGGCCGCGCGTCCGCCGGATTTCAGAGCGCCGCGCACTTTCTTCAACAGACTCACATTGGTCGGCGGATCGAAGTGGTGCAGGAAGTTCGTCAGCAACACCGCGTCATACGGCCCGCCGAAGTCGACCTCAAAGGCGCTGCCCGGCAGCAGGTCATAGCGGTCCGCAACGCCTACCTTGCGCGCGTTGGCGACTGCCACCTCCAGCACCTTCGCCCAGTCCAGCCCGGTCACGCGGGCCTGCGGATTCTGCTTGGCAATCTCGATGCCGAACAACCCGTGCCCCGCGGCGATATCCAGCACGCGCATCGGGCCGGTGTGCCCCTGCAGCACCACCGCGCCCAGCGGCCCTGCCATGGGCCCCATCATCGGCGCCATCTTCTCCGCAAACTCCACCCAGACAGGATTGTCCGGCTCCACGGTGCCCGCGCCGGGCAAGCTGGTGCGGCCCATGCGCACAATGTCCGCCAGGTGGCTATACACCTCATGGATCGCCGGGTTCGACATGAACTGCGTAACCGAGGCCATGCATGCGGGCGAACGCGGATCGAGAAACGCCGCGCTGCTGGGCGTGTGCTTGTAGCGTCCGTTTTCTTTCGCGAGGATTCCGTTGATCACCAGAAAATCGCACAGGATGCGGGTCCCGCGTTCCGATGCTTTGCAGTGGCGCGCAATGGAGGCCACATCGCCCGGTCCATCGCCGACGGCGCGAAAAAGGTCGAGTTCGATGGCCGCCAGCAGCGCCGCCGTGCGCTGGTGCGCATTCACCATGTCAAACACAACTCCAGGATTGAGCGGAGCCTCTACTGGATTGCCGGGTTGCATGCAGGCCTCCTTGGGTCTTCTTGTAGGTTGGATTTTGAATCGGGGCCCGTTAGCATTTTCTGCCAGGTTCACGCAGCCTATCACACCGCCGCTACCTGTGGCATGCACTGGGTGCACGCGGATTTGCCGTAGACTCAAAGCATGCGACTGACGCCGGTATTCCTGCTCTCCGCCACCGATGTCGCCCACTTCCCCACCCCGGCGAAGACCTTCGGCGCACCCGAGATCGCGTTCCTCGGCCGATCCAACGTCGGCAAATCGTCGCTGATCAATGCGCTGCTCGGCTCGAAGCAGGCGCACACCTCGTCGACCCCCGGCCGCACCCGCGCCATCAACTTCTTCGCGCTGCACGAGGGCGCGGGCGACAAGAAGAAGCAGCGGCCCACCCTGATCTTCGCCGACCTGCCCGGCTACGGCTACGCCAAGATCTCGAAATCCATCTCCGCCGAATGGCCGAAGTTCATCGAGCCCTATCTCGCCGGGCGCGACACTCTCGCCCTCGCCGTTTGCCTGGTCGACACCAACATTCCGCCCCAGCCCAGCGATAAAGTTCTCATCGATTTCTTCAAGCAAACGCAGCGCCCGTATCTCGTTGTCGGCACCAAGTCCGACCGCCTCTCCGGCAATGCGCTCGCCAAGTCCCTCGCCGCTCTCAAGCGCGCGCACGAGGTGGATGAGGTGCTAGCCGTTTCGGCTACCAAAGGCGAGGCAGGTGTGAAGGCCCTATGGGCAAAGATCATGGCTGTGGCGCAGGATTGAGGCCTTGCTGAGCCAACGACTGCAGCTCTTTCTCGCTCAACCAAATCCAGCGACCACTTGAGCGAGCCTCGCGCAGGTATCCGGGAACGCGCTCGATCCAATGGCGACGGACTGAGTCGTCTGAGGGCAAGACAGCGAGAAGGGTTTCATCGATCGCGCGCAGTTCGGAAATGTTCGATGCTGCAAAACGAGCAACATTGCCATGCCTCCATACCGCGTTCGGCGTTGATAGGCCGGCGCCCTCGCGCTCGGAACTCGTTTGCCGCTGTAGAAAGGTCTCGAACGCGCCGAGAAGAGCCGGGTCGCGCGCGCCATGCGACGGCGAGTCTACCCAGAGATCGGGTTGGACGCCACGTTCAACCAGCTCCGTGAGTGTGACATTCACGTCGCCAATGAGACCAACGCTGAGGGCCCGCTTCTGGCGAATCTCGTTCTTCAGCGTCCGTAGCGCCTCGTCCAGGGTGTTGACCACGAAGTCCAGATAGCCGGCACGCATGGCCGACTTCATGGCAGCCGCATCGGAGTCAATCGCCAGGGTCGTTCCGCCCGCAGTGCTGACCGCAGCTGGCATCCCATTGAGCGCGCAGCCCGGTCCGCAGAGAAGAACCAGGCTGCCGCCCCAGTCTGCTCGCTGGTCCACCAGGCGTTTGTAGTTGCGCATTGCTTCGTATTGAAGATCTCTGGATTGCATGATGCGTCGCTCAAAAAAAGACGAAGACCCTGCGCTGGCGGGCCGCAGAGTCTTCGCATGGATGGTTGGCGCCTATTCCTCGTAGTACTCGAGGCCCAGGTGCGTAATCAGGTCCTGCCCCATGATGTGGCGCAGCGTGTTCTTCATCTTCATCGACTGAATAAAGAGATCGTGCTCCGGGTAGACGCCCTTCGCGCTGTCCGGCGCTTTGAAGTAGAAGCTCAGCCACTCCTGGATGCCCAGGCCGCGCAGGCTCGGCGTACGCGCGGCGAGGTCCATGAACAGGCACAAATCCAGCGCCAGCGGAGCCGCCAGGATCGAGTCGCGGCACAGGAAATCAACCTTGAGCTGCATCGGATAGCCGAGCCAGCCGAAGATATCGATGTTATCCCAACCCTCTTTGTTATCACCACGAGGTGGGTAATAGTTAATCCGTACCTTGTGAAAAACATCCTTGTAGAGGTCCGGGTACAGGTCGGGCTGTAGGATCATCTCCAGCAGGCCAAGCTTGGATTCCTCCTTGGTCTTGAACGACTCCGGATCGTCCAGCACCTCGCCGTCGCGGTTGCCCAGGATGTTGGTTGAGTACCAGCCGGAGACGCCCAGCATCCGCGTCTTGAACGCCGGCGCCAGCACGCTCTTGATCATGGTCTGCCCGGTCTTGAAGTCCTTGCCGCAGATCGGCGCGTTCATCTTGCGCGACAGCTCGTTCATGGCGGGAATATCCACGGTCAGGTTGGGCGCGCCGTTGATGAACGGGATGCCTTCCTTCAGCGCGGCCCACGCGTACATCTGCGAGGGAGTGATCTCCACATCGTCGTTGTCGAGTCCCTTCTCGAACGCGGCCAGCGACTGGTGCACCGCCGCGGGCTTCATGAAAATCTCAGTCGACCCGGTCCAGATCAGCACTTGCCGGTCGGTCCTGGTCTTGAACTCGGCAATGTCGTTGCGAATCTGGCTGGCCAGATCGCACTTGCTCCGGCCTTTTTTGATCCGCGTCCCGTGCAGGCGCTTGACGTAGTACTGATCGAATACCGCCGGCATCGGTTCAATCGATTCCAGAAACGGACGAATGGTTTCGAGCTGTTCGCGATCCAGCACCTGCGCGGTCTTTGCCGCATCGTACAGGTTGCCGCCGAAGATGTCCCAGCCGGTAAAGACCAGGTCGTCCAGCTTGGCCAGCGGGACAAAGTCGCGGATCAGGGGGCTGTTGGCGTCGGTGCGTTTCCCCAGGCGAATGGTGCCCATCTGGGTGAGCGAGCCGATGGGTTTGGCGAGTCCCTTGCGAACTGCTTCCACGCCGGCGATCAGCGTCGTGCAGACCGCTCCCATGCCGGCGGTCATAATTCCTAATTTTCCTGTGGCAGGCTTGATGCTGGCCGCGTCCTGCGATGCGGCTCCGGGAGTTGACATGCTTGCTTTACCCTTCTGTGCTGCGTGATAAGTTGCGTTCTTCCGTTTAGGCGGAAAATTCAGTATAGACCCCGTGCTGCGGTTGTCGTTCAGCCGGGATGCTGCAGCAGCCAGTAGTCGAACCCGTCCACAATCGCCATCAGCGCCGCCTGGTTCAAGTCGCTGCTCACTCCCGCTGTAATCCACGGCTGCTGCCCGTCGGCGTGGAAGCTTACCGTCACCCGCACGTGCGCGGCCGTGTCGTGCGCGGAGACATCGAGCGCCGCCACGCTGAACGTGTCCAGCCGCATCTCGGAGATCGCCGGATACCACTTCTCCAGTTCCTGCCGCATCGCCTTGGTCAGCGCGTCAACCGGCCCTTCGCCCTCCGCTCGGCTGGTCGCCAGCTTCGCCTCGCCGATCGACAGCGCCATCGAAGCCTGCACAAACCGCCCGCCGGTAATCTCCGACTCGTCAACCACTCTCCAGCTCTTCACCCCGAAGCGGTTGGGCAGTGTCCCCAGCACCCTCATGCAGGCCAGCCGGAACGAGACTTCACTGGCGGTAAAGCCGCCGCCATCGATCATGGCCTGGTTGGCGTCCAGCAAGGCCTGTGCCTGCGCCGCATCCAGCCCCACGCCCAGCGACTGCGACAGCAGAATGATGTTCGCCCGCCCCGATTGGGCATTCACCCCGAACACGGCGTTGGCGCCCACTTTGGCAGGGTCGCACCACAGATAAGCTCCCGGGTTCTTGCGCTCGCTGGAGCCGTGCATGCCGGCCCACGTGCCGAAGGCGCCCGGCCCCACAATCGGCGCGCCGTGCGGAGGCTGCAACCCAAACGCGGCATACGCCGCATAGGCCAGGTTGGTAAGCCCGGTCAACGCTTCCGGCGCAACAAACTCCGCCTCGCCTCGCAGTTGCATGCTCCCGATCACGGTGGTCAGGTTCACGTTGCCGCAGCGCTCTCCCGTACCCAGGACCGTCCCCTGGACTTGCACCGCGCCCGCGAATACAGCCGCTCGCGTATTCGCCACGCCCAGCCCGCGGTCGGTGTGTCCATGGAATCCGAACCGCGCTGGATACGCCCGCACCAGTTCGCCGATGACGTCGCTCACCTCTTCCGGCCCGGCCCCGCCGGTCGTATCGCAGATCACCAGGCGGCTCACCTGCTGCTCGACGCATTGCGCGGTCAGCTGATGCAGGTAATCCAGGCTGCGCTTGCTGAATTCGGGATCGCACGGTTCGCCGTTTTCGCGCCGCCCGCACGCCGCATCCATCGCGTGCTCAAAGTCGACAAACACCTCCAGCCC
>PLUT01000336.1:32282-72079 GCA_003162875.1 Granulicella sp.
GCGGTGTCCACCGGCTCCAGCGCCTTTGCCAGGTCCGCTACAAACTGGTTTGCCCCGGCAAATCCGATCTCGGCGTAATGCACGCCGAAGGCGCCCATGCGTTCCAGCAGGTTCACGGCGCCGGGTACGGAAATATCGAGGTTGGGCTGCTGCAGCCCGTCGCGAAGACTCGTATCGAACAGCTCAACTTGCACAGTTCTGGATTCCTTCATCTGACCCTGATTCGATTGTAAGTGGGATACGGGCTGCCCTGCACGCGGACCCTCGGCTCACGATCAAATGGGCGCACCTCCGCAGTTCGGCGGCAAAAAAGCCGCCGCGTCCGGCGACAGGATTCCCCGGCGGGTAGTGGGCTACTTTGAATTGGGCCAAATCTGTTTGCATACTACGACTGCGCCCCAACCTGCAAGAAGCAGGGATACAGCCGACAATGCGTTTCCCCAGAATTTCGGGGTTCCTCCGAAACGCAGGAGCAATAATCCGACAAAGACAGAGGGGAGCATAAGTAGCATATGGAAGGCTAAAACAAGGACCGGGAAAACGAGGAGTGCTATAACGAGCTTTAGCGCTCGATTCTCCCAGACGGTTTCGCCCTTCCCTGTGGGTTCGGTCACGCCGCCCTTTCCGCCTCCCGCTCGTAGGACTCCCATAGGGCTAAGTAGCCCACCACCCTCCGGCGGTAGCCCTTTATTTCTTCCCCGTGGGCGGCTTGTAATTCAGCTTCCCTGCCTTCTTCATCGCCGCCATTCCCTCCTCCACGCTCAGCAGCGGAGTGGTCTTGAAGGCCTTGAAGGCCCCACTTGAGGACACTGCCAGCGAGCAGGCCGCCGCACTGGCATTATCCGGCGCCTCAATCACGAGGATTGCGTCATACTCTCCGAAGCACAACCACGACCCCACCAAAGTTCCACCAAACTGGCTGACCAGCTTTGTGATTACCTCGCGGCGGTCTTGAGGCTTCTTGATCATAGCGGCCAGGGCTTCGGGGCTGTAGGACAGTTGAATCAGATAACTGGGCATCGTGCTGCCACCTCGTGCGTGGATTCTCATTGGGCCCATGAGTTGCGCGTAAAGCGTGAGGCTCAGCATACACTCAAAGACCGCCTGGTGGGAACGGTCATCTGTCTCAATCTGCGGGATCCTTCAAGACCGTATGGCTGCATCCTGCACGCTTGCCGGTTCAGACCGCTTCCGTCTTGATCCGGTTCTTCCAGTGCGACACCACGAACCACACCAGACCTGCCGCCAGCGCCAGTTCCACCCCCAGGTGGAAGCGGTCGAAGGCAGCCTTGAAGCGGGGATCGGTCCTGAACTTATCGCCCAGCGTCATCCCGATGTATGCCAGCGCGTAGCACCATGGCCACGAGCCAACAAACGTGTAGATGTGGAACCGGACCTGGTTCATCTTCGCCACGCCCGCTGGAAACGCGATGAACGTACGCACGATGGGCAGCATGCGCCCCACCAGCACCGTGATGGATCCGTAGCGCGCGAAGAAGTGGTCCACCCGGTCCAGGTCTCGCCGGCTCAGCAGCAGCCAGCTCCCGTAGCGCTCCACCATGGGGCGACCTCCCCGCGCTCCCACCCAGTACGCCGGCACCGACCCGAGATTCGATGCCAGCGAAGCCAGCGTCGCCAGCACAATCAGGTCCATCTGGTCATGCGCCAGCGCCGCTCCGGCAAACGGCATAATCAATTCGGAAGGAATGGGTATGCAAGCCGACTGGATGGCCATCAGCGCTACCACGGCCACGTAACCGCCGCTGGCAATCAGACTGACGAGCACTGCAATGATTCTTTCAGACATTCAAAGAAAGTATACCTGCGCCCCCGGGCCGCCTGGCGTCTCTCCCCATCCGGGCACACCAGGGAAATACTTTTCCCTCCTGCCTCTATAAACGGAAAGAAGGGTCGATAAGTGGAAAGAAGGATCGTAAATTCGGCCCCGTGGAATGAATTACATGCAAACGCCCGTCTCGATTGGGCCGCCGGTTGCACGTTGCATGGATAAAGTGGTGGCCGTCACACCCATCCGCTCTAAGTACGCATCAAACCAACTGGGTAGAAACGCCACCTCCAGGCGCCCATGCGATATCGAGAGGAGGAATTTTATGGAAGCCTTTGTTCTTTCGCTTTATGGCCTTTGGTTTTGGCTCACCCGGAAGTACCGCGCCGCTCGTTATCGCGAAGCTGCCGATTCCCTCAAAGCGGCCCGCATCTATCTCCTTAATGACTTCGGGACTCGCGCCTCCACGCGCGATCGCGGATACATGCTCTCGCACCAGGTCGAGGCCCTCGAACTTCTGGAACGCCACAGCGCCTTCATCGCCCACACTTCGCGCCGCTTTGCCTCGCTCAGCGAGTGCTGCAGATTCATCGCCGAAGAACTCACCCAGCCGCAAGCGGCGATCGAAATAAACCCGCCTGCCATTCAGGTTCCCTCACCTGCGCAGCCTTTCTTCGCTCCCATCGCCGCCCGCGTGGCTGCGGTTGTCACTGCGGGCCTCAACTCGATTTCGTCCCTGTCGTCCTTCTGGTCTTCGGAGAGCTCTGGGGCTATCGGCGATCTCCGCCGGTCGCGCTGGGGAATGCCCACGGTGTTTGCCGGCAGCGCGAATCCCCTGTCCCCGCTGGCTCCAAACTCCAAGCCGCAAGTCCAGTAAGCCGCCCAGGTCGCGGCTCGTCGTCCTCGGTGGCTATTGCGCCGCAATCTCCAGCACTTCGATGGAGTAGCCCGGCAATGTCCGCGTGAACTCCTTGCCCACGCCCTTCACCGTGCTCTCCACCGGCATCACCCGCGTCGGGTCGAAGATCGAGTTGATCGCCGCGGTCGAGCCCGCACTCAGTTGCACCAGCTTCGCGCTCGCGCCTACGCTCTTGGTGCCATCCACCGGTATCTTCAGCTCCTGCGCGGCTGAGCCGCGCCGATGGGTGCCGCGAATTGATAGGGCTTTAGCCCCCGAGGGAACACTCGCTCCACTACCACATTGCATTCCGTTGGCCCCGACCCCGCCCGTGGGCTCTCAGCGTCAAGGCTCGGGTGGTCCGTTCAGGGATGGCTCTGCCGTCACGCCGTACCTCCCATCCGGCAACCGTGTCAGCGTCGGGGAGTAGGTGCCCAGGTATTGGCGGGTCCACCAGATGCCCTGCTGGCGCTTTTCGTCCGGCGTGCTGAACCAGTACTGCCACAGCACGGAGCGAACGTATTTGGGAGGAGCGCCGGGGAAGGGATTGCCGGCAACCAGGTTAAGCACGTCGCCGTCATTCTCCAGCAGCAACTCCTGGGTGCGCGGAACCAGCGGATACTGCAGCCACGAACCCAGCGAAGCGAACCACAGGTTCCAGTCGAAGCGCGGCTGGTAGGGCGCGTAGATGCCCGGGCGTTTGTGCACGTCCTGCGGTTTGTAGCGGAAAGGATAGGCCACCCAGGTCTGCCCGTCGTTGGAACCCTGGAACTCGATCTCGTAGCGGTGCGGCGTCATCACCGCGAACAGACCGTACTGGTTGGCAATGCGGAAGGGTTCGAGCAGAGCAACGGGAGCGGCAGGCAGCGGCTCCTCCCGCCACAGCATGTGGATCATCAGGAAGGTGGTCGCGTAGAAAACCCAGGACAGCGCGATGGCGGTGGTGGCGATCCGCACCGGCGCCAGTCGGCGCGCCCGGCGCACCGGCGCGGCCTCATCCTCTGTCGCCTCGGGACCGGCCTTGTCAGCCTCAATCTGCGCCTCCGTCGTCGCGCTTGCAGCCGCAATTGCCCCGCTGTGTTCTCTCTTTTTCTCTGTGTCCTCTGTGATTCGCTCTGGCCGCCATCGCTCCGGCACAAACCTCCGCAGAAACCCATCGTCCAGCAGCAGCACCGCCAGCACCAGCACCAGGTAGTTCAGGAAGGTATAGTTCGCGGTCGCGATAACGACGATCTGCCACGCCGTCACGATAAAGAAGCACGCGATTCGCCAGCGCCGGGGCAGGAACGCCATCCACACCAGCAGCAGTTCCATGGCCAGCGTGGCGCCGGCCGACGCCTTGTGGAACCAGTGCGGCAGGTGCTGCATGTACCAGCCAATCCAGGTGGGCAGCGGGCCGTTCTGGTAGTAATCGTACATCGCGGTCAGGTTGCGCCAGGTCGGGTCGCCGCTTAGCAGCTTCACCACGCCAGACTCGAAGTAGATGCGGAACCACTCCCACAGCAGCAGCAANNCCGGGCGCGAGGAAGAGTGAGAGGAATCCTGCTTCCAGCAGCATGCTGTCGGATTGATAGCCGGAAAAGTCCTGTGCCGCGCTGACAAAGGAGAGGAAGCACAGGAAGCACGCCAGCAACATCGCGCGAGGCCAGATGTTAGCGACCAGCAGTACGGACGCGATCAGCCCCACCCACATCAGCGCCATCAGCATGTGGTCGCTCGAGGAAATCCAGAGCAGCGTAGGCACATACCAGAAGCGCATCGCGCCCAGACCGCGCGCGTCGTTCAGGGATTCCGCCGCGGAAAGGATGCCATGCGCTCCGATCAGCCCGCGCACCTGAAACAGCAGCGCAAAGAATGCCGAAAAGTAGATCAGCCCCAGCGCGCGCAAAAACAGCCAGCGCGAGATCAGGTAGTTCCGCGCGCCGTGCTCCGAATCGAACAGAAATAAGAAAGCCCGCCTGACCCAGTCCATGACGATTCCTGCGAGACGTTTGCTTGCAGTTAGGATTACGCTTACTTGAGCGCTGGCGCAACGCCACGGCGGCGCCAGTTCCGCGCAACCTAAGCCGCTCGGAGAACCGTGCCCCACCCCTCGAACCATCCTCGCCGCGGTAAAGCCTGCGTGATCGGCGCAGGCCCCAATGGACTCGCGGCCGCCATCGTGCTCGCGCAGGCCGGCATGGACGTCGAGGTCTTCGAGGCTGAAGCCGAGGTCGGCGGCGCCGCCCGCACGCTGGATCTCACCCTGCCCGGCTTCCACCACGACTTCGGTTCCGCGGTGCACCCCATGGCCGCGGCTTCGCCGTTCTTCACCTCCCTGCCCCTTGCAGACTACGGCCTCGAGTGGATCGACCCGCCCGCGCCGCTGGCCCACCCCTTCGACGACGGCACCGCGATCGCGCTGGAGCGCAACCTCACCGCCGCGGAGGCTGACCTGGGCGAGGACGGCAAAGCCTGGCGCAGCCTGATGGAGCCCCTTGTCACCCGCTGGCCGGACCTCACCGCCGACATCCTCGGCCCCGTGCTTCATCTCCCCAGGCACCCATTCCTGCTCGCCCGCTTCGGCCTCACCGCGATGCTCTCCGCCAGCCGCGTCGCCCGCCGCCGCTTCCGCACCGAACCCGCCCGCGCCCTCTTCGGCGGTCTGGCAGCCCACTCCTTCCTGGCTCTCGATCAGCCCCTCAGCGCCTCCTTCGGCCTCGTACTCGGAGCGGTGGCGCATGTGGTCGGATGGCCCATTCCCCGCGGCGGCGCCCAATCCATCGCCAACGCGCTTGCCGGATATCTCGCCCATCTGGGCGGACGCGTCACCACCTCCACGCGCATCCGCAGCTTCAGCGACCTGCCCGCCTGCGACCTGGTCCTATGCGACGTCACGCCGCGCCAACTGCTCGCTCTCGCCGACCGCCCTGGGAACCATCCGCTGCCTAACCGGCTCTCGCCCGGCTACCGCCGCAGCCTTGCGGGCTACCGCTACGGTCCCGCCGCCTTCAAGGTGGACTACGCGCTCTCCCGGCCCATCCCATGGAACGCCCCCGCCTGCCTCCGCGCAGGCACGGTGCATATCGGCGGCGTCCTGGCGGAGATCGAGGCCTCAGAAGCCGCTGTTGCCGCCGGCCGCCACGCCGACCGACCCTTCACCCTGCTTGCCCAACCCACGCTCTTCGACCCGACGCGCGCTCCCGCCGGCAAACACATTGCCTGGGCCTATTGCCACGTCCCCAACGGCGCTTCGGAGTCCGAATCCGAAGCCACCCTCGACCGCCTCGAATCTCAAATTGAGCGCTTCGCCACCGGCTTTCGCGACTGCATCCTCGGCCGCCGCGTCTCGCCGCCCGCCGCGCTCGAAGCCATGGACGCCAACCTCATCGGCGGTGACATCGTCGGCGGCGCCGTCAATCTCCGCCAGCTGCTCTTCCGTCCCACCGCGCGCCAGTACCGCACCTCAGCGCCGGACATCTACCTCTGCTCGGCCTCCACTCCACCCGGCGGAGGCGTTCACGGCATGTGCGGAGCCAACGCCGCCCGTCTCGCCCTCCGCAATCTCAGGCCCTGACACCTGTCCAGTTTGGTCGCAAACAGAATTCCGTGCCGACCATCGGGAGATCCACGCGAAGCAGTAAAAGGGCGTGCGAACGCCAATAAAAAGGGATTTATATACTTCACTCTCTCGCACATAGACAAAAAGACTGGCCAAGGGGGGATCAGGTTGACGTCACACTGCCCTCCGCTCCTCGGCCAGTCTGCTTTCTTGGCCCAGCCCAAATTGAGGGCTGAACCGGACGCTACGCCCGCTAGACGCGCAGAGTCTGGTCAATTGTGTACACAAGAAGCCGCAAAAAGATTGAGCGAACCCCTGAACGGGTTGTGGCCGTCCAAGGGAGTCAAGTATGTAATTCCCAATAAAAAGGCCGCCGCAATCCCCCGCGACGGCCCCTGCACTTGCTCTTGCCTTTCAACTAACAACTGACAACTAGCCACTAACAACTGCCCTTACATCCCGCTCTGGCTGCTCTGCGGCTGGACTACGATGAAGCTTTCGCCGCCCTTCGCCCAGACCAGAAGCAGCAGCGCCTTTCCTTCCGGCGTAGCCTGCACCGCGCTCGCAAACTGCTCCGCCGATGTCACCGGCTTCCGGTTTACCTCGACCACGACATCGCCGGGCTGCAAGCCTGCGTCTTCAGCCGGCGACCCGGCGCGTACATCCGCGATGGCCGCGCCATGCACGTCCGCCGGCACGTTCAACTGCTGGCGAGCGTCCGGGGTCAGGTCGTCGACCGACAGGCCAAGCTTGCCGGTGTTGCCTCCGCCCTGGCCGGAGCCGTTCTCCGCCACCTCCGTGGCCGGTTTGTTGTATTCGCCCACAGTCGCGCTCAGCGTCATGGGCTGACCGTTGCGAAGGATGCCAAGCTGGATCTTCTGACCAGGGTTGTCCTGGCTGACTGCAATCTGCAGCGAGCTCGAATCCAGCACCTTGTGCCCGTCCAGTTGGTCGATCACGTCGCCGCTCTTCACCCCAGCCTGGGCAGCCGGCGAGTCAGGCGTCACCTGCGACACCAGCGCGCCCGTAGCTTCCTTCAGGTTGAAGAACTGCGAATTCTCCGGGGTCACACTCTCAATGCTGATGCCCAGATACCCGTGCTCCACCTTGCCATGCGCGATCAGCTCCTGCGCTGTCTTCTCCGCAATCTGCGACGGAATGGCAAACCCGGCGCCCGCGAACGATCCGCTGTCCGAGATGATGAACGTGGGAATGCCGATCAGCTCGCCGTGCGCATTCACCAGCGCTCCGCCCGAGTTGCCTGGGTTGATGGCCGCGTCGGTCTGGATGTACCCTCCCGGCTTGCGTAAGTCATCGCGATAGGGATTCTCGCGGTTCACCGCGCTCACAATGCCGCGGGTCACGGAATCCTGAAACGATCCGAACGGGCTGCCGAACGCCAGCACCGTCTCGCCCGGCTTCAGTGTCGACGAATCGCCCCACTGCAGATACGGCAGGTTGCTCCCATCGATCTTGATCACGGCCAAATCGTCGAGCTTGTCCACGCCGATCACCTTTGCATTCATGATGCGCCGGTCCTGCAGCGTCACTTTCACCTGCACCGCGCCATCGACCACGTGGTCGTTGGTCACGATGTAGCCGTCCGGCGAGATGATCACGCCGCTGCCGATGCCATGCTCCAGCGGTTGCTGCTGCTGCTGGAAGCGCCGTCCCTGTCCCTGCTGGCCAGACCCGCCAAACGGCCCGTTCGGCCCAAAGAATTGCGAAAACCCAGGAGGCAGTTGCTGCTGTCCGCCCTCCTGCGAGGTCTCTTCCTCTGACCCCTTCGACGTCACCTGCACGTTCACCACCGCAGGCCCGACGTGCGCCGCCACCGCCTCCATCGCGCGATCCAGCGCGGTCAACGCCGCAACGCTGTTGTCGTCAATGGGCGTCGCATTTACATTCGCCGCCCGCATCGAGCTCTCGTGGAACACGAGGCTCACAGCCAGCGCAGCTGTCAACACCGCACCAGCACCTACACTCAAAGGTTTCCTTGCCATCTTTTTCACCTCAGTTACTAATTGATTAGTTGTTATGGCCATACAAACACCTCCATGTTGCTTTTCAATCCCAACCTAAAGCTGAATAACCAGCCAGCCGCCCCGTACTGGAACAGCCGCATACGAAGGCACCTGTTCGGACGCCGGCCCTTCGCCGTCCTGCTCAACCATCAGCGCCTTATTGGAAACCCGGGCCGTGGCAAACACCATCCGCGTCGCCTGCCCGTCCTGCCACGTGGTCACCACCACCCACTGCATCATCCCGTTTGCAGGTTGTGCAGGCACCTCATCCGAAACCGTCCTGGAAACATTCCTCGCCGCCGAAGCCTGCGCCACGGTCTGCACCATCCTCACCGAACCATCCGCTCTCCGGTCCGCCGGCCCCTGAACCTTGTCGCCGATCTCGGTGCCCTTGTTCTGCCGCGGGCTCGAATCGGAAACCACCGCCCGCATCTCGTGTGCTACACGGACTATTGTTTGTATCTCTCGCGTTTCAGGTGCCTTATACGTGACACTCACTGCACGGAAAATTCTCCCACTCACCAGGCCGGGTGCCCCATTCATGGCAGTCTCATCGCCATGAGTGGGAAGCCACTGCTGCCCGTGTGCCACAGCTTCCGAGCCACCATTCGAGAAGCTCACCACCTGCGGGCACCGCTCAAATCCGGCCGCAGCTACCAGCAATCCCAGCATCGCACCGCCCAGCACCAGCTTCGCGTGCAGCGGCTTCATCCGCTCGCCGCGTCGCAGAATCCTGCCCACCCGCCGCCCCAGCTCCGACCGGGGTCCCCAGCCAGCTTGCTGGCTGGGGTGAGACTCACGCCCCAGCGCTCCCAGCACCAGCGCCAACCCACGGCGCTCGAGCCGATGCCCGGCCAGGTTTGCCAGGCACGCGGCATACGCCTTCGGAGCGCCGGTAGCCTGCAGCACCCGCTCGTCCACCGCCAGCTCGCGCTCAAAGCACAGCCGCCGCTCCACCCAGGCCAGCGCCGGGTTCAGAGGAAAGACGACCAGCGCGATCTTCTGTAGCAGGTTCATCCAGTCGTCCGCGCGCCCCAGGTGGCCTCGCTCGTGCAGCACAATCTGTTCCAGCTCGGCCGGCGACAGCTTCTCCAACAGCCACTCCGGAATCAATATCTTCGGCGAGCAGAATCCAATCACCGTCGGCCGATCCACCTCATCCGACGTGCAAATCTGCGCCCGCCGCGATGTCGACGTCAGATAAGAATTGTCATCCTGATAAGAACTGTAATCCTGATAAGGATTGTCATCCTGAGCGTAGCAAGTCGCGCCAGCGGCTTGCGCAGTCGAAGGACCTGCGGTTGGAATCTCCACCGGCTTCGCCCGCTTCCACAACGCCCTCACCCGCAACGCCGCCGCCACCAAAGTTCCCGCTCGCACCAGCGACGCAGCCAACCACACCGCCGCAATCGCGAGGCACCAACGCTCATCCACCACGATCCATGCGCTCCGTCCGCCCGCAGTTCCCGCATGGGGCCACAACGAAATCGCCGGCAACGCCGCGACCATCAGAAACACGCCAAACCAAATCGCAAACCGCACCGCCGCCGGCGTCTTTGGGAGCAGCCGCAGTCCCAGCCCGGCTGCTGCCGTCAGCAGCATCCCCTGCCACACCGCAGCCACCAGCGATCCGGTCGCCGCCTGCGCCAGATTCGCCAGCCAACTATGCGCGACCTCCACACTCACCGCAGCGAGCCCGATCATCGCGCCCCCTTCCTGCCTGTCAAAGAACCGGGTGCCCCATCCTTGGCGGCCTTTCCGCCAAGGGTGGGTTCACCATCATCCGCCGCCTTGGCAATCGTGTCTTTCAGCCGCTGCAACTCGTCCGCATCGATCTCGTCGTCCCCTAGCAGCGACAGCAGCAGCCGCTCGCGCGAGTTGCCGAAGAATCGCTGCATGGTGTGGCGGATCTCCGACCGGCTCGCTTCGCGCTCTTCCACGCACGGGCGGTAGACGAACGCCCGCCCCTCCTGCCGATGCCGCACATATCCCTTCTGCTCGAGAATCCGGACCGTCGTCAGCACCGACGTGTAAGCCAGCGCCTCACCATCCGGCATTGCCGCCACCAGGTCGCTCACCGCCGAGTCGCCGCGCTCCCACAGCAGCTTCATCAGCCTCAACTCGGCTTCGGTCAGCGTGATGGACTTCCTCGGTGGCATTTGCTCTCCAGAGTAGCAGCGGGGCTGGTAGCCCGAGGCTTTAGCCTCGGGTCTCTAGCGGTAAGGTGCCCATAAATCGCCGGGCTTTAGACCCGGGTGCCCCTATTTGTAGCCATCAGGCACACATCGCTGCGCCTACCCTTCAGACGAACAACTAAAGATTTAGTTACCAAGCCCTGTGGAAATCTCTTTAGCCAGGTTTGCTCAGGCGGTCACAGTCGTAAGCGCTGAAAGCGCGACCATATACCAGCCTGGGCCGCAGGCCCAGGTACCCAGCCCCCGGAAACCTGAGGGCTGAAGGCCCGACATAAGGTGCGGCCACAAACCGCCAGGGACCGACCCGGCCATACTGCCTTTCTTCCGATCCTCCAAAATGTTGTCAAGACCCCGCCGCGGTGCAAATCTCGCCAACTGACAGACTCCAGACCACTAAGCAAAATTCGCCACATAGCAGATGAGTTATGGTCATCCTGCTACCATTAACATAGTGGCAAAAACATCAAATATCGCATTTGCAATTCTTCAAGGCCGTCATTCTGGACGAAGTCCAGAATCTCCGTATTTTCCTGGCGAATTTGGCCCGTTAACCTCTGTTAACTACAAAGGGACTCCCCTATGACTAACCAACTTTGTTTGCAACAAAACACCCGGCCATTCCTGGGAAAAAATGGGAGCCTGCACTACTCCCGTCCCAAGCCGTTACCTCGCAAGCTGCACCTCCCAAAGCGTCACTCTGGACGAGGTCCAGAATCTCCGTAGTTGTCTTGCGAATTCAGCTCATTAACTTCTGTTAACTACAAAGGGACTTCCCTATGACTAACCAACTTTGTTTGCAACAAAACACCCGGCCATTCCTGGGAAAAAATGGGGGGCTGCACCACTCGTCTTCCAAGCCGTTACCTCGCAAACTGCACTTCCCAAGCCGTCATTCTGGACGAAGTCCAGGATCTCCGAACTTGTCCGTTCGTGCCACCACCTCGCCCGTGCAGCCAGGCGTTCAGCCTCGCCGGAAAATCTGTGCCGATGCATACCGTTCTCTCCAACCCATATTCCGCCTGTGATCGCCAACGCCCAATCCGTCCGCCAGCCTCCCGGCCAGACCCTCCTGTTCGACGCCGACGACACGCTGTGGGAGAACAACATCTATTTTGAGCGTGCCATCGCCGCGTTCATCTCCTACCTGGACCACCGTGTGCATACGCCCGCCGAGGTGCGGGAGCGTCTGAACGCCTGCGAGCGCGCCACCATCGCCGAGTCCGGCTACGGGCTGAAGAGTTTTCGCAAGTCCCTGGTCGCGTGCTTCGAGCAACTCACCGGCCAGCCGCTGACCGCGGAGAAACACGCGCGCGTCCTCAGCTTTGCGCAGTCCATCGCCGACCAGGAGATTGAGCTGTTGCCTGGTGTAGCGGAGACCATGCCCGCGCTGGCCGCTCGTCACCGGTGCATCCTGGTCACCAAGGGCGACCCTCTCGAGCAGCGCGACAAGCTCAGCCGCTCCGGCCTGCAGCCGCATTTCCGTGCCATCGAAGTGCTGCCCGAGAAGACCGCGGAGGCCTATCGAATGCTGGCCTCCGGCCACGTCTGCGACGCGGCCACCACCTGGATGATCGGCAACAGCCCCAGGTCGGACATCAATCCCGCGCTTGCCGCCGGTCTGCACGCGGTCTTCATTCCCCATGGCGCCACATGGGTGCTGGAGCACGAAGCCGTCTCCGCGCCTCCACCCGGCCAGCGCCTGTTGGAGGTGGCTGCATTTCGCAATCTTGCCGACCACTTCTAACCGCGCAGCCGCAGGCACAGCGGTTTCATAATCGGCGTATCCAGTGCCAATACTGGTCGCGCGGTTTTCCCTCAAGGAAAACCGCCTTGCACAACGCATCCGAGGGCAAGGTAATTGTGAAACCGCTCTAATCGCCGGCATAGTAGCCCTCGCGGGTCTGGATGTAGAGGTCCTTGGGGCTGGACTTCGACAGCTCCAAGTCGATGCGATGGTAGCCGTCCGAGCCGGTCTTCTCGTCCGGAGTGAACGCCAGCCGGTATTGCGCGCGGAGCTCCTTGCCGATCTCCTTGTAGATGTCCGCCGTCGTCTGCTTCTTGCTGACCTCGAACAGCCGTCCTCCCGTCTCGTCGGCCATGCGCTCAAGGACCTTCCTGCCGTCGGGAGCGGAGATGTCCTGCGGACGGCGCTGGCCAGGAGAGCAGCCGCCCGGATTCCCTCCGGGGTAGCCGCCGGGATACCCACCCGGATAGCCGCCTCCAGGGTAACCGCCGCCGGGGTTGCCGCATTCGTCCCTGGGATTCCCCTGATGGAAGCCCCGGTCCGGATTCGACTGTTCCCTGCCCTTGAAGTAGATGGCGTAAACGATGGTGTCGGCGCGCTGGGCCGCCTCGATCGACGACATCAGCGTCTCCTTGCTGCCGCGGTCGACGCCGTCCGAGAGGATGATCACAGCCTTGCGGCCCTTCAACTTGCTCATCAGCTCGTCGGACGAAAGGAACAGCGCGTCGTAGAGCGTCGTGCCGCCGCCGCGTCGCGCCCCGCCAGAACTGGAGCCGGAACCGGAACCGGGGCCCCTGTTGCTCGGGACGGGGCTGACGCCGGACTGGGAATCGCCCGCGTAGGACGACGTCTGAAGTTGCTTCAGAGCGGCCTGCAGCTTGGGCTTGGAACTGGTGGTGTCCTGCAGCAGATCGGTCTCCCGGGCGAACTGGATGACGAAGGCTTTGTCACGGTCGGCGGGACCGTTGAGCATGTCGTCCAGAAAAGCGGTACTGGCTGCCCGCTCGTCATCAATTGCATCGCGCTGGCTCATGCTGGTATCGACCAGCAGGCCCAGGCTAAGCGGAAGGTCGGTGTCCAGGTTGAAATACCGGATGGTCTGGGCGGTCTTGTCTACCTGGAGCAGGAAATTGTCCTTGGTGAGGTTCTGGACCAATTCCCCTTTCTTGTCGTAAACGGTGATCGGGACATTGACCAGGCGCGCATCCTCACGGAGAGTGCTGGTTGCGGTGTCGGTCGATTGGGCTGCGGCGGCCGGGCTTGCAGCAGGGGCCTGATTGATGGTTGGGTGCTGCTGCGCACGCGCAGGCCAGGTATTGCCGGCGGCTACAAGCAGCAGCGCGGCGATCCAGGCAAACCAGACGAAGGCAGATGTTCCTGCAAGTCTCATTCTTAGAAGATAGACGCGGATGATCGCCAGCGGTTGCCGCCCGCGGACGAAAATTCGCCTGGGCGAGCGAAAAACCCGAACCCGGTTGAGGTATGCTGGCAGCGCCATGAATCGCATCCCCTTGCTGTCGGTTGCCCTGCTCTGGTCTCTGACCGCGGCGCAGGCGCAGAATCGAGTCCCGGTACCGGTCGGCGGCGCCGGCAGCACGCTTCCAACCGGCTTCGCAAGGGTGATCGTGCTGTGGCCCGAGGGCGCGCCCCTGGCCAAGGGCTCGGCACCCGGCGATGTGCCAAAGCTCTATTACTATCCGCCGGCTGGCGCAGGGGTTTCTTATCCGGCTGCCGGCGCCGCGGTCGGTTCGGCTGTCATCGTGCTTCCCGGCGGTGGATACAAATACCTGGAAACGGACAAGGAAGGCGCGGTAGAGGCAAAGTGGCTGGCTGCGCATGGGGTCGCGGCCTTTGTGCTGCAGTATCGCTTGTCGCCCGCCTACCGGTTCCCCGTACCGATGCTGGACGGCGCGCGGGCGGTGCGCTGGGTGCGCAGCCACTCGGCGGAGTTCGCAATCGATCAAAGGAAGATTGGCGTCTGGGGCTTTTCCGCCGGCGGACATCTGGCTGCAACCCTGGCCACCGAGCCGGACGAACGCGATCGAAAGAGTCCCGATCCGGTGGAACGGGTCAGCGCTCATCCCGACTTCGCCATCTTCTCGTATGCGCGCTTCTCGATGGACGCTTCGATTCCGCGGACGGGAAACATGGAGTCGCTGGTGGGGGACAATCCCACTCCGGAGATGCTGGACACGATTTCGCCTGCGAGGCATGTGACCAGGGAGACATCGCCGAGCTTCATCTACTCGACCACGGGAGACCAGACGGTGAACTCGCTGAATGCAACCGCGTACTACGATGCGCTGAAGCGCGCGGGAGTGCCGGCAGAACTGCACATCTTCGAACTGGGTCCGCACGGGACCGGGATGGGGCAGGGCTTGAAGGGATTGGCGGAACTGGAGGTTTGGCCGGCTCTGCTGCAGCACTGGATGCAGCTGCATGGGTGGATGGCTGCGAATGCACCGGAAAGATAAACTCCGGCGGATGCCCTGATTCGGAGCTGGCAGGATGCCAATATAGCCTGGAAGTTGTAGCCGGCGACCCATGCCGGGGAGTTTCATTTGAGTTAGCGAATTGCTAGCCTTGCTAGATGCTCGAAGTTGAGCAGTCCCAGCAACTTGAGCCGCACCCCGACTCGAGTTTCCGGTCGCAGAGTGGTCATGGAAGGCAGGCGTTCTTTTGATTAACCGAAGGTTGAAGGGCTCCCGGCGCATCCGGATAATCCAACTCACAGCGGGAATTGTGGCGCTGCTCATCCTGGTGCCCATGCTTGGCGAGGGGCGTGGGACGCCTGCCTCGTCGCTGGCCAAGGCGTTCATCTGGGGAACCGTGTTTCTGACGACGATTCTGCTGGTTTGGCGGGAGCGGAACCAGGCGGCGGCCAATCGCAGCGCAAGCGAGGATCATGCATGTTTTGTTGCCGCGGCAGAGGTCTCCCCGGACGCCTTTTTCATCCTCGACTCGGTGCGGAACCTGGCCGGCGAGGTCGTGGATTTTCGCTACGCCTATATCAATTCGCATGCTGAGAAGCTGCTGAACAGGCCGCGCCAGACGCTGCTGAGGCAGGACATGTGCGTCCAGTTCCCCGCGAACCGAACCGGGGGAATCTACGACAAATACCGCGCTGTTGTCCTTACCGGTGAGCCTTTGAGTGAGGAGTTTTCCACGCGCCTGGACGATGGCAGCGAGTTGTGGCTGCGTCAACGAGTGACCAAACTCGGCGACGGCTTGGCCGTTACCACCAGCGATGCCAGTGAAATCAAGGCCAGCGAAGAGCGCTATCGGAATCTGTCGAACTTCAGCAATTCCGTCTTTGAAAACGCCCCGTACAGCATCATTGAGACCGATCCCGACGGCGTGATTCAGGCGATGAACGCGGCCGCAGAACGGCTGACCGGCTACACGCGCGCGGAGGTGGTGGGCAAACTCGCGCTGACCAGCCTGCACGATCCACACGAACTGACCCGCAAGCCGGACGAGAATATGGCGAAAGACGAACACAGTCTGGAGGGTTTTGCGCTGCTTACGAGCAAGGCGGCCCAGGGTGAGGTGGACGAACGGGAGTGGACGTACATCCGCAACGACGGCTCGACGCTGCCGGTGCATGTCGCGNNCCTCCCACGACCAGTTGACCGGCCTGCCGGGACGCACCCTGCTGCGCGAACGCATTGCGGAAGCCATGGAGCGGGCAATGCTGCACGGGCGCAAGGTGGCGGTGTTTGTAATCGACCTGGACCACTTCAAGCGGATGAACGATTCGCTGGGGCACCGCGTGGGCGACGAGGTGCTGGTGGGAATGGCCGAGCGGATGCGCCAGTCGCTGCGACGCTCGGACACGCTGGGGCGGCTGGGCGGGGACGAGTTCGTGGTGGTGATGCCGCACATTACAACCATGGAGGATGTGGAGCGATGCGCGAAGCGGCTGGTCGACCGGGTGTCGAGCACCGCGCTGGTGGGAGAGCTTGAGGTAAACCTTACCGCCAGCGTGGGCGTCTGCGTCTATCCCGACTTTGCCGAGGATGTGGACAGCCTGCTGGAACGCGCGGATGCCGCGACCTACGCCGCGAAGGAAGGCGGCCGCAACCAGTACCAGGTGTTTGCCGACGCGATGCTGAAGCAGTCGCAGGACCGGCTGTCGATGGACACGGCCCTGCGCCACGCGCTGACTCGTGAGGAGCTGTTCCTGCACTATCAGCCGTTGGTTTCGCTGACCACGGGCCGGGTGATCGGGATGGAATCGCTGCTGCGCTGGCACCACCCCAAGCTGGGCGTGATCTCGCCGTCGATGTTTATTCCGCTGGCGGAAGAAACCGGCCTGATTGTCGCCATCGGCGAGTGGGCGCTGAAACAATCGTGCAAGCAGGCGAAGATTCTGTGCGACGAGCTGAATACCGACCTGTCGGTATCGATCAACCTGTCGCCGCGGCAGTTTGAGCAGAGCAACCTGCTGCAGACGATCCGCGAGGCNNCTGATGATCAACTCGGCGTCGAACCTGGAGAAGCTGCAACAGATTCGCCAGCTTGGCGCGCGCGTCGCGATCGACGATTTCGGCACGGGATTCTGCAGCTTCTCTTACCTGCTGCAGTACCCGGTCGACCGGCTGAAGATCGATCAGAGCTTTGTGATGAAGGCCATCACGGAGCCGAACGCGGCGACCGTGGTGCGGACGATCATTGCTATGTCGCACCACCTGGGCATCAAGGTGATCGCGGAGGGCGTGGAGAAGCCGGAACACCTGCAATTCCTGGCGCAGCGGAACTGCGACGAGGCCCAGGGCTACTACTTCTCGCGGCCGGTTGCGGCTGCGGGCTTCGCCGCGGCCGTGGACCAGATCCATCGCATGTTCGACGAGCGCAGGCTGCAGGAAGAGATCCGGCCGCCGTCCGAGCCGGGCGTCGTGGGCTACGAGGCCGACCGCGAGGCGGATCGGGAAGGGCCGGCCTTCGTGCAGCTTCAGGCAAAGCAAGTTCTGATGTAGTGGAACCCCCTCCCCCAGCTAGCTTTACGAATTCCTGGCGAGTTTTCTACCCACTCTTTGCGCGGAAGGGGGTTTGCTGGAGTCTGGGCGCGGGTACGCAGCCTGATTCGCCGCCGGAGTTCCCTACCCGACGGCAGCGAGGCGGCCAGTTATACTCGGACTACATCCGTTGAACGGCCGTGCAGATCAGCAAGGAAGGCGAGGACGTCCGAACACGAGAGCGAGCCATGGGTCTTCCTGAATTGCTTGAAACCGGCCAGCAACTGGACCATTTCCGCATTGACGAACCGATAGCCGAGAGCGGCATGGCCGCGATCTATCGGGCTACGGATCTGCGGGATGGACGGAAGGTCGCGCTGAAGATTCCCCACTTTGCGATGGAGGCGGACCCGGCGCTGTTTGACCGCTTTCAGCGGGAGGAGGCGATCGGGCTGGCGCTGGACCATCCCAACGTGATGCGCATCTACCCGGTGGATGACCGGTCGCGGGTGTACATGGCGATGGAGTGGGTGGACGGCAAACTGCTGCGCCAGGTGATGGCGGAAGAGGGCAAGATGCCGGCGGCGCGGGCAATCGGCATCACGCGGGGAATTCTGAAGGCGCTGGACTATATCCACAAGAACGGGGTGGTGCACCGCGATCTGAAGCCGGAGAACATCATGGTGGGGGCGAACGACAGCCTGAAGCTGATCGACTTCGGGATCGCGTCGCAGGCCGGCGCCAAGCGGCTGACGTACGCGGGCTTCAGCCAGGCGCTGGGCAGTCCGGACTACATCAGCCCGGAGCAGGTGAAGGGCAAGCGCGGGGACGCACGCTCCGACCTGTACGCGGTGGGGGTGATGCTGTACGAGATGCTCTCGGGCAAGACGCCGTTTTCCGGGCCGTCGCCGCTGGCGGTAATGAACGACCGGCTGATCAACCATCCCCTGCCGCCGCGCGAGGCTGAGCCGAGCATCAGTCCGCAGTTGCAGGAGGTGCTGTACCGGGCACTGGAGCGCGAACCCAAGAACCGCTATCCATCGGCCCACTCGTTTGCGCAGGACCTGGAACACCTGGACCAGGTGGGCGTGGCGACGCGGACGGAACTGACGAATTGGAAGAAACGCCGTTCGAACAAGATGCGGCAGTTCCTGTATTACGGGATGCTGGCGCTGATCCCGTTTGTGCTGTTCCTGGCGATGGTGCTGCTGGCGCGGCACCGGTAAGTTTCATTTTTGTCAGCGTATTGCTCGAAATCTTTATGAGTTCTTTATGCCCTCGCGGCTAGGTTGAAGAGGTATCCGAGTTTTCTTCAAGACAAACCTAAAGCAGCGAGGAGATGCCTGCACTATGACAAAGTACAAACTGGAATACATCTGGCTGGACGGCAAGAAGCCGGTTCCCGGTCTGCGCGGCAAGACCCTGGTGAAGGCATTTGAGAAGGCGCCAACTCTTGCCGACGTGCCGAACTGGGGTTTTGACGGCAGCTCGACCATGCAGGCCGAGGGCAAGAGTTCGGACTGCGTGCTGAAGCCGGTGGCGCTGTATCCGGACGCCAGCCGCAAGGACGGTTTCATCGTTCTCAGCGAAGTGATGCATCCGGACGGGACGGCGCATTCCACCAACGCGCGCGCCACCATCATCGACGACCCCGACCTTTGGGTGGGTCTTGAACAGGAGTACTTCCTGTTTAAGGATGGGCGTCCGCTGGGCTTCCCGAAGGACGGCCACCCTACCATTCCGCAGTTCCCGTACTACTGCGGTGTGGGCTACAAGCACATGGGGAATATCGCGCGGCAGATCGTAGAAGAGCACCTGGAGCTGTGCCTGGCGGCCGGCATCAATCATGAGGGCATCAACGCCGAGGTGGCGAAGGGGCAGTGGGAGTTCCAGATCTTCGCCAAAGGCTCAGCCAAGGCGGCCGACGATGTATGGACGGCGCGCTACCTGATGATGCGTCTGTGCGAGAAGTACGAGGTGGAGATGGAACTGCACTGCAAGCCGATCAAGGGCGACTGGAACGGGTCCGGCATGCACTGCAACTTCTCGACCAAGTACCTGCGCGAAGTGGGCGGCAAGGAGTACTTCGAGGCGCTGATGAAGGCGTTCCAGGACAACATTGCAGCGCACATCGACGTATATGGCCCGGACAACCATCTGCGGCTGACCGGACTACACGAGACCCAGGCGATCGACAAGTTCAGCTATGGTCTCTCGGACCGCGGGGCCTCGATCCGCTTGCCGGTGAACTTCATCAAGAACGGTTACAAGGGCTACCTGGAAGACCGCCGGCCGAATTCGGAGGGCGACCCGTACCAGATCGTCTCGCGGATTTTGAAGACGATCAATACGGTGGGAGTCCTGGCGAAGGTTTAGGGCGCTTCGCGCGGTTCTCGACGCTTCGCGTGAAAAGAAACACAGACAACGGCAGGGCTTCGGCTCTGCCGTTGGTGTTTGGATAAACCTTTGCAGAGCGGACCCGAGGCTAAAGCCCCTTGATTCTGTTGACCCTTTACCGCGGCCTAAAGGCCGCTGCTACTCCGAAAAGACGGAACCACGGGTTTTCAGCAACCTCTAAAGTCCCGGCCTATCTCAGAGACGAGTTTTTCAGCGACCTCTGCTTCTACTTCTTTTCCAGGTCGTCCATGAGGAGTTTCGCCTTGGTGGCCAGGTTGATGGCGCCGTCGGCGTCGTTTGAGTTCAGCGCCTGCTGCGCCTGGTCGAGGAAGTGACGCACCTGGCGGACCTGTTCCTTGCGGGCGTCCGCAATCTTTGACGGAAGCGCCGCGATCCGTTTGGTGATTGTCGCGATGAGGTCTCGCGCGGTCTGCTGGCTCTGGGGCGCCGCATCTCCGCCGATGGAAAGCACTCCGATGGCCAGCGCGGCCGACTCCGGCGCGGCAGCAGCCTGCACCGCGGGCTGCGCCTCCTCCTTGGTTGCAGGCGTCTTCTTCGGGACCGGCTTGGCGGGAGGTGGCGGCGGCGGCAGAGGACCAAGCTCCGGCGGGGGCACAAGCTCAATCATCGGCAGCGAGTCGGGATCTATGGCTGCCTCCAACTCGATCGGCGCCAGCGAGGCGAGGGGAAGCACCGGCCGCAGAGCCCTGCGCCGGCATCCGCCAAGTCCGCCGACGAACAGCGCAGACAGCAGGAGAGCAAGACCCGCGCGAGCGAGACTGCCGCGAAGAGGTTGCGCGGGATGGCGCTGCCGGGTCATGCGATTCCCTTCCGTTCCATTTCCTGCATGCCAGCGGCAACTGCGGTCGCAGGTTCGGCGTCGACCGCATGCGGGTTGCTGCCGGGAACGCTTGCGAGCTGCACCGGTTTGCGGCTTTCGCTGGCCGGCGCGGTGGAGAGGGGAATGTTGAGGGTAAAGGTCGTGCCTCGCTCCGGCGACGCAGGATCGGCGTTGGACCGCACCTTCATTGCGCCTCCGTGCAACTGCAGAATGCGATAGGTCATGGCCAGGCCGATGCCGCTTCCCTTAGCCTTGGTGGTGAAGTAGAGGTCGAAGATTCGCGGCAGCAAAGGGGCGGGAATGCCCAGGCCGTTGTCCGCGATCTCCACAATCGCGAGCCGATGGTCGCGACGTACGGCGACGCGCACGACGCCCTCGGAGGGCATCGCCTGCATCGCATTGAGCAGCAGGTTCAGCAGCGCCTGGCGCATCAGCTCCGCATCCACCCGCACGGGCACGGGCACCGGCGATTCGAGCTCGACGCGGACCCCATGCTCCTTCAGCTCCTCGCCGGCAAGTTCCAGGGTCCGCTCCACCACCCGGCGCAGATCGTGCTCGCGCAGATCGAGTTCCATGGGCCGCGAGAAATCGGCGAGCGTCTCCACCACGCGGTCGAGGCGATGCATCTCATCGGCGAGGATGTCCACGTGCTTCTGGGCGCTCTCGCGTTCGAACACGCCAGCCGCCAGTTTTCCCCGCAGAAGCTCCAGGTGGACCACCATAGCGTTAATCGGATTCTTGACCTCGTGTCCGACATTTGCGGTAAGCCTGCCGATGGCGGCGAGGCGCCGCGCAACCTCCAACTCCTGCTCGAGTTCCAGCGCGGTGCCGGTGTCGCGCAGGGTGACCAGCGTGCCCATGCTGCGAAGGGGTTCGCCGGGGCGATCGATGCCGTCCTCGCCAATGCGATCGAGCGATAGCTGCACCTGGCGCCCGTCTTCCAGGGTCACTGTCTCCGCCGACATCTGCGCGCCCCGCGCGAAGGCGGCCAGCACCACCGCGCCCAGCGTTGTTTCCGGGAGAAAAATCTCCTCCAGCCGCTTGCCCACCATGTCATCCACGGCGGAGGCGTGCGAAGCGGCGCCCAATGGCTGGAGAAAGTGGGCTACGGCGTCGGAAACCATTACGGCGCGCCGGTCCGGGGCAATCAGCAGCACGCCGTCGCGCAGGGTGTCCAGCATGTGGTCGAGGTTTGCCTGCAGCGCGGTGTAGCCCTCCTCGCGGCTGCGCATCTGCTGGCCAAGGCGGTCGATGGTGCGGGTGACCCGGCCGATGGGGTCGGCTTCCTTCAGCCGAGGATCGCGCAGCTTTGCGGGCAAATCGAGCAGCGCACCGTGGGGCGGGTCGCCGCGGGTGAGCGTAAGCCGCTCCAACTGTTCGCCGATGGCCTTGAGCGGATGCAGTGCAACCGCGGAGAGCAGTGCGGCGGCAGCCACCGAAGCCAGAATTGCCAGCAGCACGAACTCCAGCGAGGCACGCAGCCAGGGTTCAAGCGCGAAACGCAAAAACGTCGACCGCACCCCGACGTGGACCACCAGAAACGGCATGCCGTCGCGGTCCAGCGGTTCCACGATGTCCAGCACCCGGGGCGCACCGAAGATCTCGCGCACCTGCTGGTACACGCTGCCGTCGCGCAGGCGGGCGAAGCTATCGCGATAGGCTGCGCGCTGATTGATCGCGTCGGGATCGGTGGAAACCATGGTGAAGCCGTGCGCGTCGGTGACGCTGACATCCTGCACCGGCTCGGAATAGCGCACCACCCGGTCCATGGCGCTCTGCAAATCCTGATCGCTGCGCAACGCATCCATCACTGCTGCGTGCAGCGGATCCTCGGCGGCGTCCGGGGGCGGGTGCGCGCGCAGTCCGGTCTCCACTGCCTCGATTGTGGCCAGCCGCACTTCCTTGGCGAGAACGTCGTTGGCGGAAAAGGTTTGCTCAATCCGCTGGCGCAGGAGCTGGGACAGAAATACTGTCGACAACACCAGCACGATGGCGAAGGTAAGACCGCTGGCCGTGAGCACGAGCTTCGTTCTGAGCCGCATACGCTACTCCGCCAAAACGGCAGGCACATCCACTACGGCGCTCACTGCGCTGCTGCCCGCAGCGGCGCTGGAGTACTCCTTCAACTTGTTTTGCAACGTCTTGGTGGTGATGCCGAGTATCTCGGCGGCGCGCGTTTTGTTGTTGTGCGTGGAATGTAGGGTCTTCAGGATCAGTTGCCGCTCCGCTTCGTCCACCGTGGTGCCCACCTGCACGCGAACGGTGCGGTCGTCGTCGCGCGCCGGCGGTGCGATCTGAGGCTCGGACGCCGGCGCTGGGCGGGTAGCGTAGCCCGGCTCGCCAAAGTGCAGCGGCAGATGCTCGACTTTGATCTCGCCCTTGCGCGCCAGGATGGTCGCGCGCTCAATGGTATTGCGCAACTCGCGAGCATTGCCCGGCCAGTCGTAGGCCAGCAGCCGGTCCAGCAGGCCCGGCGCAATCCCGACGATCGAACACCCGTGGCGCTGGTTCATCTCTTCAATCATCTTCGCGGCAATGGCGGGAATATCGCCGGGATGCTCACGCAGGGGAGGCATCTGGATGTTGAAGACGTTGAGGCGGTAAAACAGATCGCCGCGCAGTTGTCCGCTGGCCACCGCCTGCTGCGGGTCCTTGTTGGTCGCCGCCACCACGCGCACGTCCACGAGCGTCTCCGCCTTGCTGCCCAGGCGGCGAAGTTTGCGGTCTTCCAGCACGCGGAGCAGTTTGACCTGGGTCGCCATGGGCATCTCGCCAATCTCGTCCAGCAGCAGGGTTCCCTCTTCGGCAAGCTCGAAGCAGCCGGCGCGGCGCTCAACGGCCCCGGTGAATGCGCCCTTCTCATGGCCGAATATCTCGCTCTCGATCAACGTCTCCGGGATGGCCGCGCAGTTGACCGCGACGAACGGCTTAGACCGCCGCGAACTGAGATCGTGCAGGCATCGCGCCACCAGCTCCTTGCCGGTACCGCTCTCCCCCGTGACCAGCACCGAGACGTTCGACGGCGCGATCCGCTCAATCAACTGGAAGATTGCCTTCATCTGCGGCGAGGGGCCGACGAGCCCGCCCAGGACTCCCGGTCCGCGCCGCCTGGCCTCTTGTTCGATGTTGGCATTCGCTTCGTGCTGGCGATTCGCATTCTGCAGGACGGCGCGCAGGCGTGCCGGGTCCACCGGCTTGGGGATGTAGTCGTACGCGCCGCCGCGCATGGCCTCCACCGCCGACTCGATCGATCCTTGCGCGGTCAGCATGATCACCACCGCGCGCGGTTCCAACTCGCGAACGCGGGTGAGCAGCTCCATGCCATCCATGCGCGGCATCTTTAGGTCGGTGACGACGATGCCGGGCGACCACTGGCGCACGCGTTCCAGGCCCTCGACACCGTCCTCGGCGCATTCAGCGCGAAATCCCCACGACGCCACCAACTCGGTGAGCCCGTTGCGCGCGTGCGCCTCGTCTTCCACAATCAAAACTTTCTCGAGCACGGTCACCTTCCGAACTGCATCTATCCAGTATCCATTCGCCGCGCACCCCGCGGCAAGCCAGGGCGGATGTGGTTGGTTAGATGCACTTTGGCCGCCTGCGGTCAACCGGCGCGCCTATCGGGAAGGAAGGTTGCGACGGTATGCTTGACCCATGTCCCTGCCGCCCGCAAGCCCGGCCGACCCTGAGATCACCCCGCAGGCCTTCGCGCAGCTTCGTTCCGATGCGCCGCTCGATCCACCCGTCCTGCTCGACGTCCGCGAACCGTGGGAGTTCCAGGCCGCCAGGCTGCCCGATTCCCTGCTGATGCCCATGGGCGAGGTCACCTCGCGCGCCCACGCCGAACTCGACCCCGATGCGCACATCGTCGTCCTGTGCCACCACGGCCAGCGCTCGCTGTCGGTCGCCCTGTGGCTGCGCAACCAGGGCTTCGAGCGCGCTCAATCCCTGGCCGGCGGCATCGACGCCTGGTCCCGCAGCATCGACCCCACAATCCCCCGCTACTGATCGGGACCCGCCGCTACTGCTCGTCTTCCTCCTCTTCCAAGCCGGTCTCTTCGCTGTCTTCTTCGGTCTCCATGTCGGCTGCGCGCATCGCGCCGTCCTTGCCTTCCATCAGCACCTGGATTCGCCCCTCCGCCTGTTCCAACTCCGCCTTGCATGCCTGCGACAACTTCATTCCCTCTTCGAACAGCCGCAGCGACTCATCCAGTGTCAGGTCGCCGCGCTCCAGCTTCTCCACCACCGTCTCCAACTGGGTCAGGTGTTCTTCAAATCCCGCCATGCCGAGCCTCGTTTCCGATCACGAACGAGTTTATTCCCTGTTCTGCCGACAGCGCATCTGCCGGCGCTCGAGGGAGCATCCTATTTCGAGGACGGGAGTCCAGGTTCGAGGCCACCGCCAAGCCCGCGCAGCGCCGTCTCGAGCCCCTTCCTTTGGTATAGTAAGGGTAACGAAATCCTCTCGCACGACGAAGGTTGGAGTTGTCCACGTTGAAGAATCGAAGTCGTTTTGTCCGCGGGTCCGGCAGTTATCCGATCCCCAGTTCGTCGTCGGAAGCATTCTCAATCGACAATTCGGTAGAGCCGGACAGGGTATTTCGACCCTCCGCCGGGTTTCGGCTGATCTGCGGTCTGCTGCTCGCGATGTCGGCGCTCGGACTCAGCTCCTGCCACTCCAACGCGTACTACTACTACAAATTTCCCGAGTACAATTTTGCGGGCCGCCCGGTACCGCCCAGCCAGCTCGCCCAGCGGGTGATGATCGGCGTGACTGCCAACGGCAGTTCCGGCAGCCTGCAGATCGTCGATGCGTCGCGGGACATCCGGAGCAACGTCCAGGACACGGTCCCGAGCTTTCAGATCTCAGGCTATTCGTCGGGGTATCCGGGCACGATCATGAACTTTCCTTCAGAGTTGCGCGGCTTTGTCTATTCCAATAGCGATGGCAGCCTGACCAATATCAACTACTCGACGGAATCGTCTGCCGGCTTGGTGGGCACCTTTCAATCCGGGTCGAACGCGGTTTCCGTGCCTACTGCCTTCACGCGCTTCTACGGGGCCGAAGAAGCGGCCGGCGTATTGGAGATCGTTGACAATGAGTACGGGGGCAGCTACGGGCTCAACATTCCCAATGTGTTCAAGGTGGTTGCGAACAAGGGAGACACGGTGGCGCTGGCCATGGTGCGCAACAGCAATGTGCTTTATCGGATTTTCCGATTGAGCCAGGGCCAGTACGCGAGCAACGTGGCGGCCATTGCCGCTACCGGCTCCGTCGATTGCGAACCGAACCTGCTGCCGGTCTACTGTGCGGTTTCCGTCCCCGGGACCTACGACCGACCCTATAACGTCTACTTCTCGCTGGATGGCACGACCGCCTATGTGCTGAATTGCGGGCCGGAGTGCGGCGGCACAACCGCGAGCGTTACCCTGCTGCAGCAGGGGCCGCTGAACAATAACGTCATCCCCTCGTCGCCCACGCAGCCGAACCCCATGATCGCCAATGTGCCGGTGCCGGGAGGCGTGACCGCCGCGATCTCCGACGGCACGACGCTCTACCTGGCGGGCCAGCAACTCCAGCCGGACGGCATGTTCGCGGGCAACCTGTCGTTGCTGAACCAGGCGACCAACACCGTCACCAACGTTTATTCCATCGCCGACGGCACCCATTCGAAGATGCTGTTCGCAGACAACAACACGCTGTGGATCGGATCGCAATACTGCGCTACCGGCGAGCGCGCCAGGCAGGCATCCCTGGGCGTCATCGCGCAGTCCGCAAACTATGGATGCCTGACCCGCTTTATCCCGGGCAGCAGCGCGATCCTGCCCGCCTGGGCCGCCGGCACGGCCTATACGGTGGGCCAGCAGGTCACGGACGGAACCAACACCGAGGTGGTGCAGCAAGCGGGAACATCGGGCAGCACCACCCCTGCTTGGAGCGCGTCCATCGATGGCACAACCAAAGACAACGGCGTCGTCTGGGTCGGCATTGGCGCCACCACGCGCGCGCAGGTGATACCCAGCATGACGCCCAACAGCACGGCAATGCAGGTTCTTTATCCCAACCAGGAAGACAACCTGATCTACTACGGCAGCCTCACCGGCCTTTGCTGGGTGCAGAACTTTGAAAAGGTCTACACGGCGTATGGAGGCCAGGTGCATATATTCAGCACCATCGACGGGTCCGAGATCGACAACGAGTTCGTCGCGGTCCAAGGCACTGCGCTCGACGTTGCCTACATGGACGCGCTGACGGACGACGCCGACTGACCGCGGCCCCGATTTGGAAAGCTTCGGATTCTACTGGCTGGGAGGAGACGCTTTCCCCACGATTTCCAGTTTCCGCGCCACGAAGGAATTGAACTCGACAGAGTCGTAGCAGGGCGGTGCGACCCGGAAGGTTGGGGTGTGCTCCATCGCCTTGAACGAGACGCCGCTCCAGTTGGACTGCCGCGTCGTTTCAGCACATAGAAGGATGGCGTCGGCGCGGTCCAGATAGCGCAGTGCGGAGGCCTTGAAGGCGGCAATGCGCGGGTCAACCACGGTCGCGTAGAGATCGGGCTGGAGCCAGCCAAGAATGCTGTTCGATTCCAGGATCACATTCTCCGCAGCGGCCATTGCGGCACGAATGCCGGGCATGGCCTGTGCCAGTTGGCCCTCGGCGGTGCGCACCCAGAAAGCGCGCACGGCCCCGGCAGCGAGATAGCGAGATGAATCCGTGCCTGTCGTGGGGTCGCGCTCCTCGGCGATCGCCATAACGCGTGTGACGCCAGCAGCGCGGTCTCCGGACCCGCCATGGGCTGAGCTGATCTTGATGGCGATCCAGCGCCGCTCCGGCAGCGCCGAGATCAGCGCGCACACTACGCCGGTTTTACCAACGTCCTTCGCTTGTCCGCCAATGACAACAATCGCCATTCAGCCTCAGGGATCAGTGACGGCTGAGGCGGGCGAGATCGCGCAGGTATTGCTTCAGCGGGCGCGCCGGCCTGCCCCAGAAGACCTCGCCGGGACCGCGAACCTTCTTGTGGCTCAGGACGCCGGCCCCTCCGCCCAGGATTACGCCGGGGCCAACGTAGGCATGCTCTCCCAGGCCGACCTGGCCGCCGAGAACAGCCCCGTCATCGATGACGCTGGAGCCGCTAATGCCGGTCTGCGCGGCGATGATGACATTCCGGCCGACGATGCAGTTGTGGGCGATGTGGACCAGGTTGTCGATCTTCGTGCCCGCGCCGATGCGGGTCTCGCCGAGCGCGCCCCGGTCGATGGTGGTGTTGGCGCCGATCTCCACGTCGTCGCCGATGGCCAGCGTGCCCTGCTGCGGAAACGCAATGTACTCCCCGGTGGCGGAGTTGCGTGCGTAGCCGAATCCTGTTGAGCCGAGCACGGCGCCGGCCTGAACGACGACCCGCTTGCCTATGGCGGTGCCGGAATAAATCGTGACGTTGGCCAGAACCATGCAGCCCTCGCCGAGGATAACGCCGTCCCCGAGGACTGCGTGCGGGCCAATGTTGCAGCCCGGCCCCAGTTGCACGCCGGCGCCCAGCACTGCCGTGGGATGAATCCGCGTTGCGGAATCGCTGGTGGCGGACTCGCGGCCGATCAGGGCCGGCGAAGCCCGCTCCCGCGACTCGAGAAAGCGAGCGGCGAGGGCGAAGGCGTAACGCGGCTCGGCGACCGGAAGCAGACGGGGGTCGGACAGATCCAGGGCGGGCTGGCCGACAGGCACCGAGGCGTCGGGCTGAAGCAACGCCGGCCGGGTAAGGATCGCTCCGGCGGTCGAGTTCAGGGCGGCGAAGAGCGTCGCCGCATCAGTCGCGAAGACCAGCGCCACCGGCGTCGCGGCTTCAATGCCGGACACCCGCAGGATCTCGTAGGCGGCCGAGGGGACGGGCGCTCCTACGACTTCGGCAATTTCACTGATGGTCGCCAACCTGCCTCCTTATCCTTTTTAGCATGGCACACTTGCCGGACCGGGAGGCCGCTGCTGCGCCGCCTGGGCCGAGGGCAAGCGTCGGCTTGGACGACCATATTCAAAAAAGTCCACTTTTCCTGCCGATTTCATTAGCGAAACAATGCCGGCTTCCAGCATAATGGTTTGCGACTCTGGTTTAGCGCCCATGACCCTACGCAAGTCCCGCCGCCTCTATCTGATCCCCGTGCTTTCGAAAGCGCTTGATATCCTCGAACTGCTCCAGGCTGAGAACCAGCCGATGACGCTGGAGGCGATCCATCGTCAGACGAAGATATCCAAGACCACCGTCTATCGTGTGCTGAAGACCTACGTTCATCGTGGCTATCTGACGCAATCGCCCGACGGGCTTTACCGCCAGGTGTCGCGACCGAAGAAGCTGCGCTTCGGGTTCGGCGGCCAGAGCGCGGACATGCCGTTCTCCGTCGAGGTTACGGAGAGTCTGCAGAGCGCAGCCGCATCCGTGGGCGTGGACCTGATGATTCTGGACAACTGCTACGACGCCGCAACCGCCTTGCACAACGCCGAAGAGTTCGTGAAGAATCGCGTAGACCTGGTGATTGAGTTTCAGATCGAGCAGGAGATTGCGCCGGTGCTTGCAGACAAGATCGCGGCGGCAAAGATTCCGCTGATCGCGATCGACATCCCCCACCCGCACGCCACCTTCTTCGGGGTGGATAACTACCGCGTCGGATACGAGGCGGGAGAAGTGCTGGCGGCGCACGCCATGAAGGCATGGGACGGAAAGGTCGAATGGGTGCTCGGCCTCGACCTGCCTGAAGCTGGGTTGCTGGTGCAGAGCCGCATTACCGGAGCTTTCGAAGGGGTGCGCAGCGGCATCGCCGACCTGCCCGTGGAGTGCTTTGTCCGCATCGACGGACGCGGCATGCGCGAACGCAGCCGCAAGCAGGTCTCGGATTTCCTGAACCGGCATCCGCGCGAGAAGCACATCCTGATTGCCGCCGCAACGGACACCAGCGCGCTGGGCGCACTGGACGCAGTGCGCGACGGCAAACGAGAGAAGCACGTGGCAATCGTTGGCCAGGACTGCATCGCGGAGGCGGTGGAGGAGATGCGCAAAGCAGGTTCACCGCTGGTCGGGTCGGTCTCGCATGAGGCGGGGTCCTATGGGCCCAACCTGGTTCATCTGGGCCTGGCGCTGCTGCGGGGGCAGACGGTTGCACCATACAACTACGTGGAGCACAGGGTGGTGACTCCAGAATCCCTCAATGGAGCTTCGCACTGAATCGGCGCATGAGGATGGCAATTCAACGCGCGACCTCAACCGCCGCAATCCGGCGGATTGCCGTAAGTGATTGATGGGGTGGTGGCCCGGGCCGGAGTCCAACCGGCGACCTTCGCGTTAGGAGTGCGCTGCTCTATGCAACTGAGCTACCGGGCCTTCCCTGCTAGTGTAACTGGTAAACTGGAGGCGGAGAGCTTATGCCTCAGATCGAGCGGCGACACGCAGTTCCGGTGAAGATCGGATCAGTGGTGGTGGGGTCGGGTGCGCCCGTGGTGGTGCAATCGATGACCAACACCGACACCGCGGACGTGCTGTCCACGGTGCAGCAGATTGCGGCGCTGGCACGGGCCGGCTCCGAGCTGGTGCGGGTGACCGTGAATAACGATGCGGCCGCTAAAGCGGTGCCGGCGATCGTGGAAGGAGTTCGCGCCAAGGGATGGGAGACGCCCATCATCGGCGACTTCCACTACAACGGCCACCAACTGCTGCGCAACTATCCCGAGTGCGCGAAAGCGCTGGCGAAGTACCGCATCAATCCGGGAAACGTGTCCATCGGGCGCAAGGACGACGATAACTTCCGAACCATGGTTGAAGTTGCCGTCGAGTACCAGAAGCCGGTGCGGATCGGCGTGAACTGGGGCTCGCTCGACCAGGCGCTGCTGACCCGGATGATGGACGTGAATTCGAAGCTGCCCGATCCGCTGCCCGCCCGCGAAGTGATGATGGAGGCGATGGTGGTGTCGGCACTGGACAACGCCGCGGCGGCGGAGCGATATGGGTTGCGGCGCGACCAGATTGTGCTGAGCGCGAAGGTGTCGGGCGTGCGCGACCTGATCGATGTTTACAGCCAGCTGGCTGCACGCTGCGACTATGCGCTGCACCTCGGGCTGACCGAAGCAGGAATGGGCATGAAGGGCGTGGTTGCCTCAACCGCCGGACTGTCGCCCCTGCTGCTGGCGGGAATTGGCGATACCATTCGCGTTTCACTCACTCCGACGCCGGGAGGCGATCGCTGCGAGGAGGTGCGTTGCGCGCAGCAGATTCTGCAGTCGCTGGGCATACGCAGCTTTATGCCGCAGGTGACCAGTTGCCCCGGCTGCGGGCGGACCACCTCAACCTACTTCCAGGAACTGGCGGAGCGGATTCAGAGTTACCTGGTGGAACAGATGCCCGCATGGAAGAAGCAGTATGCGGGAGTCGAGGAGCTGAAGCTTGCCGTGATGGGCTGCGTGGTCAATGGCCCGGGCGAGTCGAAGCACGCGAACATCGGCATCTCGCTGCCGGGCACGTTCGAGGAACCGAAGGCCCCGGTATACGTGGATGGCAAGCTGTTCACCACGCTGAAGGGCGACCGCATCGTCGAGGAGTTTCAGGCGATCCTGGACGATTACGTGGAGAAGCGCTACGGTCGAGTCCTGATCGAAGCGTAACTCCCGCTGCACTCAGGCCCTCGCACACACGACCAGACGCGCCCAGGGCTATCCGGTCGTTAGCTGTTCCTCCGGCGCCGGTTTCATTGCGTTCAGCCCGCGCATATTCCTGGGAGCGGCACGCAGTCCCAGAATCTGAAAGTTCTTCAGCTTGTTCTTGAGGACGTAGATGAGCCAGTTGTTGCCCTCGGGATCGATGGGAGACATGTAGAAGCCGGGAGAGACAACGTAGGTGGGGTTGTTGCCGATCAGACCCTCAATGACCTCGCCGTCGTAGAAGGTAGCGCGAACCCAGAGGCACTCTGGGGCGGGAAGATGGTCGTGAAAGCGCAAATCGTCATGCCACTTCCCCTCGAAAGACTTAACGAAGAAAATAGCCTTCACGCCGTCCAGCGGAATCTTCTCCATCGCATCCGAGCCGAGGGGCCGGAAGAGCGGTGGCGCCCCGTGCAAATCCAGGTCTTCGGCGGGCGGCCACTGGCTTCTCTCCGCGTAACCCTTTACCGTACGGTCTCCAAACTGGATGACCAGCATATCGAGGTCGGAGGTATTGCTCTTGTCCCCTGAATCTACGCCGACCTCGGACTGAGGTCGTACTGCTTGATCTTGTACAGCAGGGCCTTGTAACTGATTTGCAGGTCGTTTGCGGCGGCCTTTCGGTTCCATCCCGTCTCCTCCAATGCGCCGGCAATGACTGTGGATTCAGCCTCACCCTTCAGCCCCCGCACCAGCTTTTTGAGGCCTCCGGCCACCATGTGGTCCTGCACCTTCTCTGCCGCCGACGATGCCGCGTTCTTTGCCAGCCCCAATTCGGCGATCACCGTCTTCTCGTCTTGCAGGATGAGGAAGCGATTGATGACATTCTCAAGCTCGCGGAGATTTCCCGGCCAGTCGTAACCGGAAAAGGCTTCCAGCAAGGCAGGAGACAAAGGCAGGGGCTGCAGGTCATATCGCTTCGCCCCCTTGCGCATGAAATAGGTAGCCATGGCAGGGATCTCGTCCAACCGGTCGCGCAACGGCGGAAGCACCAGCGAGAGGCCATTCAGGCGGTAGTAGAGATCTTCGCGGAAAATCTTGCGGGCCATCGCTTCCTTCATGTTGATGTTGGTGGCCGCGATCACGCGCACATCCGTCTTGGTGGGACCCCGGCTTCCGAGGCGGGAGAACGTCCCGTCCTGCAGCACATGCAGCAGCTTGGCCTGAAGCGCGGGCGGCATCTCGCCGATCTCGTCCAGGAAGATGGTGCCGCCGTCACAGGTCTCGAACTTGCCCGGTTTGCTCTTGGTGGCGCCGGTGAACGCTCCCTGCTCGTAGCCAAACAACTCGCTCTCCAGCAGGTCGGCGGGCATGGCCGCGCAGTTCACCTTGAGAAACATGCGGCCGGAGCGGCGCGACATCTGGTGGGTATACATGGCGACGATCTCTTTGCCGGTACCGCTTTCGCCCAGGATGAGCACGGGAATGTCGGAGCGAGCAACCATCCTCGCCTGGGCTTCGACCTCGCGCATGCGCTTGCTGGAGCGCACAAACGAATGGCCTCCATCCAGCAGAATCTCGCGGGGATCATCCGCCTCCTGATCCTGGACGAGCAGGTGCTTCGCGATGGCAACCTCGAGGGCATCGTCGACAAAAGGCTTCAGGACCACGCCACTGGCGCCGAGCCGGGCAAAGATCTCGTAATCCGCCATCTCCGCCGTAGTCGCCAGGATGAGTACGGGAACCTCCGGCCGGGTCTTCCGGGCCGAGGCAAACAGAGACTCGGACTGACGAATACCGTCCCAGGCCAGCAGCACGAGGCTGGTCCGCTGCATGCACTCCAAATCGCGCAGGAAAGCCTGCTCCTCAGAGAACAACCGCAGATCGTAGAGAGCTGAGAAATTGCGCTTCAGATAGTTCAGTACCCGGAGATTCGACTCAAACACAAAAAGGCAGGGTCGGGCCGCCGGGGTTGGTTTGACTGGGGAAAAGGAGGTTTCAGCTGCCATGTTTTGACTCCATTGCGCCCGATGGCTTGTGCCAGGCCAGCGGGTTGTTCTGAGGCAGATAATCCAACCGAAAGAGAACCAAAAGCGCATTTTGGTTCCGAAAAGGAGTGCAACGATCACCTCGGCTCGCAGGCGCCTAACTTCTGTATTTGCCGCATTGCCTGATCCAAGAGGTCTAAAGTGGTAATAAACTTCCTACCATTGTGCAGAAAGTTTACCTCAGGTTGGGAAAAATAGTACATGAAATAGTGAAGAAACTTTCTTTTGCTGCTTTAGGCGGGAAATACGGCTACCGCCGAGCCTGCCGGGTTTGGTAACCAACGTGCATACCCTTTAGTACCCAGGTGTGGTCGATTCAATGCCCGGCGGATCGGTTCTGCCCCGTTTTGGGGGAACCACGCGAGCAATCGATGATAGGAAACCATGACTACTGTGCGCTTCTCGGACCATGAGACCCAGATGGACCTTCCCCCTGTGGATATCATCTTCGGCCGAACTCCGGAGATGCAGGTCATCCGCCGAAAAATGGAGATGGTCGCCAAGACCAACGTCGCGGTGCTGGTGCAGGGCGAGAGCGGCACAGGCAAGGAACTGATTGCCCGCCTGATTCATGGGACCTCAGAGAGAACGGTCGGGGAGTTGGTGAAGGTGAGTTGTCCGGCGATTCCGCAGGGCCTGATCGAGACCGAACTGTTCGGATACGAAAAAGGCGCGTTCACCGGGGCGCATTCCACCAAGCGCGGCCGTCTGGAACAGGCTCACGGCGGGACCTTGTTCCTGGATGAGGTAGGCAGCCTGGATGTTAGCGTCCAATCCAAGCTGCTGCAGGTCCTGCAGGACGGCTCGTTCATGCGGGTGGGCGGACACGAAACCAGGACCATCCAGACGCGGGTGGTTTCGGTGGCCAACCGCGACCTTCGCGATCAGGTGGCAGACGGAACGTTTCGGCTGGACTTTCTTTACCGCATCAACGCGGTGACCATCCAACTGCCCCCACTGCGGCAGAGGGTCGAGGATATCCCGCAACTGGTGAACTATCTGGTGAGCCACCATGCGCTCATGTTCCGCGTCAGCCCAGCGCCGCTGAGCCGCAACGCGATGCGCCTGATGCAGAAGTACGATTGGCCCGGCAACATCCGCCAGTTGGACAATCTTATCCGCAGCTACGTGCTGATGGGCAGCGAAGACGCGCTGGTTTCAGAGTTGGTGGAGGACAAGAAGCCTGCGACCACCGACGTGGCCAATGTGGATCTGAACGAGCCGATCTCGCTGAAGCTGGTGACCCGCAAGGCCACCCGCGAGTTGGAGCGGCAGATCATTCTAAAGGTGCTGAAGGCCAACAACTGGAACCGCCAAAAGACCGCAAAGTGGCTGAAGATCAGCTACCGGTCGCTGCTCTACAAGCTGAATGAGGTGGAGGCGGAGGATGCGGCGCTGCTGAATGGCGGGACGGTCCGCACGAAGGCGCACAGCGGCGAGTCGAGCAACCTGATTCAATAGGCTGAACTCCAACCTGACCATCCAGCCACGACGTTCAAGGCATGACCATGCGCGAACCCTGCGCGCCTTATTGTGCGCCGCGACGGCGCAGGATCGTCTTGATGGTCTCGAACATGATGAGCAGGTCCAGCCCCATGGACATGTGCTTTATGTAGTAGAGGTCGTACTCAAGTTTTTCCTTGGTTTCGGCGAGGGTGGCGCCGTATCCGTAGCGGACCTGGGCCCACCCTGTGAGGCCCGGACGAATGAGCGTGCGCAGGTAGTAGAACGGCAGCTCCTCGGTGAGCCAGGCGACGAATTCGGGTCGCTCAGGCCGGGGGCCGACGAAGCCCATGTCTCCGCGCAAAACGTTCCACAACTGCGGTATCTCATCGATGCGGCTCTTGCGCAGAAACATGCCGACCCGGGTGACTCGCGGATCGTTCTTGGTGGCCCACTTGGCGCCACCGGATTCGGCGTCGGTGAACATGGTGCGGAACTTGACCACCTCGAAATTGCGTCCGCCCATCCCTACCCGGGTCTGGCGAAAAAAGATCGGCCCCTTCGAAGAGAGCTTAACCGCCAGCACCACCAGCGGGAAGAACGGCAGGAACAGCAGGAGCCCGAACCCAGCGACGCAGATGGATACCACCTGGCGGGTGAACTGTTGGGTGGCGCGGATACGAAAGCCCTCGCTGTAAAGGAAGTTTGAAGGACGCAGGCCATCGAGCTGGATCTTGCCGTAGATGCGCTCGCGCAGGGTGCCGTCCTCTTCCACGACGATGCCCCGGAAGCGAAGCGAGAGCAGCTCCTGCACCGGCAACTCGCCCCGCCGGCTCTCCATGGCGACGATAATGCGATGGACCATGGGATGGCCGTTGGCAATCTTGTCCAGTGCCTCGACCCACACTTTTTTGCGCTTGACGGGCTCCATCTGCAGGTCTTCCCAATCGACCACCTCCATGCCAAGGTCGGGCCGGGAGCGAATGGTTTCGACGATGGAACGGGCATAGTCCCCGGCCCCCAGGACATACACCCGCTCGCGGAAGAGCGGGCGTCCTACCACCCATTCATAGGCTCTTCGCAACAGGATGAGCGAGGGGGCGAGCAGCACAAAGCCCCACACATAAACGGAGGGGCCGATGGCAACATCCGGATCGACCAGCAAAAACGCCGAAAGGATGAAGCAGTCGAAGCCGAGCACCAGCAGGATGCGGAAGTAAATCTGCAGGCGGCCGGAGACGATGCTTGGTTCGTAGAGGTCAAAGTAGTAGGAGAGGATAAGGGTAACGATGGTGATGACGGCGATCTTGAGCACGGCGTGCTCGTACTCGAGCGCAATGTAGGTATCGTCGCGCAGCTTCATCCAGGTCGCGAGCAAAAAGCAGCCGCTCACGATGGCTGCCTCGCAAAGCAAGAGAACAATTGTCCGCGTGGGGTAATAAACCTTCAAGAACCGGATCATCGCCGTGGATCGCCCCTGGTCATGCTTCTATCTTGTCGTATCCGTCGTATCCATCGTAGCCGTAGTAGCCTCCAGCGAGGGTGGGCTTGGCGACCGCGTTGAGCACCAGCCCGAGGATCTTCGAAGCCTTGAGTTCCGCGATGGCGCGTTGAGCGGACTCGAACTTGGTGACCCCTCCGCGAGCGACCAGCAGGACTGCGTCGCAGGCGCGCGCGAGATTGACTCCGTCGGAGACCAGGTTCACCGGCGAAGAGTCGACCACAATCCAATCGAAATGCGGCGCGGCGGCGGCTATCAGGCGGTCGAAGCGGTGATTGCCAGAGAGATCGGCAGCTTTGTCGTGTTCGACACCAGCGGGAATAAAGGTCAGCGAAGCCAGGCCGCTGGGCAACGGACGGCCAGGCTCGTCAGGAAGCGGGCGCTGCATGATCTCAGGGATGGTGGCCGCTCCGGAAAGAAACTCAGTGAGCCCAGGATGTTGCGCGCAGCCCAACAGCTTGTGCAGTGTCGCCCGGCGCATATCGCCGTCGATCAACAGCACCCGGCCGCTCTTGTGCCGGGCAAAGGAGACGGCCAGGTTGGCAGCAATGAAGCTCTTGCCCTCCTGCGGCAAGGCGCTCGATACAAGAATGGACTTGAGTGTGCCCAGGTCGCGAAACTCCTGCATGCGAGAACGCAGGCTGCGGAACTGCTCCACCGAGCTGCCGCGTTCCTCGAGCGCGGGAAGCTGCTGCATCAGGGGGTGCCAGGCGTAATGGCCGATCTTGCCAAGATCGAGTTCCGACGCGTTGCCGGGGGCGCCGGCAGCGGGGGCGAAGGCGACCTTGCTGTCGGCAAGGACGTCGCCGAGCCTGGTGTCGGCCAGTGTGGCAGCCAACGTTCTTTCGCCGCCGCCGGCATCCACCCCAGGCGCGGTCTCGGTGTCGAGCAAGGTGGCCGGTCCGTCGGTTCCGGGACCAGGAGGGGGTGGGCTGGGGCTCTTGGCCCGCTCTAGTTCCGCCTGGCGCAACGCTTCGTAGATCTTGCTCATCTCTCTTCCCTTCCTGGGTGCTCCCGCGCTGGAAGCTTGGAGTTTGTCGAGTATCCACTGTGACTCGTCGAGACCATGAACGGTTGCGGATCCAGATCGAGGTCGGAGGCAACGGCATGGATGAGCGCCTCCGGGACCTGGCGGATTTGTTCAACGTACGCCAGAATGAGCGCGTGCTCACAGATAAGGTTGATGAGGCGTGGTATACCGCGGCTGGCACGGTGAATGGCCGCAACAGCGTCGTCAGCAAAAAGCCGCTCCGCGGTGCCTGCTATCAACAGGCGCTGGGCAATGTAGTTGGCTGTCTGCTCCGCGGTGATGGCGTGAGTGCGGGCCCAGAGCGCAATGCGCTGGCGCAGTTGGCGCACGTCCGGGGCGCGAAGCTTCTCCTCGAGTTCGGGCTGCCCAGAGAGAACAATCTGCACCAGTTTCTCGCTCGTGGTTTCCAGATTGGTGAGCAGGCGTATTTCTTCCAGCAACTCCCACTCGAGGTTCTGCGCCTCGTCGACGACGATCACGCATGTCTCTTCGCGGCGGAATCGTTCGATGAGCCAGCGGTTGAGCTGGATCAGCATCCCCGATTTCGTGCGGTTCTGCGGCGAGATGCCAAAGTCGGAGAGGATGAACTCAAGAAAGTCCAGGACATCCAGGCGCGGATTGAAGACGAACGAACTAAAGACGCGGCTCTGGTCGAGCGACGCCAAGGCGCGGCGCAGCAGCGTGGTCTTGCCGGTGCCCNNTCGCCGGTGAGGACGATGAATCCCTTGTGCGCGGAGATACCGTACTCAAGCGTAGCCAGCGCCTCGCGAGTATGCGGCATCATGTACAGGAACCGGGGATCCGGGCTGCTCGCGAAGGGATTGATCTGGAGATGGAAGAAGCTTTTATACATGATTATCCTGGGGCATCTGCGACCAGCTTCTTAGGCGTTTTGCGGCTGAATGGCCGCTTCAGACGGGCCAGAATTCCGAGTCTGGGCTCCTGCATGCTCGCTGACCAGGCAATGACGGCGAGCGTGGGTAGTTGCGTAAAGGCCCACACATCACGCTCGGAGCGCAGTGCCGTGTCCCGGTATTCCAGCAGGGCGACGATCAACAACCCCAGCCCCACACCTGCTGCCAGCCCGCCGCCGGCGAAGACGCTTAGCTTCGGGAAAGTGGGCGCGTCGGGAACGTTGGCCGCGTCGAGCACGGTGAATGTCTCGCCTTCCTGGCGGTGTTCCAGGTCCGTAGCCTCATCGGCTTTCTGCGACTGGAGAAGCAGAGCTTGATACGAAGTCAGCGTCGTCTGATAATCGCGAGTCAGTTCCTTGAACTCTTCTGCGACCTGCGGGGTGGACTGAACCCGCGCCTGGTAGACGCGTATCTGCTGCTCAATCGCCTCCTGCTGTTTGCGCTTGCTCTGGATTGCGGTGCGGAGCGCTGCCAGGCTCGCACGAAGATTTTGGACGGTGGCGGAGTCGGACCGGTTGGGGGCGGTTGCAGTCGGCGCGGACGGCGCGGGCGGCGGAGCATCAGCCTCCTTGGCCATCTGTGCCTGCAGATCCGCGATCTGCCGATTCACCGCCCTCACGTTGGGATAATCCTCCGAGTACCGAGCGGTAAGCTCGTCTCTCTGGGCCAGCAGTTTTTCGAGCTCCGCCTGTTCCGCCTGCGACGTCTGAACAATGGCTGCACCAAGGGGTGTCGTGGCGACGGGTTGGGACTGCTGCGCCAGCATGGTTTCCTCTCCGACCTGCTGCTGGTTCATGGTCTGGAGTTGTCCATTGGCCGCATCCAGTTGGGCATTCAGGGTGCCCAGCAGGTCGAGGTTGCTCTTTTCATCGTCGGGAAGCATGCCGAAGTGCAGACGCGTAAACGCCGCCACCTTGGCGTCCTGGTTGTCGAGGTCGCCTTTCGCCTGTTCGAGCCGCTCCTTGATGAAGCTGGTCGTGCCTTCCGCGGCGGCTTCGCGCGAGTTCAGGTTTACCTTTGTGAAAAGCGAGGTCAGGTCGGCGCACACCTGTTGCGCCGTGCGCGGATCGGAAGCCTTGAAGAAAATCCTGAAGCCGGGCAGTCCATCCCCGTGGGAAATCTGCGACCGGATCGCTTGCAGCGTAATGTCGTTGCGCACCTTGGTAACGCGGGCGTCCATGTCCATGCGCTGGTCGCCGTAGAGGTTGTATTTGTCCACAATCGGCTGCAGCGACGCCCGGCTCAGGATTTGCTCGTTCATCGATGCCACGCGGCTGTCCAGGTCCTCGTTGACGATCGGCTGGACGAAGTCCTCGGGCACCTTTTGCTGATCGATCAGCACCAGTGACTGCGACTCATACACCGGAGGAATGACGAAGGTGAGGGCAATCGCTGCGATCGGGAGAATGACCGTGGGGACCACGACAATCCACCAGCGGCGCTTGAAAATGGCGAGATAGTCTTCGACGTTCAGCGTTCGATGACCAAGCATAGATCCTCCTTACGGGTGCCCAAAATGGATCGACATAGGAGCGTAGGTGAGCCCGAAGCCAAGCACCTGCGAGAAACCATTGAAGACATCGATGACGGACGCGGCAGAGCCCTGGCTCGACTGATTCTCTAAAGTATAGCTGGCGAACGCCGAGAAGCTGCGCCCGATGGCTCGCGAAACCTGGAACCCTGCCAGAGTCGTGTCGAAGGTGAAGGAAGCTAACCCCGCCAGGCTTGAACTGCGGGTGTAGGACGAGGTGAAGGCGCAGTTCCAGACGCGGACGAAGGTGCGCGAGGTCGTGAACGAAACGGCGTCGGAGAGCGACCCTGCGATGACGCCAGACCCGGCGTTCGTGCTGCGGACA
>PLUT01000044.1 GCA_003162875.1 Granulicella sp.
CCGACTCCTTAGCCAGCGACACCGCAAAATTGCTGGCCACCGTGGTGACGCCCGAGCCCCCTTTGGCGCCGATAAAGATCATCATCTTTCCCGTCGGCTTCTTCACCGAATTGGCCGTTGGGCGGCGCACCGATGCGCGCACCATCGCCTCAGCGATCATGCTCGAGGTGATGGGCTGGGTCAGAAACTCGCGCGCCCCCGCTCGCATGCAACGCACCAGCATCTCCGGATAAACCTGCTCGGAGAACACCATCACAGTCACCGAACTCTTGCCGCAGATGTTCTCCACCAGCTCCAGGGCATACTCCGGATTGCTGTCCAACTCGACGATGATCACGTCGTACTCCGCCTCCAGCAGGCGGGGCACGTCGTCCATCTCCGGATAGGACGAGAACTCCCGGGTCACGCTGCCATGCAGCGAGGCCAGCGCCTCGGCCAGGGCTTTTCGCCGTGAGTCGGTGGGGCCAATCAGCGCCACCGACAAGATCACATTGCCGAGTGCGTCGGGAGGCGTGGATGTACTCGTATTCATGGACGGCCTATTCCCCGCGGCTTGCCAATTCTCCAACGATTTGCCCGAATTTGACATATTGACGGATCCAAGCGCGCATTCCATTCTTCAACGAGAAAAAAACGAGACCAGCGTTCCAATTGCGATCGCCGGAGCGTAAGGCATCCTGCNNCCCGCCACAGCCCAGCACAGAGCCATCAAGCCGCCGGCCAAGCCCGTCACCACCAGCGCAACCAGCAATTGCGACGGTCCAATCCAGGCGCCGATCGCTGCGCACAACTTCACGTCGCCCATGCCCATACCGCCCAGCAGACAAAGCACCCCGAAAATCGCCCCGCCCAAACCCAGGCCGGCAAGGCTTTGCCCGATCCCATGCCACCCATAGAGCCAGCCCTGGACCGCAACGCCGGCAACCATGAATGGCAGCACCAGCCAGTTCGGGATCCGGCGGCTGCGTAGATCCGTGAAGGTCGCCACCGCAAGCACCGCTACTGTGGGCCACCATGCGATCGAATGCATCTCCATACCTCTTCCCCAACCCCGCAGTCACCTAATCGGGACAGCAATTCTCTATCCAAAAGAGCAGACGCCATAAAAGCCTCATTCAAAGACCTTACAGCGGCTTCCGTCCATTTGGGTGTTCACGGCTGTTTACATCCGGGGTTCCGTGTGAAGCGGACGATATACACACCGCTCCGCTGCGGATAATCCAGATTGCCAACCCGGTTCTGAAACCTCACGATACCCTGAGAAGGCGGCCAACGCAATCGAACGATCGTGTAAGGGATTACCACTTAGTGTGCAATAAATTGCACTTGGCTCCGACCCTAACTCTCCTTATATATTTGAATACACGTAGGTTATGGGGAGAAATTGAATTGGCAACCGGATTGCTCTAGATAAGGTCTCAAGCCCAACCCATCGGCAGCGGGGCCGTGCCGCCGATGCAACCCAACTTGTCACACTGATTTTCTGCCTCCTTAGACGCTTACCATTCCCTATCGTCGTCCAGCATTCAGGCGAGATGGAAGCGAAGTGAAGTGTAAGTTGTGCCCGGCAGAGTCGGCAATTTCAATAAGAACTCCGCCACGGCATTGAATGGCAGTCTTACCTCAGCCGCAAACCGAGGAAACCCAATTGACGATTCGAATCGGCCTCTATTCGGAAGATCGCAGCCTGCAACCGCTTCTTGCCTCTGCCTTGGGCAAGGAGTTTCAGATTCTCTCTTCACCGGACGAGGCCGGAATCACTCGCATTCTCGATGCCGATGAATGCGTCGTAGCGATTCTGGATCTCGACGTCAAAAAGTCCCCGGAACAGCGATCCCTGGATCAGCGGCTGGAGTGCTTCCGGCGCATCATCACGTCTCGAGAATCCGCGGTCATCGTGATCATGGCCGACGACACGCTTCGCTCCAGTGCCGCTGAGCTTGTCCGGCTGGGCGCCTATGGCTACCTGCGCCGTCCCCCCTCCATTCGCGACCTCAAGGCAATGTTGCTCCGTGCCTACGAGCACGCCTCACTCAGGCGGGAACTGCAATCGGCGCAGCAGCGGCTGGAGAGCCGCGCTTGTTGCGATCGCATGACCGGCTCCAGCCAGCAGATGCAGCAGGTCTATGACCTGATTCGCCGCGTGGCCAGCATCGGCGCCTCGGTGCTGGTGACCGGCGAAAGCGGCACCGGCAAGGAACTCATCGCCAACGCCATCCACAATCTGGGCAAGCGTTCCGGTCAACCCTTTATCGCAGTCTCCTGCGGCGCCATCCCGGAGACGCTGATCGAGGCTGAGCTCTTCGGCCACGAAAAGGGCGCCTTTACCGGCACCGTCGGCCCGCGGGTGGGCTTCCTCGAGCAAGCAGCCGAAGGCACCTTGTTCCTGGATGAAATTGGCGATCTCAGCCTCTCCGTTCAGGTCAAGCTGCTCCGCGTGTTGCAGCAGCGCGAATTCAGCCGGCTGGGCAGCAACAAGCTCCTGCCCATGCGCGCGCGCCTCATCTTCGCCACCCATCGCGACCTGGGGGAGATGGTGTCCCAGGGCAAGTTCCGCGAGGACCTCTATTACCGCATCAATGTCATGCGCATCCATGCCCCGGCGCTGCAGGACCATCGCGAAGACATCCCCGAACTCGCAACCCATTTTCTGCGCCAGTACTCTGAGATGTATCAAAAGTCGATGGTGTGCTTTGAGCCGGTCGCGATGGCTGCGCTGGAGAGCTACTCCTGGCCCGGCAATGTGCGCGAACTGGAGAACGTGGTCCAGCGCGCCATCATCGTCGCTCAGGACGCCCGCATCAAGCTGGAGGACCTGCCCCAGCACATCCAGGACGAAGGCGTAGTCAGCATCGACGACTACCAGCCTGCCGGTTCGTTCGAGCGCCAACTGCGCGACTACAAGATCAAGCTCGCGGTGGCTGCCGTGCGCGAGCACAATGGCAACAAGACCCTGGCTGCGCGCAGCCTGCAAATCTCCCGCGCCTACCTGCACCGGCTCATCCGCGTCGCCGGCTCCGACGCGGGTCTCGATTCGGATGATTCCAAGCTGGAAAGCATTGCGTGAACCCTGAGCCACTCGCTCCCGCACCAACCGCAAGTCCTGCACGCGCTGGCGCTCTACAAAGAACCTTCTCGTTCCCGGCGGCAATTGCCGCCCTTCTCGCCGTCCTTGGCGTCCTCACCGTGCGCGGCCGCTTCGACGACCCCGATATGTGGTGGCACTTGAAGCTGGGCGAGGTCACCTGGACTTCGCATCGCATCCCGGCTGCGGATCTCTTCTCTTACACCACCAACCACCATTCGCGGATCGCGCAGGAATGGCTCTCGCAGTTGCTGATATACGCCGCATTCAACGCGGGAGGCTACTCCGGCCTAATGGTGTGGCTCTGCTTGTTCACGGCGGCAATCCTCATCGCCGGGTACGCCCTGTGCTCGGTCTATTCAGGGAATGCCAAGGTGGCCTTCGTCGGCGCTCTCACCATCTGGGTGTTCGGAACCAGCGGCTTCGCGGTTCGGCCGCAGATGGTCGGTTACCTGCTCCTGATTCTGGAGTTGCTGGTTCTCCAATTGGGCCGGAGTCGCAGTCCACGCTGGTACCTTGCCCTGCCCCCACTCTTTGCGCTTTGGGCCAACTGCCACAGCTCTTTCTTTCTTGGCCTGGTGGTGGCCGCACTGGTTCTGTTCAGTTCCTATTGGAGTTTTCAGTCCGGCCTGCTCGTGGCCGCGCGCTGGACGCCGCGCGACCGGAGAATGCTGGCCATGGCGCTCGCTCTCTCCCTGTTGGCAGTCTGTCTGAACCCCAGCGGAGTAAAGCTGGTCGGATACCCGCTGGACACGCTGTTTCACCAGCCCATCGTGCTCAGTGCCGTATCCGAGTGGCAACCGCTGCAACTGGCCGGTCCCCGCGGGGTCGCGCTGCTCGCGGCCCTGGGAGCCATTGTTCTGCTGGTAATCGTTCGCCGGCAGGAGTTGTTCTGGCATGAGGCGCTCACCATCGCTGTGGCTACCTGGATAGCTGGGAGCCATCGTCGCCTGGTCTTCCCTGCTGGAATCCTGATCGCGCCTGTCCTCTCGCGCCTGCTGGCGAACTCATGGGCCCGGCACCGTGCCCAACGAGACCATCCTGTAGCCAACGCGATGCTGATCGCAGCATCCCTGTTGACCGTCTTCCTGGCCTTCCCAAGCCGCCGGAACCTGATCGCACAGGTGGAGGACCACAGCCCGGTGAAGGCAGTGGAATTCATCCAGGCCCAGCACCTGCCCGCACCAATGCTCAACGATTGGGACGATGGCGGATACCTGATCTGGGCCGCCCCTGAATATCCCGTCTTCATCGATGGCCGGGCCGATGTCTATGAGTGGACCGGCGTCATCGACGAGTTCGGAAAATGGGCGACCCTCCAAACCGCGCCCACCATTTTGCTGGACAAGTACCACATCAACTTCTGCCTGCTGGAACGCAACTCTCCCATGGCCAACGTCCTGCCGCTATTGCCCAACTGGAAGGCAGCCTACTCCGACGCCAGGTCCGTGATCTTCGTCCGGACGCCACCGGTCAGCCCAGCCCGCTGAACCCGGCGGCTGCAAATCGGCGACAGCGAATCCTCTGCGCGAAACAATGGCAGCGAGGAACCCACCTCGCGTAATAACACGTGAGATGGGCCATCGCTCCCAGGTTCAGAACATTGAATCCCGGCCCTTCGATGGCACCGCGCCTGGCGATTTCCTGATTATGCCTCGCTGGGTTAGAACTCGTACTTCAGCGACATTTGAATCTGACGAGGCGGCGACAGGTTTGATGTGATCTGGCCGAAAGTCGCCGTCGTTGTTGCCGTGTCGCCCGGAGCCGCGTAGGAAGAAATGTTGCCTACGTTGAACGCGTCCGCGCGGAACTGGAAGGACTGCTCCCCAAACGTGCGGAACTGCTTGAATGCCGAGACATCGACGTCGCGGAATCCCGGTGCACGCTCGGTACCCACATTCGCTGTTCCGAATGAATTGCTGAGCTCAGATCCGTACGCGCAGGCAACTCCGTTGGTGTTCAACGGAGGGGTACCTGATGTGGGGGCTGTGGTTGCTTGGCAGGGCAGGACATCCTGTCCAGTACCGAACCAGTGCAGGAGCGAGCGGTTCACGATAGTCAGCTTGTGGTACTGATTGGCACGTGCACCGCCGCCATTGTTCGAGTTCGATTGGCTACTGCTGCCGATCGTGATCGGGAAACCGCTGTACATAACGGCATTCGCGGACACCTTCCAGCCACCAATGGCCCAATCGACAAAGCGGTTGACGTTGGAACCGAAGTCACGACCGTGCCCGAACGGTACCGCATAGGTACCAACGAAGTTGGCTGCGTTGCGGGTATCGAAGGCCGCGACACCGTAGTCGCCATGCGGATTGTAGATGTTTTGGGGGTAGACGCCTGGACCGTCAACGCCACCGGTACCGAAGTAGCCCGGGTTGTTGGTCATGTTCTTCGACCAGGTGTAGTTGAGGGTGGTCTCCAGGCCGTGGAACTGACGCTGGCGGAGTTGGACCTGCATGGCGTTGTAGTTCGAGTAGCCTTCCGCCGAGGTCATGTAGACCTGGCCGGTAGCACCAACCAGCGCACTGAACGGCTCAGTCGCCGCACTGCCTGGAACTGTTGCCTGGTTGATCGGTTCGGGAATGACGAGATGTTGTGCGACGTTCCCGACGTACCCGATCTGGAAGGTGAAGCTATTCGTCAAGAGCGTCTGAAGGGTGAGGTTGTACTGCTGAATCAGCTCCGGCTTGATGTTCGGGTCCCACGCGTTGTACTTGCTTTGTACGAGATTGAGACCACCTGCGTTGAAGCCCTGGCTTACCTTGATGGGGTTTCCGGCTGTTGTAGCAGTAGGTGAGCCGCTTTGATAGTAATAGGACGAAATGAATGGCGGGTTTGCCGTGAGGCGCTGCGCCGAGCCCATGCCTTCGAAGTCGTCCGTGATAGCGTAGCCGCCACGGATGACCTGCTTCGGATCCATTTGGTAAGCGAACGAAACGCGGGGCATGAACTGCTTGTGGAAGGCGTTGTACAGCGCGTTGCTCGCGCCGTTCTTGCCGGCAGTGAGCAGACAGGCGGGGCAGTTCTGCGGGTTCTTGACGTCAACGTTGACTTCCTTGTTGTTGACTTCGTAGAGCGGCTGGTCATAGCCGTAGCGCAGACCGAGGTTGAGGGTGAGTTTAGGTGTCAACTTCCACTCATCTTCGCCAAAGAACGCCATACGATACTGGCGTTGACCGACACGTCCTGCCGTACCATTCACTTGCTGGTTCTCGGACTGGTCGAGAACAAAGTCCGCAAAGCCGTAGCCTGTGCCGATTGTAGAAAGCGTCGTGTCTTTGGTGAAGATGCCGTTGTAGACGAACTCGCCCATGGTGCCGGCATTGCCGCCATAGTAGAAGTTCTCCTGGTAACGCAGGATCTGTGCGCCACCTTTAATGATGTGCTTACCGTGCAACCAGGTGACCGTGTCGCCATAGTCGAAGATATTGTCGATGAAGTTCTGAATCACGCCCAGGGTGCCGATGTTTTTCTCAGCGGTGGAGATGTTCGATTCCGTGAAGCCCGGGTAGGGGCTGCCATAGGGATAGCCAACCTTCGAATCGCTGCCGGTCGGGAATTGGCCTGTGCTATCGAACGGGACGCCGGAAAGATCGTCGACACGCGTATAGCCGGCGCGGAACTCGTTCTGCAAGTTTGAGCTAAAGGTGTGTACCTCGTTGATGACGCCGTTCCGGAACGGATAGTCATTGCCGCCCGGGAACTCGAACGAGAGGACGGCTACGATCGGATCGTCGTAGGCGCCGCCTTGAGAGTACCGGGCCGTGAGGGCATCCTTCGAGGAAGGGTTGTAGTCCACTCGAATGTCGCCTTGGTTATTCACATAGGCAGACTTGTTATACCCACCATAATTGTTGGTGTCCGGCGAGTTGGCGTTCGAGCTGGGACGATTCGGCTTCGGATAGAACTCCGGGTGAGCGAAGACATACTGAGCTACGGGATTCGCGACCGGAAGCTGATCGTTGACATACGGGGTGGCCGTGGCGAGGCCGGTACTGGTGTTGTAAAGCTGTTTGTATTGCGCAGCAGGAATGGACAGATTGTAATCAAGCGTTGGTGCACCCAACAACTCAGAGAAATCACCCGTACGCATTCTGAGCGAAGGCACCGAGATGACCGAAGTCGATGTAGCGGTTGTGTTGCGGAAGCCCTCATAGTCCATGAAGAAGAACAGCTTGTTGTGGAAGATGGGGCCGCCGAAGGTAGCGCCGAACTGGCTCTGGTGGAAGTCCGCGCGCGGTGCGATTGGAATGAGATCTTTGTTCGCGAAGGAGTTGGCTTGCCAGAGCTGGTTCTCGTAGAACTCGTAAAGGCTGCCGTGGAACTTGTTGGTTCCGGCCTTGGTCACGATGAGGATTTCACCGCCGTTGACGTTGCCGTATTCTGCGTCGGCGTTACCGGTGATGATGCGCATCTCGCCGATGGCTTCGGCAGCCGGATTGTAGGCGATGGTGTTCTGCAGCGGCTCGTTGATGTCCGTTCCATCGAGGATGTAGTTGTTGGTCTGCATGCGGTTGCCGTTGAAGGACGGCTCCGTCGACGATGCAAACGACGTGACACGCTCCCAGCCCTGCTGACTTCCCAACGAACCGTATGTCGGAAGGACCGCGCCGGGAACCAACACGGTCGCTGTCGCGAAGTTCTGGCCCGGCAGCGGCATGTTTTCGAGCGTGCTCGCGGTGATCGTGGTTCCGAGCGACGCGTCTTCTGTTTGCAGGATGGCCCCGGCATCGGGAGCAATCTCAATAGTCGTGGTTACGTCTCCCACTTGAAGTTTCAGGTCGATCTTTGCGATCTGATCGATCTCCAGCGCAAAAGGACTATCGGCTGTAATTTTGAAGCCGGTCTTTTCCGCGGAAACAACATAGGTGCCGATGGGCAGCGACTGCAAGTTATAGGTGCCGCTGCGATCGGTAGTGGTAGCGGTGGCAACGCCGGTGTTGCTGTTGGTGGCGGTCACCTTCGCCTCGACCACCACCGCTCCGGTGGCGTCGGTAACCGTACCGCGGATGGACCCCGTAACTGTTTGCGCCCGGGCTGCGACGCTGAAAATGGCGGCGACGCCGAGCAGCATGACGAGGGAAACGCCGATGCGGGTGAAAAGATTCATTTTCATCACTGGGCTCCTGAAGTTCTTCCATCTTCCTCGTGAGTTGCGTCGTTTCGAAGAAGGCGAAGAATGAGTTGGCCGTTCGGTAGGTCTCGATCTGTTCCTAATGTGGAAAAACAGCTTCCTGTTACCACATGATTGTGATCGCAGCGTAACGTATCGATTAAAGTTCGATTGATAGCGTATTAGATCATACCGAGCCAGATTGTCAATGCCCTGAAGCCTTTGCATATTCCCGAACGATCGCCCAGTGGTCGTCTCGCTGCTGAAGATGGCTTGCTGTGAGACGAGTGAGTTCTGATCGATGTAGACCGCAGCGCAGGAGTACGGCCAACATCGCGTAGTTCCTTTTGCCTTCTACTGAATCCAGGTCGGGAACGCCGAGCAGTTCTATCCTAAGACCCAGTATTTACTGGGGTCTCGTGCGATTCATTGGATGCTATTGGATGACCTGAAACAAGGAAATGGTGGGCAGCGAGGGACTCGAACCCCCGACATCCTGCTTGTAAGGCAGGCGCTCTAACCAGCTGAGCTAGCCGCCCGTTGCGTCCTCGGGACAGTCCTCAGTGTAGGCGACCGCGCAGGTCTGCGCAAACTTTCGCGCCAAGCCCCGCTCCGCCGGAATGGTATACTGAGCATCGAATTCTTGGGGTCGCTCCTGGGGCACTCGCGTTGTGTGCCAGGCTCTTTGCGGAGGTGGCGAAATTGGCAGACGCACTAGCTTGAGGTGCTAGCGCCGCAAGGCATAGGGGTTCAAGTCCCCTCCTCCGCACCAAATTGAAAACAACGTATTTACACCAGAGTCAACCCGGAAAGGTTGGCTCTTCGTTTTGCCACTGTAACACTAAACGTAACACTAATTTCTGGCGAACCACACATATCCGTTTGTCTGCTTGCGTGATTGCGCCCTTCCGGTGCCCTCCAGCGGGTCTGTGCCCTCGTTTAGGAAGACAGCGGCGATCTCAAATCCCTAACCAAGCTCAGGGGAATACGCCCCGCACTACCAGGAATGTCTACCGATCATCTTTCACCATCCGGGGTCCTCGCGAATGCTGAAGCAACTCATCACCTAGTGAGCAGCGGGCGCGCATGGTCGACCTTCGGCCTACAGGCCATGATGGAGAGACGGGCGACAGATGCGTTCGTACCTAGCCATTTCTGAGTGCCTGCATGGGATCGACGGACGCGCACGATACGCGAGAAGAAGAGCAGCAAACGCGGCAGATGGTGCGAGGGCAGCGACCGCTTCGGAAACGCCCGCAGCAACGATTTCCGTCTGTTTGAGCAATTCTGACCAGTTTGTTTCCTTCGAATGGCCGACAATTGTCTCGGAGTTCTATCGGCTTCCGAACCATCGTCAATCTCCGATGGAGCATCCCCGCCCCAAAGGAGCAACCATGTCCGATCTGAAACCTGCTGAAACTTCCAACGTGAATTCGTCGGGCCTTTCTGACAACGCCGCCGCCGGCATTGCCTACATTACCATCATCCCGGCAATCGTCTTCCTGATCATTGAACCATTCAAAAGAAGCTCCTATGTCCGCTTCCACGCATGGCAGTCGATCTTCTTTTTCATTGCGTGGGCAGTGATCGACATTCTCGTCGGACTGGTGCAGCATATCGTGCCTTCTGCCGTCTTCTTAACAATGACGGTGTTGCAATTGGTGGGTCTGGCCATCTTCATCGTATGGCTGATCGTGTTCATTGGCGCCTTCGGCGGAAAGCAGATCAAGCTGCCCGTCATTGGCGACCTGGCTGCGCGCCAAGCAGAGCGGTAACCGAGCCAGGAGAAATCAAGGGGCATTTGAACTAGGCAGGCACGTAGATCGCATAGCCGCGCGGCGGCGCAGGGAATTCGGCGTTGCCATCGCTGTCGGTGGTGCGTGCATCCGGCCACGCCTTGTCGTGTCCATCCCAGGCGATCGGCACGAATTTCTGGTTGGCCCACTTCGTCTTCACCTGCGTCCCCGACCACTGGTCGCCCAGGTTGTTGAGCACATAGATCAGCCCCGGCTGGTCGGCCGTGTCATCCTTCCAGCCCACCCTTTGCATGATGTACAGATCGGGATCGGCGTGCAGGATCTGCGAATCGCCGCCAGCGTGCTTGTGGTGCGCCTGCACCAGCGCGTCGATGCCATTTGGCGTGAGTGGCCGAGCCAGTCCGTTGTTGTAGTAGTCGTACCAGAACACGCAGGGGTAGCCCTCATGGACCATGATGAAGGAGTAGGCCATGAGCTTGTCGTTGATGATCGCGTTGTCGCCCATATCGTGGTTGTCCACAAAGGTAGCCGCATGCCGTGGCCGCTTCATAACCACCGAGCCGCCATCGGTCAGGTTGCGCAAGTCATAGCTGGGCTTGTCGCATACGTCTTTCAGCTTGTAGCGCAACGGGAAGTCGAATGCCGCGATCTGACTGTCCGTAAACTCTCCGACGCGGCTCAGCCAGCCGTCGATATCCTCAGTGCCGGACCAGTATTCCGCCACCACGTACGGCTCGAAGTCCTTCCCATTCTTGACATACTGGTACTTCGCGAGCAGCGCGATCATCCACGCGCCGAACCCCTTGGCGTAGTCGAAGCGGAAGCCGTCGAATCCCAACTCCTCGATCAGCATCCGCGCGTACCGGTACATCGCGGCATAGACTTCCGGGTTGCGATGGCAGAGGTGCGGAAAGCCTGCGTAGTTCTCGCCCTCAATCATCACGCGCTCGTAACGGCTGGGGTGGAAGTGGTTGTAGTCGCGGGGAAAGACGCCGCTTTTCGGGTTGAACTTTGTCCAGCGCTTCTGGCCGTCGAGCGGATTCACCTCTTCCTCATCCGCGCCCCCATTGTGGTTAATCACCATGTCGGCGTAGAGCCCGATGCTGTGGGCATGCGCCTTCGCGATCAGCGCCTCCAGCTCAGCCCGGTTGCCATACCAGGTTTTCGTGCCGCCCTTCTGGTCGAAGTCTCCCAGGTCGAAGTAGTCGTACGGGTCGTAGCCCATCGATGTGTTGCTGGATGCCTTGTTGACCGGAGGCAGCCAGAGCGCGTTGAAACCCGCGCGCCCCAGGTCTTCAACCTTTTCGGCAACGAAGTTCCACCATTCGTGCTCCTTGTTTTCGTGCTTCGGCGCGTCCCAGTAGAACGCCTGCATCATCACTGCCATCGATTGTGCTCCCGGCCGGCGTGGGTTGCCCGATGTCTTGTGCCAGCTAGAGAGTTGATGTAGCGCAACGTTGAAGGGTTGTTTTCAATGCGGCTTGCAAGCAACCTCAGTAGGTCAAGAAACTACTGCACCCTGTAATAGCCCAAGGTACACCTGGGCGCGGCGGTTATGCGACGTGTCGGCGAAGCTGCTGCGGGGCGGTCCACGCGTCGCCAGGCTCCGAATCGGCTGTCGATTCGGCGATGTAGCTTGCCATCTGCTGAGCCAGTTGCGAGTCGACCTCGTCGGCGATGGCCATCACGCCGACCAGGAGCACGCTGAAGTCGATCTTGCTTAGGTTGTCCTGGAGGGTCTGGAAGATGCTGACCTGCAACATGCGAGACTCCTCCACCAGCATGGCGGCGGTGTAGCCCTGTTGGCGGCGCAGCATGCCGTGTTCGGCGGCAGCGGTGGAGACGGGCGAGCGCGCGCCCAGCAAAATCGGGGAGCGGAGACGGGCGACCAGGTCGTGGAAGAGTTGCGGCAGGTGGGCGCAACGGACGTCGTCGTCCAGGGAGACGGAGATGATTCCCGGCTTGTCGCGGACAGATTGCAGCCAATCCTCAATCGTCGATTGAGTGGAGCACTCGAGGATGTCGGCTACGCTTTCTACAGGCAGCGGAGCGGTCTTTGTCCCCTGCTTCAGCCGATCGAGGATGATTCTGACGAGGTTGTCCGGGTGCAGCGGCTTGACCAGAATCTCGTCGGCCTGCTTCAGGATCGCCGCAGTGGCCTGCTGCATCTCGGGAAATGCGCTGCAGATGAGGGTGACCGCCTTTGGATTGGAGTGGCGCATGGCGCTGACCACGGTGAGGCCGTCACCGGGCTGGGGCATGTGCAGGTCGGTGACCAGCGCGTCGAAGCTCTGCGAGCCGATAAGTGCGAGCGCCTGGTTGACATTGGGAGCGGAGCTGACTTCGAAGCCGCTGTGTTCGAGGACCATGGAGAGGGTGTCGCGGACAGATTCGTCATCGTCGACGAGCAGGACCCTGGGGAGGGTCGGAGATTGGTGCGGCAGAATGGCGTTCTCTGCTTCGAAATTGGGCATAGGGCAACCTCCCTTCGAGCATTCGAACAAGTTCCCTAATCGGAGCGTCTCACTCCTGAGTTGCCGCTGCCTGATCAATTTTGACCGCACGGACGCGGCTCGCCCGTATCTTCTTTGGTTCCTTCGGAGCGCCCACAGAGCGGCGGTCGATTGGACGACAGACGGAATGCAGTCCTATCATCTCTGCATGGGTGGCCTTGATGCCCTATCTGTCCGCTAGGAGGGGTTATGTTAGGTATGGGCGTGGTAGGAACAATTATTGTGATTGTGGTGATTGTGTGGCTCGTGCGTCGCGCATGAAGCAAGTTTTATATCAAACCTTGAGGCTTCGCACGCGCTCGTGCGTGACTTCTTCGGATTACTCATCACAGCCTCGCCAAACGGAAGATTCACCAATTCACCTCACGCGAGGGTCACTTCCGGGTCACTAGCCGGATAGGCGCCTATCCGGCGACCGTTGTCGGGGGGCTGCATTCCTCAGCATGGAGAAAACCAAGTCGCGGTACTGCGCTCTCCGAATCGAGGCTGTAACTGGTCACGGCTTCAGGTTCGTAGATGCTTCCTTAGGTTTTGCGCTCGATTCCCGTATCCAGCGGGGGCTCCTCCGTCGAGTCGGACCGGTCCGAATGCACGGGAATTCCGCTGATAAGACCCTGATAGTTTGTTAGCCGTTCGCCGAGGATAACCACGCCCTTTGACGTGATTTCATACTCGCGAATATCCTTGGCATGATTCCCGCCCCGCATCTTAATCACCACCATGATCTTGCGAAGCTGNNTCGGTGAGGAAAGAAATTGAGTAGGTGCTGAACGGGAATTCAGTGAAAGACTCATCCACTTCTACGGTGCTTAGAATTGTCACCCCGATTCCCGTCAGAGCGAAGATCATCCGGTAGAGAGACTCGCGAAAGTCGGCGCGGAAGCCTGGCGACAGAGCCATTTCGAAGCCTGCGAGCGAATCGATCACCAGGCGCTTGGCGCCAATCTTCTGCACTGCGTCGAGAATCGAGTGCATGGTCTCGTCCACCGAGAGATCGAGCGGACGGAGATAAAGTATCTTGAGTTTCCCGTCTTTCTGCGGCGTCTCCAGATCCAAACCTAAACTGACGGCCCGTTCCGCGTACGCTTGTGGGCGCTCTTCAAAGACCGCCACGATTCCCGGCTCCCCCTGGCGTATGCCTTCCGCAATGAATTGGGTTGCCAGGACCGATTTCCCAGTTCCCGAAGACCCTGCTACGAGGACACTATCGCCTTCGCGAACGCCCCCACCCAGCATCTTGTCCAACTCCGGAATACCGAAGCAAAGGCGCCTATGGCTGGGCGGATTTTTCGCGTGACCGGTCAACCCAAAAGTGCGCGAGAAGGCTTGTACTCCGGCATCGGTGATGCGGAATGTGTGCAGTCCCGGGACGGAATCCTGACCGCGCAGTTTGATGATCTGCAACTTCCGCACAATCGAATTTCGCTCCGCCGTTTGGCGCAGCCAGAACAGACCATCGGCAACGGTAAAAATGGGATTGTCGTGTAGCTCCTCTTCCGCATATTCACCGATCAAGAAAGTTGTAGCTTGCCAACTAGCCAGAAACAGGGCTAACCCTTGAATGAAGGATTGCAGGTCCAAGTCGCTTTCCGGCTTCCGAATCATGGTCCGGAAGGAGTCCACAACCACGACGGCCGGGTTGGATTTTTCTACTTCCTTGGTAATCTGCAACAAAACCGCGCCCAGGTCCTTCTCCAAGACAACCTGGCTCAGGTTGATAAAGCGAATGGAGCCCGGCAGCATGGCGGGATCGAAGAATGTGTACTGCTGCTGGTATCGCANNGCAGGACGCTCCGGGGTAGCATTGGCAAACACAAACTGATGTGCCAGCGTCGTCTTCCCGCTTCCGGGTGCACCGGCGATGATGTTGAATGAAAATTCCGGGAGACCGCCGCCCACAATCTCGTCAAGGCCCGGAACTCCGGTGGGCAGTTTGTTGATCTTCACTTTATCTTGGGTATTCAAGCTTTTCTCCCGTGTACCGAATTGCGATCGTCAAAGGCCTCGCTTGGCCACGCATTTCGCAGCAGACTTAACGTTAAAGCTTCGCCAAGGAAGCTACGAAGCAGCCCGAGTAAGCGGGCGATGAGAATGATTCCTCCCTCGCCAGCCCGATCCTTGTCCATGTCGATTTGAGTCTCAATCTCGCCCAGGCCCTGCAAAGATCCATCCGAGGTAACCCGCGCCGCGCTAAGACTGGGAGCTTCCGGCCTGGCCAGCGTCAACGCACGAGAGGCGAGCGATTGAAAACCGACGACTCCAACAAATTCACCAAGACTCTGGCGCAGCTTCTCATAGACGCGAAGACTCGGGGACTCCATTGGCTCAGAGGTCTTGGCCGCACCGGCTTCATAAGTAAGAAGACGATGGGCTAAATCTCGCATTCCCGGGGCAGCCGTCATGTTCAACCCAGCGTCGTTCAAGGTAGCAGATTTCAATTGCCGTTCTACGCTTCGTAAGAGGATCAGGGCGGCGATTCTGTCCTTTCGCAAGCGCCCTCGCGGTAGGGGTGCCCGAAATCCCCAGCCGCGTTGGTAGCGCTTGCGAAACTCAATTCATGTAGAGATTCGTTTGTAGGTTAGGCGCCTCTTCTTGCGGGCCGCCGGCCTTGCTTCGGATGAGTGTGAAAATGTCCAGAACCGCAGCAATACTGCGAATATTTCCCGCAACACTCACGAGTCCATCTTCCATGCCTGGATGTTTGTCCGCCAGGGTTTCAATATGTTTGCTCACACTCCTCAGTCGATCAATTTCCAGCAGAAGGTCCTCGAAAGCCGCAGCCATTGCCGGTCCATCGGCCGCTGAGGCTATTGTGTCCTCTCTGGTCGTGGCCGACTCTGTCGTGACGTCAACCTGAAGCCGTAAATCTTCTATCAAACGCAGAGTTGTTGCCTCGCCAAGGAAGGTAAGAAACANNTGGGATTCAACTTCGCCGAGACCGCGCAAGCCTCCATTCGCGGTTACCTGCACCGCGCTGAGCCCGGGAGATTCCGCCTTGGCAAGGGCCAAAGCACGGGAAGCGAGAGCTTGAAAACCGTCAGTTCCCACGGGTGCGCCGAGTTGCCGGCGCAGCCTCTCGTAGACGCGCACAGTTGCAGGTTCGGCATGCAGGGACGTACTTGCATCGGCCTCGCAAGCAACCAGGCTGCGGGCCAAATCACGCGTCTTTTGTCGAAAAGGCATCGGTTCCGTTCTTTCTCAATACGCTACGCTTCGCCTTGAACGTGAGGCATCTGTCGCAATAATACGCTTCAAGCTGATTGCCCTGGCGGCAGCATCCCCGGGCGCTTCATCTGCCTCCATAGTGGGATCATGGCACCGAGGAGCCGCGAAAATATTTCCGCAAAGGTGAGCACAATTGCACAGAATCCCGCCGCCCAACGGTGAAATCCTGTGCTAGAGTTCGGGTTAAGGTGTGCTGCCGAGAGAGTGGTGTGGATGCTCGGTCGAATGAGGAAGACCCGGAATCTTTTTGCCAGTAAAATCGAGCATGTTTCCGGTGGTCATCCTTGTCAGGGCCGCAATCGGAAGGAGGCCCTTCATTGGTTGAATCATTGGTTGAACTTGAAAAGTCCGGATTCGATACCGCCGCCTTTCTAGCGAGCGCCGGCCTGGGGCGAAGAATCATCCAACTGGCGCCAAAGGATGCCTTCTTTTCGCAGGGAGATCCCGCAGACTCGA
>PLUT01000341.1:0-2122 GCA_003162875.1 Granulicella sp.
TCAAGGTGCATGACCTGCCCGACTACGTGTACTTCAACCACGAGATCCACGTGAACAAGGGGATCGGCTGCGCCAGTTGCCATGGCCGCGTGGACCAGATGCCGCTGATGTACATGGAGAACAGCTTGCAGATGGAGTGGTGCCTGGACTGCCATCGCAACCCGGCGAAGAACCTGCGGCCAACGGCGGAGATCTACAACATGGCGTGGGCGGGCCCATCGAGCGACAAGCCGGTGTATTGCGCGAACACCGGGAAGCCGGGACCAACGGCGCAGGGTGTGAGCTGCACCACCAAGGACCCGGGAACGGCCGGGCCTGAGGTTGCGATGTTGCAGGTGATTGGGATGGGCGGGACGTCGAGCGACGTGCCGCCGGGGCCGATGATGCCGGCGAACTACCAGAGGTTCACCAGCCAGGAAGACCTGGGGCGCTTTTTGACGGCGCAGTACCACATTCGTCCGCCCAGCGAGATTACGAGTTGCGAGACATGCCACCGATGAAGAAGACACGCGAGAACGGGATGGAGACGAAGGCTGAGCTGGTGACCGCGATTGCGCCGGCGCGCGCGCTGGAAAAGCAGATTCCTCCGCTGCGCTACGGAATGACAAATGGAAGTGGGAGCGGCAACGAGGCTAGGCTGACGCTGGCCGAGGTGCGCGCGAAGCTGGAGGGCCAGACGGGCAAGCGCTTCTGGAAGAACCTGGACGAACTGGCGGAGACGCCGGGCTTCCACGAGATGCTGGAACAGGAGTTCCCGCGGCAGGCAGGCGCGGGCGAGTGGGTGGATGCGGTCAGCCGGCGCGGCTTCCTGAAGGTGATGGGCGCCTCGCTGGCTCTGGCCGGGCTCGCCGGGTGCACCAAGCAGCCGGATGAGCCGATCTTTCCGTATGTGAAGGCGCCCGAGGATTTGATCCTGGGCAAGCCGATGTATTTTGCGACGGCGCACCCGTTTTCGACGGGCGCGATCCCGGTGCTGGTGAAGTCGGACGCGTTCCGGCCGATCAAGGTGGACGGCAATCCGGACCATCCGATGACGAAGGGCAAGTCCGATGTGTTTACGCAAGCGACGCTGCTGGACCTGTACGATCCGGACCGCTCCAAGGAGGTGCGCCTGCGCGGCGAGCCGGGCGAGTATGCGGATTTTCAGGAGGCGTTCACCGACGCGGTGAAGGCTTCGAAGGACGGCACCGGCATTTACTTTCTGAGCGAGACGATCACCTCGCCGACGCTGGCCGTGCAGTGGAAGCAGGTGCAGGCGAAGTTTCCGCAGGCGAAGCTGGTGCAGTGGGAGCCGGTGAACCGCGATGCGGCGATGGCGGCTTCGAAGGCGGCGTTCGGCAGTTACACCGACGCGCAGTACCGGCTGGAGAATGCGGACGTGATTCTGTCGCTAGATGCGGATTTCCTGGGCGGGATCGCGCATCCTGGATTTCTGCCGATGGCGGCGGCGTATGCGGAGCGGCATCGCTACGAAGCAGGCAAGACCATGAACCGGATGTACGCCGTCGAGACCATGCCGACCGTGACCGGGTTCAAGGCGGATCATCGGCTGGCGCTGAAGCCGAGCGAGCTGGTGGCGTTTGCGACGGCGCTTCCACAGGGGCTCACGATCTCGTCTACCAACGCATTTATTCCTATTCCGCGTGAGGATATGGGTGACGCGGGCAAATTCTTGTCGGCCCTGCTGAAGGACTTGCAGGCGAGCGGCGGCCGCTGCGTTGCGATTCCTGGCGAGCAGGCGCCGGCGGCGGTGCACCTTGCCGCCTACCAGTTGAACCAGGCGCTGGGCGCGGTGGGCAAGACGGTGGTTTACACCGAGACGGTGAACCCGATGCCGAGTGAGCAGGTTGCCGATTTGACGGCGCTGGTGGGCGACATGCTGGCGGGCAAGGTCGAGTGGCTGGTGATGCTGGGCGTGAACCCGATGTACTCGGCGCCAGTGGACCTGGAGTTTGCATCCGCCTTCGAGAAAGTCCCGAACACGGCGCACCTCGGTACGCATGTGGACGAGACCGGCGCGGTGAGCGTGTGGCACATCAACAAGGCGCATTATCTCGAGAGCTGGAGCGATGCGCGCGCTTATGACGGGACGATCTCGATTATCCAGCCGATGATTGCGCCG
>PLUT01000341.1:2195-5626 GCA_003162875.1 Granulicella sp.
TTCCTGCCGGACACGTCGCTGTACGACGGGCGTTACGCGAACGTGGGCTGGCTGCAGGAGTTGCCCAAGCAGATCACCAATCTGAGTTGGGACAATGCCGCGCTGATGAGCGTGGCCACGATGGAGGCGCTGGGCGTCGACCAGAACGATGCGGTGACGATCGCGGTGAAGGGTCGCAAGGTGATTGCGCCGGTGCTGCTGGCGCCAGGCCACGCGGATGGCGCAGTGACGGTGCACCTGGGGTTTGGACGGCGGGTCGAGGCGGGCCGCGTGGGCGCGGGGGTGGGCTTCAACGCGTACCTGCTGCGCACGACGGATGCGCCGTACGCGGCGGCGGGGACGGTGGCCAAGGCCGACGGCGTGATCTACGACCTGTGCGTGACCAAGGTGGGCGCGATCGAGCATCGCGGCGCGTTTGCGCAGCAGGACCTGAACGCCAAGAAATTCGATACGCAGGGGACGTACTCGCTGCCCGGGCACGAGGCGATGGAGCGGGCGATTATCCGCTACGCGACCGTGGCAGAGGCGAAGGCGAACCCGAACTTCGCGCACGAGAACGAAGGCGATGTGCCGGGAGCGCTGATCAACAAGGTTGGCTACGGGCCGGAGGGCGAGGCGCCGACCCACGGCGAGAGCTTCTTCCCGGACGCGTGGCGCTACGACCACATGGAGACGATCGGCGACAAGCCGGTGCTGCAGAATCGCTGGGGCATGGCGATCGACATGAACTCCTGCATCGGCTGCAATGCGTGCATTGTCAGCTGCTACGCGGAGAACAATATCCCGGTGGTGGGCCGCGAGCAGGTGAAGATCGGCCGCGACATGCAGTGGATCCGCATCGATACGTACTTCGAGGGCGATCTGCATGCGCCGCGGGCGCACTTCCAGCCGATGGCCTGCCAGCACTGCGAGAACGCCGGCTGCGAGCAGGTGTGCCCGGTGGGCGCGACCGTGCATACTCCCGAGGGCCTGAACGCGATGGTCTACAACCGCTGCGTGGGCACGCGCTACTGCCAGAACAACTGCGTGTACAAGGTGCGCCGGTTCAACTTCCTGCTGTACGGCGATATGTGGAACGGCGACGAGAGCCTGAAGTTGATGCGCAACCCGGATGTGTCGATACGTTCGCGCGGGGTAATGGAGAAGTGCACCTACTGCGTGCAGCGCATCGAGGCGGCGAAGATCGAGGCGGATAAGAACAACCGGCCGCTGGCCGATGGCGATATCGTGACCGCGTGCCAGCAGGCGTGCCCGGCCAGCGCGATCACCTTCGGCAATACCAACGACCCCAACAGCGCGGTATCGAAGCGCAAGGCAATCGAGCGCAACTACCAGGTGCTGGCGGACCTGAATTTCCGGCCGAGCACCACCTATACGGCCGGCGTCATCAACCCCAATCCGGAGCTTGCCTAGCATGGCGACCAAATCTCCCATTGATCCGGTTCTGGACCCGATGATCGATCCGCGTACGGGCGAGTATGCGGTGATCGCGCCGGGGCACAACTTCAAGTCGGTGACGCAGAAGATCGCGGGCCTGGTGCTGACGAACTACACGCCGATGGGCTGGATCGGCGGGATGATCGTGGCGGGCGGCATTGCGATGCTGGTGCTGACCGCGGTGACCTGGTTGTTCCTGAAGGGCGTGGGCATCTGGGGCATCACCATTCCGGTTGGGTGGGGATTCGCCATCATCAACTTTGTGTGGTGGATCGGCATTGGCCACGCGGGCACGCTGATCTCCGCGATCCTGCTGCTGTTCAAGCAGACGTGGCGCAACTCGATCAACCGTTTTGCCGAGGCGATGACCATCTTCGCGGTGTGCTGCGCGGGCATGTTCCCGCTGATCCACGTGGGGCGGCCGTGGCTTTCGTACTGGCTGTTCCCCTACCCCAGCACGATGAATGTGTGGCCGCAGTTCCGCTCGCCGCTGGCGTGGGACGTGTTCGCGGTCTCCACCTACGCGACCATCTCGGTGGTGTTCTGGTACGTGGGAATGATTCCCGACTTCGGCACGCTGCGCGACCGCGCGGTGATGCCGCTGGCGAAGTATTTCTACGGGATGCTGTCGCTGGGCTGGCGCGGATCGACGCGGCACTGGGTGCGTTACGAGACGTCGTCGCTGCTGCTGGCGGGGCTGTCCACGCCGCTGGTGCTGAGCGTGCACACCGTCATCAGCTTCGACTTTGCGGTGGCGGCGATGGCGGGCTGGCACACCACCATCTTTCCGCCGTACTTCGTTGCCGGCGCCATCTACTCGGGGTTTGCCATGGTGATTACGCTGGCCATCCCGATCCGCAAGTTCTATCACTTGGAGGACCTGATCACGCTGCGCCACCTGGACAACATGGCGAAGGTGATGCTGGCCACCGGAATGATCGTGGGCTACGGCTACGCCATGGAAGTCTTCATGAGCTGGTACGCGGCCAGCCACTGGGAGTTCTTCATGATGTGGAACCGGATGTTCGGCCCCATGGGCTGGGCGTACTGGTGCCTGATCCTGACCAATCTCGCCATTCCGCTGACCACGCTGTGGTCGCGCAAGCTGCGGGTGAATGCGCTGTACCTGTTCCTGCTGTCGTTCATCATCAATACCGGCATGTGGCTGGAGCGGTTTGTGATTGTGGTGACCAGCCTGTATCGCGAGTACCTGCCGAGTAGTTGGGGAACCTACCGCGCCACCAAGTGGGACTATATGACCTTCGTGGGCACATGGGGATTGTTTACCTTCCTGTTCCTGCTGTTTGTGCGCTTCCTGCCCATGATTCCGATGTCGGAGATTCGCATGATGCTGCCGCAGTCGAAGATCCGCAAGGGCGGAGCGGACGCCGAGACCGTAGTTGAGGAGACACTCTGATGCCGCGCCGCGAGGGAATCTACGGACTGCTGGCCGAGTTCAACACTCCGGGCGAACTGGTGCAGGCGACGGAAGCCGCGCACGCGGCGGGCTACCGGCGAATGGAGTGCTACACGCCCTACCCGGTGGAAGAGGCCGCGGTGGCGCTGCGCTTCCACAAGAACCGGGTGCCGCTGGTGACCTTGCTGGGCGGGCTGATGGGCGTGACCACCGCATTCCTGATGGAGACGTGGATTGCGGTGTGGTCGTATCCGCTGAACATCGGGGGACGGCCGCTGTTCTCGTGGCCGGCGTTCATCATTCCGGCGTACGAGTGGACGATCCTGTTCGCCGGGCTGTCGGCGGCCTTCGGCATGTGTGCGCTGAACGGCCTGCCGCAGCTCTACCATCCGCTGTTCAACGCGCCCAACTTCCGCCAGGGCGCCACCACGGACAAATTCTTCCTCTGCCTGGAAGCGACCGATCCGAGATTTTCGATTATGGAAACACGAGCGCTTCTGGAACAGTTCTCACCGGCATCGGTGGTGGAGGTGGAGCTGTGACCAAGGTTCGTCATCACACTCAGCCGCGTCATTCT
>PLUT01000074.1 GCA_003162875.1 Granulicella sp.
GCCCTGAAAAGGCCGGCGTCGGCGGTTCAATCCCGTCTCTGGCCACCATTCTTGCGCAGGAAATGCAACTGCATGTCTCGACTGAGGCCAGGTAGCTCAGTGGTAGAGCGCGGCCCTGAAAAGGCCGGCGTCGGCGGTTCAATCCCGTCCCTGGCCACTACATTCTAAATAAGTTAGCTGTAAATTAGAGAAACACGCTCACCCGCAACTCACCCGTGATTGCTACTGCACCACATCTGTGGACGGCGTTGGCAGCGGCGCAGGAGACATCGGCAAAGGAACCGCCAAGGGCACCGGTGCCGCAGCCAAGGGAGTCGGGAAAGGTGCGGGCGATCTCGTTACTCTCCACCCCATCGACGCCGTCGGCAATGTTGGAAAGGGTGCAGCCATCGCCGGCAAGGACGTCGGCGTTGGTGCCTCCAAGGGAACAGGCAAAATTGCCAAAGGCACAGGTCGGGGTATTGGCAGGATATTCCACCATCGTCATAACCCGCAGACGCCCCCGGCTCCATCCGCACCACAAGACTAAACAACGAGTGCGGCAGGAAGTCGGGGGGCACGCGGCTTTAGGCCTGAATCTCGGGTACCATCGCCTGAAGAGCCCTTCCAGTTCGTCATTGAGAACCTTGGTCCGTGCGTGGAGTAGGAGATGTGCTCCACGGAGGGTCCACTGCATCTGTTGCTTCTTGACGGAGTGAATTGGCTCAAATTGGCATATAGCTCTGCCATCCTCATTCCACACTCAGGAAACTCTCGGCGCACTGGCATCGTCCCATCTTCCATGAGCAACATCACGCTTGAAGAACACTTCGTTACGGAATCCTTCCTCCGAGCCACCCGAGCTAATGGCGAGAGAACTCCCCCGCAGCTTGCGGAATTGCAGTGCAAACTCCTCGACATCGGCCCCGGCCGGATCGCCGACATGGACAAGTCAGGCATCTATCTCCAGGTGCTCTCGCTCGCCGCGATGGGCTTCGATGCGCTCGATGCGGATACGGCGAGTTCGCTGGCCCACGATGTCAATGATGAACTCGCCGCAGCAGTGCGATCCCATCCCGCGCGTCTTCGCGGGTTTGCGACGCTTGCCCTGAAGGCACCCGCCACGGCAGCGGCTGAGCTGGAGCGCTGTGTCACTCGCCTTGGATTTCACGGTGCTCTCCTTGATGGCACCACCGATGGCCTTTTTCTTGACGATCCGCGCTTCCTCCCGGTCTTTGAGGCCGCCGCTCATCTTGGTGTTCCCATCTACCTCCACCCTGCGCGGCCGCCCCAGCCGGTCCAAGAGGCCTATTATTCCGGCCTTCCCGGTGAACTCGGCTTCCTTCTCTCCATCGCGGGCTGGGGCTGGCACGCTGAGACGGGCCTTCATACCCTTCGCCTCATCGTCTCCGGTCTCTTCGATCGCCTGCCCACGCTGCAACTCATCATCGGCCATATGGGAGAGGGTTTGCCCTATGCGCTCGCCCGCTCTAGCGGTATCCTCTCTCACGCCGCGCCGCATCTTCGCCAGCCTGTCGCCGATTATTTCCAATCCAATATTCACTGCACCACCAGCGGCTACTTCACCCTGCCGCCGTTGCGCTGCGCCCTTGAGGTGGTCGGCATTGATCGCCTTCTCTTCTCCGTCGATTACCCATACAGTCCCAACACGCGCGGCCGGGCTTTTCTCGACAGTCTACCGGAGATCCTCGGTACAGATGACTCTGCAAAGCTCACTCACCGCAATGCCGAGCATCTGCTCGGTTTGCGCCCGGCCGTCTGAAGGCTTACCTCGCCCTGGCCGACGAAGGCACCGGGAGTTCGGAGGCAACCGGCTTTAGGACGGAAGGGAGCTGAATCGTTGCTGGCGCCCCTAGCCTCATACTCAGAGGAAGCAACGAGTTGCGCGTGTCGCAAAGCCTCTCCGTCAAGCCGGACGGCCGAAGATTGCTGCACGCGAATCAATCTCTTCCTCAACAACTCCATCCCGCGAGAACGGTTCGAGTACAGCCCGGATGGCAGCTTCAAATCCCGCCTGCCGTTTTCCCACCACAGATGGAGATGTATTGGACTTTGAGAGCGCTCTGCCAATCAGGTCGGTAATACTGACACGTTGTGAGTACGTTACGGTGACGTTGCAGAGTTCGACGAACGGCGAGCCGACGAACCAATCCTTTGGCTTGATTCGATAGCGTTTTCGCTCTGGATCGTCAGACCATGAGTTGCAAATCTCCTGGTAGGGCTTCAACCATGGGGACGCTGGAGTTTCAGTACTGGTCGCGCCGCAAACCAGCACACGGCCCCGCTCGGAGACGATTCGTTCAAGCGCCTCAAGAGCTGCACCGCGATCAAGCCAATGCAGTGCGCGGCCAATGGTCACGACCGAGAAGAGTTCGCCGGCCGGGTAGTCCTCGATGCGGCCGAGATGCAGGGCAAGATGCACGCCAGCAGCTTCCGCAGCTTCTCTCGCCGCCTCGATCATGGCGGCTTCCGGATCGAGCGCCGTGCAGCTTCCTACGAATGGAGCGAAGCCGATCGCCAACGGACCCGGGCCACAGCCAATGTCGAGCAGGGCTTCATCGCCATGCAGGGCAAGCCGTTCAGCAACAGTTTGAAAGAACTCCGCGGAGTAGGGCTCCCTACAGCGGGTATAGAACTCGACAGTTGAGGCAAAGCGGCCCATCGGTTCAAGTATTGCAGAAGGGATGCGAAATGGATCAAGGAGAATGGGTATGGTAACGATTCGAAACAAAACGGGCCATTTGGGGAGTTTGCCAACCCATCTACCCCAAGGCATGTTCAGAGCGGCTCTTATTTCAATAGTGAACTGCCTGAAATGTTTCGGCAAGTTCGAGCGACCGGGCCCCTTCTGAGGCGAAGTCTCCGACAGTAGGCAATCTTGCTGCCCCCTTGGATCTGGTTGAGGTTCATGACCTCTTCGATTCCAGTGGTGGGATTGGATTGTACTGGGTGGCAGGTTTCCGTCCGAAATGGGTGGCGGGATAACTGTGCAGCGCTTCGTCGCTGGTGGCGGCATAACGTTGCAGCGGGTGGCGGCATAACACTGCAGCCAGCAGTGGCTTGTCCATCGGTGCTTCAGGTCTCCCCATCTGGGGTAACCCTGCATTGAGGGGTGGAATTCCCCTCAGCGCTATCTCAACTCTTACCCACTAAAGGCTGGTCGACCATGATTCTTACTTACCACGTCACCTTCGGCGTCCCCTTTCGCCTTGATCTTGCGGAGCAGTGGGGACCGCGCGTTGAACTCGAAGCCATCGCATTTATGAACGCCGCCCCGATCGACTGGCGCCTTGGCAATGATCCTGAGCGTCCCGGACTTCATGCTGGCCACCCCGCGATGCGCGGCTTCCACGACCTCCAGAGGCCGGTCTTGTCCGGTGGCACCCGCGGCCTGCCAGCCGCCAATTTGGAGTTGGAGACCCGCGGCATTGGAGATGCAACTGTTCTCGTCTGGCTGCGGCCAGGCACTTATCCGGAAACCGAGAAATGCGGAGCTTAGAGATTGATACCCCATAACGAAGGGGCCTAGTAGGAGACGAACGCTGAAGAGGGAATTGAGGAGAGTCCAAGGCCGATTGCGGACTCTAAACGCAAGT
>PLUT01000372.1 GCA_003162875.1 Granulicella sp.
GCCCTTGATCCGCTCAAACGTCGTCTGCACGCCCCAGAAGCATCCGCCCGCCAGCACCGCCATCTCCGTATGCGCCGTGGAGTGCTCATCCACCGCGGGCGCCGGCAGCCTCTCCGTCCTTGTCGTCCCCGAACCAGCCTGTCCAAACACCATAAGCTTCACCCCCATCGCCAACACCAGCACCACACCCAGCACCGCCGCACTCAGTTTCCCCATCGCTCACCTCACGCANNGACAACTCACAACTGACAACTGCCTTTACGCCGTCTGCGGGTTCCCCACATCTCGATTCTGAGATGTGGGTTTACGCGCCTGAATCTCGATAAAGCAATTCACCAGCGCCACCGCCGCCGGCGTCACGCCCGCAATCCGGCTTGCCTGCCCCAGCGTCCGCGGCCTCACCTTCCCCAACTTCTCCACCATCTCGCGGCTCAGCCCGCTGCACGCCGCATAGTCGAACCCCACAGGAATCACCCGCTGCTCATCCCGCTTCAACCTCGCCATCGACTTCTTCTGCTGCTCCAGGTATCCCGCGTACTTGATCTCCGTCTCCACCGTCTTCATCTCATTCCGCACCCACGCCGGCAGTCGCGCACCACCAGAAACGCCCGGGTGCCCCATCCTTTGCGGTTCCATCGCAAAGGGTGGGACGTAAGAAGATCGCCCAGCCTCAACCCACCCCCTCAACTCCGCCACCTTCTCCATCAGTGGCATCAGCGCCGGCCACAAGCCCTCCACCGTCATCTCCGGCCGCTTCAGAATCTGCGCATACGTCTGCCCGGCGATCCCCGCCCGCGCGCCTTGCTGACTTGCTGACTCACTGACTTGCTGACCTGCTGCCTCACTCACTTGCTGTCCCGCTTCCTCGCTGACGCGCTCCCTCTTCAGCATCCGCTCAAACGCCTCCGCCCGCGCCATCTTCGCCTCATATGCCGCCCACGCCGCATCGTCGATCAGTCCCAGCCGCCGCCCATGCTTGGTCAGCCGCCGGTCCGCATTGTCAATCCGCAAATGCAGCCGGTACTCCGCCCGCGACGTGAACATCCGGTACGGCTCCTCCGTCCCCTTCGAAATCAAATCGTCAATCAGAATCCCCGTATACCCCTCCGTCCGGTCCAGCGTGAACGTCTCCGGCCCTGCCACCGAATCGGGTGCCCCAGGTCTCGATTCTGAGACCTGGGTTTTCTCCCACCGCGCCCAAAGCGCCGCGTTGATCCCCGCCATCAGCCCCTGGCACGCCGCCTCCTCGTACCCGCTGGTCCCGTTGATCTGCCCCGCCAGGAACAGCCCGTCATACTGCTTCACCTTCAGCGTCCGGTCCAGCTCGGTCGGGTCGATCGCGTCATACTCGATCGCGTACCCCGGCCGCAGCATCTCTGCATTCTCCAACCCCGGGATCGACCGCACCATCGCCGCCTGCACCTCCATCGGCAGGCTCGTGCTCATGCCGTTGATGTACACCTCGTGCGTGTTCAACCCCTCCGGCTCCAGAAAAAACTGGTGCTGCGCCTTCTCCGGAAACCGCACAATCTTGTCCTCGATCGACGGGCAATACCGCGGCCCCACCGCCGAAATCTTCCCCGAATACATCGCCGACCGGTGCACATTCTCGCGTATCAGCCGCAGCGTCTCCGGCGTAGTCGTCGCAATATAGCAACTCACCTGCCGCAACGCCGGCACCCACGACCCAGGATCAGCGTCCATCTTAGAGTTGTCATCCTGAGCGCAGCGCAGCGGAGTCGAAGGACCTGCGGTTTGAACCGCCGCCGCTCCCTGTTCCTCGATCCCTGTTCTTCGCATCCCAGCCCTAAACGAAAACGGCGTCGGGTCCACATCCCCCGGCTGCTCCTCAAACTTCGTCCAGTCGATCGTCCTTCCATCCAGCCGCGGCGGAGTCCCCGTCTTCAGCCGGCACTCCCGCAGCCCCAGCTTCTTGAGACTTTCTCCCAACAAAACCGAAGCCGGCTCCCCGCTCCGTCCCGCCGCATACTGCTGCTCCCCGCAGTGGATCAGCCCGTTCAGAAACGTCCCCGTCGTCACCACCGTCGCACCCGCATGGATCACCCGCCCATCCCGCAGCCGCACCCCCGTCACCCGCTTTTGTTTGTCATTCCGTAGTCCGGGGTCCCCGGCGAGCGGTCTTTGCTCGCTGGGGTGGAGCGCAGCGGAGGAATCTGTTTCTTTTTTTTGCTTGTCATCCTGAGCGGAGCGCAGCGGAGTCGAAGGACCTGCGGCTGCTCCTGTTCCCTGTTCCCTGTCGGGGTCCCCGGCGAGCCGCCTTGGCTCGCTGGGGTGACTGTTCCCTGTTCCCTCGATCTCCTCCACGACCAAATCCACCACTTCCGCCTGCTTAATAAACAACCCCGTCTGCCCCTCCAAAACCTCCCGCATCTTCACCCGGTACAGCGCCTTGTCGCACTGGGCTCTTGGACTCCAAACGGCAGGTCCACGCGAAGTATTCAGCAGCCGGAACTGGATCCCGCACGCATCCGCCACCTCGCCTATCACGCCGCCCAGCGCGTCGACTTCGCGTACCAGGTGTCCTTTCGCAATCCCGCCAATTGCCGGATTGCAACTCATCTGCGCAATCAAATCCAGGTTCAGCGTAAACAGAGCAGTCCGCAGCCCCATGCGCGCGGCCGCCATCGCGGCTTCGCACCCTGCGTGCCCGGCTCCCACCACCACCACATCGAACTGTTCCGTAAACGCCATCTCCTCCTATTTTACGTGCGAATACCGCCGGGGTCCCCAACGAGCTAGCTCGCTGGGGTGGACTACCGCCACCACCGCCGCGTAGTTCCGTCTCGCGCGTTCGACGGAGCCGTCATTCTGAGCCGATTCTGGCTCAGAATCTCCGTAGATGATTATCAAGCTTGCTCCGGCAGGTCCAATAGAAGGCCGCTGATGCGCGCTCGTTCGTGACCGGAGGGTATAGATCGGGCCTTCGGCCCTCTGATTCCATTTGGGCGATCATCCATGGGGCTTTGCCCCATGCTGGTATATGACGCGCCTTCGGCGCTTTTGAAGCAGTCGCCTGAGCAAGCTTGATAATCATCTCTCCGTATATTTGTTCTTTCGTTCGCAAGTCTCGGCAGGGAATCTTCTTCTCACTGCGCCCCCTTCAGCCTAGAATGATCCCGCGCCGCAATCACTCTGGAGAAGCAATGCGACTCGGCAAGCTGGCCTTCATCTCGTCCTCTCTGCTCATCACTCTGTCAACCTCCATCCCCACTGTGGCCCAGGCAGCCCAGAACACCCCCACTCCCGGCGCCCCGCCCGCCTCAGCCTCAATCGATGTCCCCGACACCCAAGTCCAGACCCTCCACGTCACCTCGCGCGAGGTCATCGTCGACGTCATGGTCACCGGCAAGGACGGCCAGCCCGTCTATGGCCTCCAGCAATCCGACTTCTCCATCGAAGAGAACGGCCATCACCAGGCCATCCGCAGCTTCCGCGAGTACACCGCGTCCACCCCCATCGACGAACCCACCCCGCCCAAGCTTCCCCTGGGCGTCTACACCAACAGCCAGGCGACGCCCGCCAGCGGCCCCGTCAACGTCATCCTGCTCGACGCCCTTCACTCCGGCGCAATGACCATGATCCGCTCGCTCAATAGCGTCTCCGCCTACTTCTCCACCATGCCGCAAGGCACCAGGGTCGCCATCTTCTGGCTCTCCGAGAGCGGCCTGCGCATGATGCAGGGATTTACCTCCGACCGCGAAACCCTGAAACGGGCGTTGCATAGCACCACCATCGAGGTTGGATCGAACCAGGAGCATCACACCACTGACTGGTACACCATCGACGCCCTCAATCAGCTTGTCGCCTATGTCGCCGGCATCAAGGGTCGAAAGAATCTCCTCTGGGTCGTCCCCGGAATGCCCGTCGATCTTATGCGCGACGGCGGCTACGGCTGGCCGCACGGTAATGACCCACCCGACATGGGCATGGTCCATCGCCTCATGGACATCTACGAGCGCTGCACCGTCGAGCAGATCGCCGTCTCTCCCATCGACCCGCGCGGCGTCGTCGGCCTCGGCAGAGCCCAGCTAAAGGTCGAGGCCGTCGCCGAGCAGACCGGCGGCGAAGCCTTCTACAACAACAACGACCTCAGATCCCTCATCGCCAAAGCCGTCGACGACCAGTCCCACTTCTACACTCTCTCCTACATCCCACCCGGGAAAGACGACAGCCGCTACCACCACATCAAGGTCCAGACAGACCAGCCCGGCGTCACCCTCGTCTACCGCGAGGGCTACAACGCCGAGCGCGTCCCCACCGCCGACGCCCCAGCCCCCGGCCCCGCTCTGCTCAAAGCCTCCATGGCAGGCAACACCCCCGCCCGCACCCAGTTGCTCTTCGAGGTCGGCGTCTGGCCCACTCCCCCACCTGCCGTCCAGACCGAGCCGACCTCCGCCACCGCGCAGAAAGCCCCCAAAATCAAACCCAACACGCCCGTCTCCTACGAGGTCCACTACGGCTTCCCCGCCAGCGAGATCGCCTTCCTCGATGACCCCGACGGCCATCTCCACGGCTCCCTCCAGTTCGACATCGCCGCCTACGACATCGACCGCAAACTCGTCGCCCATCTCTCCCAGACCGTCGATCTCCCCCTCGCGCCCGACCAGTTCGACCAGTTCGAAACCCAGCCCTACCGCCTCAACCAGCACATCAATCTGCCGCCCGGCCCCATCTCGCTCCACGTCGGTATCCTCGATAGCGTCTCCAGCAAAGTCGGCACCCTCGAAATCCCGGTTAACGTCCGCGAGAATGCGCGGTAACGCGGCGCGCCTCGAGCCCCAAACGACCTCTGGACCGCACCCGGCAACGTCGCCCGCGTCGCCTGGTTCCCCGCGACCCCGACGGCAACCTCCTCTCCGTCTCGCAACACTGGCAACTGACAACTAGCAACTAAC
>PLUT01000374.1 GCA_003162875.1 Granulicella sp.
CTAGGTTGCAGAGTTCCTCAAGTTTGATGTGCTCAGCGATGTTCAACAGGTTCTGTTTGTCAACCGGCATTCCAAGCAAAGTGGCTCCTGCCTTCAGCAATGCTGCTGCGCGCTGTGCGACCACTTCGGTCTTTCCCGAACCTGCACATGCAATGAACTGCAAGTTTCCCGGCGGCCATCCGATGGCGTTTTTTTGAGCGTCAGTGAACTTCATGCTGGCTCCTGAGCCGGGGGGTTGCACTCTCGAGGTCCGCTACGCCATGAAACTGAAGCGAGAAACTCGATGCCAGAAGTGTACCGCCAGCTTCAAGACCGCACGAGCCGCATTTAGGTGCATCTTCAGAAACTAAAACTGGTTGCATAAATACGTCGGTGCATGATACGGCTCGAATCAAACCCGCGACCAAGGCGGGTTTCAGGTCGCTCCCTGGGGCCACCAAAGCCATATATGCAACCAGTTCTAGACAAACGGAGCATCACAGCTAGAAAATCTGACGGGCCGACCAATCGGCACCCGGAGACCTGACGACTCAATGACCCAGATCTCTCGATCTGGAGCCCAGAAATCCTTATTGGCCCTTTATGGCCCACGGTTGTCCCCCACGAGGCACATCCGAACGAGCTAAGTGATTGAAAGTAATGGTCGGGACGACTAGATTCGAACTAGCGACCTCACCCACCCCAAGGGTGCGCTCTACCAGGCTGAGCCACGTCCCGACTCATGTTTCGCGCGCCGCCCGGGTGGGGCGGCTGCGGGGGTCCCGCAGCATCAAGTGTACACCGAGCCGGGCCACTCCGAATTAAGTCTGCGGCTTCCCTGAACGCGACCTCCGCGGATTGATCAGTGGCCCTCGCAGCCTGACCACGGGCAATCCCGTCCGTCCACTCTCTCCGCAACTCGGTGGGCATCACCCCTCCGGCAAATCCGGCCCTGGATCAATGTCCTCCGCACGGTTCCCTAGTGGCTCGGCGCCACGTACTCCTTCGGCAGCGCGCCGCCTTCGCCCTCGCCGAAGAAGAAGCCGTTCATCTGCTCCACCAGAAAATCCTGTGCCTCCCGCGTCCACGGCTGCAGCCGATACTCATTCAGCAGCATCTTCTGCCGCTCCACCCACTCGCCCCACGCCTTCTTCGACACGTTCTTGTAGATCTTCTGGCCGAAGTCGGAGTCGAACGGCGGTTCGTCCAGCCCCTCCAGCTCAGCCTTGTACTTGGTGCAAAAAACCATGTGCGCCATCGGATCGTTCTCCTCGTCTCCTCTGATTGTAACGGGGTTCAGCGGCGTTTGCTTTTGCCCTTTTTCCCTCCCGCCTTCACCCTCCCACGCTTCGCCGGCTTTGCCTTGCCTTGCTTCGCCCGACGATCTCCGCTGGCCTGCGCATCCGCCTCAGCCGCCTTGCCCTTCCGCAGCGACTTCCCCTCTGCCGCCCCCGCTCCGGGCACCAGCGCAAACTGCAGCCGCCGTTGCTGACGGTCGATGCGGTCCAGCAGCACATGCACCCGCTGCCCCATCTTGAACGCGCGCCCGCCCCGCGTGCTCACAATCTGCTTGTCGGTGTCGCGGAAGACGAACCGCTCATCGCTGCCCCACCCACTCAGCGACGTGATCGGCACCAGCCCTTCGATAAACAAATCATCCAGTTCCACAAAGAACCCGTACTTGGTGCATGACAGGATGATCCCGCCAAGGTCATCGCCCACGCGGTCCTCCATGAACCGCATCTTCTTCCACTCCATCAGCTCGCGCTCCGCATCGTCCGCGCGCCGCTCCGCCTGGCTCGACTCGGTTGCAATCGCCGCCAGCTCCGGCTCCGGAATCGGCTCCGACCGGTACCCCGCCGCCCGCTTCTCACCCACATTTGTAACCGGCACGGTCTCTTGTTTCCAAGGCTGCGGGTCCGTGCTCAGAATCGCCCCTCCGCGCGCATCCGTGCCGCTCCGCAGCAGTTCCCGCACCAGCCGATGCACAATCAAATCCGGATAGCGCCGGATCGGCGACGTGAAATGCGTATAGCGCGGGCTGGCCAGCGCAAAGTGTCCCACGTTCCGTTCGCTGTATCGCGCCTGCTTCAGCGACCGCAGCATCAGGTAGCTCAGAATCCGCTCTTCCGGCTTGCCTGCAATCTTCGCCGTCAGCCGCTGGTACATCTGCGGCGTCACCGGGATTTGTTCCGCCACCTCGTGCATCTTCGGCGGTCGCCCATGGCCGCCACCCCCGCGCCGGGCGGCCTCTCGCCGGTCCGCCTTCATCGTTATCTGCTTCACCGGCAGGCTGGCAAACCCCAGCGAATAGCCGAACCCGCTGGCTGTCTCTTCGAAATCGAGAATGCGCTTCGGGTCCGGCGTCTCGTGGATGCGATACACGCCCGGAATCGCGTTCTTCTCAATCCAGGTCGCCACGCACTCGTTCGCGCTCAGCATGAACTCCTCGATCAGCCGGTGCGCCCAACCGCGTTCGGACCGCACAATCGACTCCATGTTCCCATCCGGATCGAACTCAATCACCGGCTCCGGCAGATCGAAATCGATGCTACCTCTTCGGTTACGTTTTGCATTCAACTTCAGCGCCAGTTCGTACATTCGCTCAAAACTGGTTACAAGTTCTTGAAACTCCGCGCGCACCGCCCTGTCCGTATCCGTCGCTGCATCCGTCCCGCTATCCAGGATCGCCTGCACCTGGGTATACGTCATCCGCCGCGCGCTGCAAATCATCCCCTCGCACACCTCGTACCCCACCACCTCGCCGCGCCTGTCGATCTCCATCACGCAGCTCAGCACCAGCCGGTCCTCGTCCGGGCGCAGGCTGCACATGCCACTGGAAAGCTGTGGCGGCAGCATCGGCACCGCGCGGTCGGGAAAGTAGACGCTGGTCCCACGCAGCCGCGCTTCCAGGTCCAGCGCTGTCCCCGGCCGCACATAGTGGCTCACGTCCGCAATGTGGACCTGCAACTCCCAGTTGCCATTCTTCAGCGGCGTCACCAGTACCGCGTCGTCGAAGTCCCGCGCCGTCTCGCCATCGATGGTGACAATCGGCAGCCCGCGAAAATCCCGCCGCCGCGCCCGCTCGTCCGCCGTCAGCGTCTCCACCGTCTGCGTCGCCGATGCGCTCGCCTCCGCCAGCACATTCGCGGGAAACACGTGCGGCAGATGATGCTTGCGGATGATGATCTCCACGTCCACCCCGAACGCGTCCGGCGGTCCCAGCACCTCAATCACGCGCCCCTTCGCCGGCCTTCCCGGAGCCGGAAAGTCCGTGATCTCCACATCCACCGCCAGGCCCTCCAGCCAGTCGTGCCGTCCCGAAAGCTCAGGCGCGTCCTGCGCGGCCGTCCATCGCCGCTGCTGCGTGTGCGCCTCTTCGCCCAAGACCCGGTGCGGCGTTTCCACCGGCGTCGCCGACGTCTCCGCGCCCTCGGAAATCAGGATCGCCCCGCCACCCGGAGCACCCGTCATCCGCTCATCCAGCGGCGTCACATAATTCCCCGCGACCACCGGCGCATCATCCCACGCGCTCCCGCGTCCGCCGTAGCCTCGCCGCCCCCGCGCGTAGTGGAAGATCCCCACCACGGTTGTATTCCGCCGCGTCAGTACCCGCGCAATCCGTCCCGACCGCCTGCCGTCGCGCCCCGGCGCGGCCTCGTCCACCAGCACCTCGTCGCCCTGCATCGCGCCATTCAGTTCATTCGGCGGAATAAACAAATCGTCGTCGCGATTGCTGCTCCCATTGGGCCGCACAAAGCCGTACCCATCCCGGTGCAGGTCCAGCTTCCCGGCCACCAGCCGGTCCCGTGTCGCCCGTAACTCACCCGGCGCCGCACCAACGCTCTGCCGCTCGGCACCGCGCGCCGCCCGAGCAGTCTTTTCCGGCGCCGCACTGGGAATCGCCCATTGCTCCGACTCCGTCTTCACCAGCTCGCCGCGCGCGGCAATCCGCGCCAACTGCTCCAGCAACAGACGCCGCTCGCGGCCGCCGCCCAGCCCCAGTTCCCGAACCAGCTGTTTGTATCCCGCGCGATGCCCCGCCGAGCGCTCAATACGCCGGATCAGTTCCCCGTCCGTCTGTTTGTATGGAGTCTTCGCCATCAACTCTGAGCATACCGCGCTGGAATTACTTGCGCAGTCTCGCCTGCGCGGCTCCCTGCTTGACCGGCCCGGCCAGCAGCATCCCCACTGCCTGTTCCAGTGTCGTCCCCAGCGGCACCAGCGTGAGCTCCGACTTCACCTCGTCCTCCTGCTGCCCGATCGTCTTGAAGAACAGCGCATGCCCGCTGACGTGTGTATGGGTCTCCGTGATTTGCCACAGCCCCGGCGCAACTTCTCGCCGCTCGATGTCGAAGTTGCTGCCTGTCTTGATCCTGGCCAGAAAGCCAAAGCCGATCGTCACATCGTTGTCCAGCCGCCCCTGGAACGTCCGAATGTGATGCCCCGGATTGGCCACGATCATCGTTCCCGTCATCGCACCCATCACCCGCGCCTCCATGTCCGGCGGGTCGAAGTTGGGATCAGGCCGGTAGGACAGCGTAATCATGTCCCGCGTCTGGCTCTCCACCTTCCACACAAAAGCCTGCGCCATCAGGTTCAGCAGTTCGGTCGCACTCTTGTCGTCATGGGCCCCGTTCTGCCTCTGCTTTGCCTGCATGGACGGATCGTGGATGAACTTCTGGATGTATTCGTCGTCCGCCGCCAGCACCGCCGCCGGCGCCGGCTTCCCATCCGCATCGATGTGGCGTCTCAGCGCGCCATTCTCCGTCTCCACCACCACGAACTTGTCGCCGCCCCTCTCGGTCTCGACGTAGCGCCAGTGCGAGTTGTCGTCGCGGTCCGCGGCCAACTGCGTGTTCACCGCCTGCTGCACGATCTGCTTCGCGTCCTGCGCCTTCACCGCGTGCGCCGACGCCAACAGCACCGCTCCTAGCGCACCCGCCCAGTATGTCTTACCTCGCAGCATCAATCTCCCTTAGACGTTCAACGTTCACAAAATGGTCGATGCCGCCGGCCCGGCCCCAATCCCTTCCACACTTACTTTATCCAATTCACGCGCACACTCTTTTTGCCCAGCCGCAGCGCCACCGATCCACCTGACTCACTCTTGGTTGTCATTCCCGAAGGGAATCTGCTTCTCTGCCTTTGCTCTTGCTTCTAGGTATCCCAAGGCTTCAGCCTTGGGTCTCACAGGCCCGGTTAAGAGATCGGGGCTTAAGCCCCTGGGGTACGCCTCCCTACTCAATCCACTTTACGCGCACGCTCTTCTTCCCCAGACGCAATACCGGCGAGTCACCCAGGACGTCAAGCGAAACAAATCGCTGGTTCGACTTAGTACCGTTGATACTGACCGCGTTCTCGTTGAGCTTACGCGTAGCTTCGCCCGATGAGGAAGCAAGCCCCGTCATCACCAGGAGCGTCGCTGCTCGAACGCTGCGGGCACCGGTGGCAGCATCACTGATGTGCATGAGCCCCTCCGCGTGCATAGCCACCTGCACCACCGGCACATCTTCCGCAACGCCCCGCTGCTGGAACTGTTTCGCCCAACTCTCCGCCGCTGCGTCCGCCGCCGCGGCCGAGTGGAAGTCCCGCACAATCCCCCACGCCAGGTTCTTCTTTGCCTGCATCGGGTGCAGCTTGCCCAGCATCACCGCGGACTGCATCCCTTCGATCTCGCGCTTCGGCAAGTCCGTCAGCAGCAACCAGTACTTCCACATCAGCTCATCGGAGATGGACATCAACTTCCCATACATCTCCCCCGGCGGCTCCTGAATCCCAATCGCGTTCCCCAGCGATTTCGACATCTTCTGCACGCCGTCCAGCCCCTCCAGGATTGGCGTCATCAAGATAATCTGCGGCGGCTGTCCCGCGTCCCGCTGCAGGTCGCGCCCGCGCATCAGGTTGAACCTCTGGTCCGTCCCGCCCAGCTCCACATCGCACTCCAGCATCACCGAGTCGTACCCCTGCACCAGCGGGTACAGCATCTCGTGCACGCTGATCGGCTCCTCCGCCTTGAATCGCTTGTGAAACTCATCGCGCTCCAGCATCTGGCTCAGCGTTGCCTTCGCCGCCAGCCGGATCATCCCCTCGAACCCCAGCTTGTCCAGCCACTCGGAGTTGTACCGCACCTCGGTCTTCTCCGGGTCCAGAATCTTGAACACCTGCTCTTTATACGTCTCCGCGTTCCGGTCAATCTCCTCCCGGCTCAGCGGCTTCCGCGTCACATTCTTTCCCGTCGGATCGCCGATCAGCGCCGTCGCATCCCCAATCAGGAAGATCACCGTATGCCCGAGTTGCTGAAAGTGCCGCAGCTTGCGAATCAGAACCGTATGCCCCAAATGCAGGTCCGGCGCCGTCGGATCGAACCCCGCCTTGATCCGCATTGGCACGCCAGTCTCCACCGACTTCTGCAGACGAGCCCGCAACGCCGCGGCATCCGAAGCTGCCGCCGGCGGGATAATCTCCGCCGCCCCCTTGGTAATCAAATCCAGCTGCTCATCCACCGAACCGAACGTAGACATACCCTTCCAAGTATAAAGACCCCACCACCTCGCCACACCTGCAACCGTCGTCATTCTGACCCGCAGGGTCAGAATCTCAGTATTTCGCCAGCGTGGCCCACACACAAAAGGGCACCGACGCCACGATCCGCGACCTCGGTGCCCATCTGTTTCGTCGTCCCTGGAACCTGGTATCTGGCACCTGGTACCCAGCCTACTTTCCCTTCTTCTTCGCCGGAGCAGGCGCAACCGCCGGCAGGTCCGAGTTCCAAATATCCTCCGACGACTTCCAGCTTCCGTCGGCCTGCTTCTTTGCCACTGCCAGGTACTTGCCCGTGTCGCTCACGGGCTTGCCGTCCGGCCCTGGTGTACTGACCGTATACGTTCCCTGGACGTACGCCATGTCGCCGGAGGCCGCAACCTCCACTTTGCTGGGGGTCCATGTAACCTGCGTGCCCGGAACCAGCATCGCCGCCCACTGCTTCTGGATCGACGCTGGATCCGACACCGCGGGCGTATTGGGCGGCATCACCGTCGCGTCCGCGCTGTAGCCCGCCGCCACGCCCGCCGCGTCCAGTGCCTGCGCCGCCTTCATCTGCGCCGCATCCCCTGCCCGCACCGCGTCTTCCGCCGCCTTCAAATCCACCGGCGGAGGCGCCTGATTGCACCCCGAAGCCAGCACCACAAAACCAAGACATACAAACACAGCCTGACCCAGAATCTTCCCGGAGAGTTGTCTTCTTGCGCAACTGGTCGTCATTGTTTGGTTCCTCCTGACCGGCGACTATACACGCCTCGCTGCACCAGCGTCACTCCAACCCGGCCAGCGGTTTTTGCTCGCTGGGGTGGAAGCGGGCCGGCGTGTCCAGGCTGCCCGGCCTTCCGTCGATCCCCCTCGCGCCCCCCCGCGATTCATACATCCATACAATGGAGGCATGAACGAAGCGACTTATGACCTGCTCGTCATCGGCGCCGGCCCCACCGGCATGGCCTGCGCTATCGAGGCGCAGCGCGCGGGCTTCTCGGCGGTGCTGGTCGACAAGGGCTGCCTTTGCAACTCGCTCTTCCACTACCCCGCGCACATGACCTTCTTCACCACTCCCGAGCTACTGGAGATCGGCGACATGCCCTTCTCCAGCCCCAACCAGAAGCCCACCCGCAGCGAGGCCCTCGAGTACTACCGCAAGGTCGCCGAGCACTATTCGCTCGACGTCCGCCAGTACCAGACGGTCGAGCGCGTAGAGGGTTCGGACGGCGACTTTGCCGTCCATACTCTAGACCGCTTCGGCCGCGCCAGTACCCATCGCGTCCGCAAGCTGGTCGTCGCCACCGGCTACTACGACCTGCCCAACTACCTCTCCATCCCCGGCGAATCGCTCTCCAAGGTCAAGCACTACTACCACGAGCCGCATCCCTACTTCGGCCTCGACGTGCTGGTCATCGGCGGCAAGAACTCCGCCGCCATCGCCGCGCTCGACTTATGGCGCCATGGCGCCCGCGTCACCGTGGCCTACCGCGGCGCCGAGATGCAGCCCCACGTCAAGTACTGGATCCTGCCCGACATCAACAACCGCATCAAGAACGGCGAGATCAAGGCCTACTTCAATTCAACCGTCGCGCAGATCACGGAAGACGACGTCACCCTGGCCACGCCCGCCGGCCCGGTCTCGCTGCCCAACCACTTTGTCTTCGCTCTCATCGGCTATCACCCCGACTTCGGGTTTATCGAGCGGTTGGGCGTGAAACTGGACGAGGCCAACGACCGCTGCCCCGTCTGCGACCCGGCCACGCTGGAATCCAACGTCCCCGGCATCTACCTCGCCGGCGTCATCGTCGCCGGCGAGCGCACCAACGAAATATTTATCGAGAACGGCCGCTTCCACGGCAAGCTCATCGCAGAAGACCTGAAGCGCAAGCTGAAGCTGTGATCTTTGCCCCACCCCTACCCTCCATATCCAAATCTGCATGATCTAGATAACAAACGAGTTAGCTAGCAAGATCTAGATTCTAAAGAAGATACCGCAAAACCCTGATTCATAATGGTTTCCCCCTGCATTGTCAGCCAGTAAAGGGCCAGGCATTACGCCGCGCGCCTCTTTGCTCCTACCTTCTATTTTACCGTGCCTGTCAAGCATGGGAACCGCGATTCGGCGCCTCGGAGATGTAGGTGCCCGCCCAAAGACAGCTACTGAGATTCTGCGCGTCGCGCAGAATGACGGCGGGTTGGGGAGTGGTTGGGTGACCTTAGAAGCTCTGAGGATTCGCGGTGGTGGGGACGGCCGCTTCCACGGCAGGCTCGCGCGAACGTGAGGGCGGCGTTCCATGTTGACCGTTGGCCCCACCAAAGCCACGGAGTACACTCCCTCCTGTCGTTGCTTTTGCCTCTGAGATAGGCCCGGACTTTAGTCCGGGCATTACCGGCCACCGAGAAACAAGGGGCTTCAGCCCCCGGGACACGCCCTCCCACCATGCGCCTCAAACCCCATATCTACGCCCTCGCTGCCATAGCTCACCAACGTCGCCGCCTCTTCCAACGCACCGCAACCGCCGAACTCTTCATCGCCACACTTTTCCGCTATCGCGACGCCGGCAGATTCCAACTTCACGCCTTCGTCGTCATGCCCGACCACGTCCACATCCTGCTCACCCCAGCACCCGAGGTCGCCATCGAACGCTGCGCTCAACTCATCAAGGGCGGATTTTCCTTCGCCGTGCGCAAGGATTTCTCAGGCGAGATATGGCAGGACGGCTACCACGCCCACCGCGTGGTCGATGAGGAAGACCTCCGCAACCAGACCTTCTACATCCTCAATAATCCAGCGAAGAAGCGGCTCGATTCCTATCCCTGGGTCTCTTCATCGACACCATACGCGCAACGCATGGACACCCCGCCCACCATATAAGGCTTGTCCCAGGGGCTAAAGCCCACATTTTTGCCGCCCTCTGATGCCCGGACTAAAGTCCGGGCCTATCTCAGAAGCAAAAACAACAGCGGTGCCGATTCGCCAGACACTGCCTAAAGCCCCAGCCCATCACCGCCGTATTGCCCGGACTAAAGTCCGGGCCTATCTGATAATTAGAACCGGCAACGAACAGCTCGCTTACTTCTGCGTTGAAAACGTGAACACGGTGGTGGAGTGCATGGTCTCGCCCGGCTTCAGCAGCGTGCTGGGAAAGTCCGGCTGGTTGGGCGAGTCGGGATAGTGCTGCGTCTCCAGGCACAGCCCTGCGTACTTCTTGTAAGCCACGCCGGATTTGCCCTTGAAGCTTCCGTCCAGGAAGTTGCCGGAGTAGAACTGCACTCCCGGCTGGGTCGTGGTCACGGTCAGCACGCGCCCGCTCTTCGGGTCGTAGACCTTCGCGGCCAGTTTCATTTCGCCATTTTTCCCGTTGAGTATCCAGTTGTGGTCGTATCCGCCG
>PLUT01000329.1 GCA_003162875.1 Granulicella sp.
TGGGGCGACGCCCCAGGTAGGGTGTCAATCGAACCCAGCGGGCTGTAGGCCCGCGCTAAAATCTCAAGACTTCGAGCACCTGTCCGGGCCGCCCCGCCTAGTTTTCGTCCCTCCTTATCCACAGCCCCTGCTTGACAGGCACGATAAAATTAAAAAGTGGGGAATTGAGTTTCAGTGTCGTGCCGGGCCCACGCCCGACAGGACCTGCAGACCGCAATCGTGCACCGGCCAAAACTACGGTCACCTGAGAGGTGGGGCACAAAAAATGTACGGGGTCCGGGGCTATCTAACACAGAATGAGCGAAGTAGCGGGTATAGGGGAGTGGGGGGGCAAATCTTAAGAGTCAACATGCATCCGCACGGACTTCACCAGCACTGGCCGCGGTCCTGGTTGTACCCCGGGTGGTTCAGGCACTGCGCATCTTGCGCGTAGTAAACCCCGCAGTCGCCTGAGAGATGGGGCACAATAAATGTGCGGGGTCCGGGGCTATCTAACACGGAATGAGCGAAGTAATCGGTATGGGGGATGGGGGTGGCAAATCTCAAAAGTCAACATGCATCCGCACGGATTCCACCAGCACCGGCCCGCGGTCCTGGTTGTACCCCGGGTGGTTGATGTACTGCGCATCCAGCGCGTAGTAAACCCCGCGCCACGTATGCACGTTGTAGTACCCCTCCAGGATGTCTTCGCGCGCGTAGTTCAGGTTTCCATCCCCCAGAATGAATCCCAGCCCACCCAGCTTCAAGTACTCCTGGTGGTCGCGCTTGATCGCATTCGACACAAACGCCAGCCCAACCTTGTCGTTCGCGCGACCCCAACCCCGGCCCGCAAAGTCCCCGCCGAACTCAAACGTCTGGTCCACCTCGGTGTAGCAGAACGACTCATGCTGCCCCTCGTTCCACCCAAACCGCCCAAACACCCGCAGGTTGTCGCTCACCTCCTGCTCCACGTTGAGTCCGAATCCATACTTCACCGCACCGTAGCTCTCGTGCTTGGTAATGTCCGGCGTCTTGTCCGTCCCTGCCAGGTACGCCTTCACGGCATCGCGATACAGCCCCATATGCGCATGGTTCGCGTAGCTCAGCGCCCGCACCACGCCCTTGCGCTGCGGCGCAACCAACCCGCCCAGCAGACCATGCCGCCACTCGAACTCCATGTTCTGCTCGCTGGCCCGCCCAATGTTCCAGTCCAGGTCAATCCCGTTCGCCACCGTCGACATCAACGCGCCGCCATAGCGCGCCGTCCAGTTCTTGTCGTCGTACTCGGCGATCGCCCCATAGGTGTAGCCGCGCGTGTCTGCCGCGTAGTCCCACGCCCCGTTGTTGTCCACCGTCCAGTTCATGAACTGCAGATGGCTGTCAGTCCCCACGCTGTTCAGGTCGAACGCGTCCGGCAGCCCCAGCTTGCCCACACGCAACTCCAGCCGCCGCTCCGGCGTCTCGGTCGCCAGCGAAAACGGCCCACGCGCCGCCTCCACCATCTTGCCGGAGAGCCCGATCGTCTGGTGCAGTTGCACGCGCGCCAGGTAGGGCACTGGGCCCAGCGTTGGGTTGCGCACCACGTCGAGATTGGTAAACCCGGCCAGCCCCAGCGCCTCGCTGATGCCACGGCCGCCCGCCGACTCCTCATCGTAGATCGCTTCAAGATGGCGCGCAGGATTGCGCACCAGCTCGAAGCCCATAAACAGCGTGCCCACCAGCGACGGCTTGTACTCGCCGCGCGCAAGCAGGCTGTTCGTCCCCTCATACGGCGAGTGGAACGGCCCATGCGCCTGGAAGATAATGTTGGCCTGCCCGGTGATGAAGTAGCGGGTGGTGTCCGGATGAGGAAACATCGCCGGATCAGCCGGCGCTTGGGCCTGCGGAGCCGCGTCCGTCGCCTGCGCCGCCGCGCTGCCGGCCAACCCGAAGATCAATCCAGCCGCCAGCCCAGCCAGCGCCGCCAGTCGTCTGCAGAGAAAAGGGAGGGGAAGCATCCAGCCTCCATCCTCGCCGCGATGTATGAATGCCGTGCAAACGTACATGTCGAAGTTGCCGCCCTTGGTTTAGTTAGTCGCGACGGCATTCCTGCGCCTCGCCCAAATATAGTATATCCCCCTAGGATATATTCCGGCCAACACAAGCGACAAAAATCAAGCCCCGCGCCGGACCCCAACCACCACCAGCACAATCCCACCCACCAGCGCCAGTCCGCTCAGCACGGGCGAGATCGGATACGTCGTCGTCGACTGGTGATTGATCTCCACCGGCCCGATCTGCGCGTCCTTCTTGATTTGCGTGAAGCTCACGCCGCCTACCACAAACCCCACAATGCCCAGCACAATCAGCAGCAGTCCAATGATCGTTGCAGGTTTCATCGTCCCATCCTTCGGGCGCTCATCTCCAGCCGCCATCCGTAAGATGCTGAAATCCCACGCCGCAACCCGCGCCACTTGATTTCTTCGCGGTCTGCCGCTAGATTCAATCTACACGGGAAAGGAGGATGGTCCAGCCTATGAAAATTGACAGTAATAGTTGCACAACGCTACGTGAGGTGACTGAGGCTTAGAGCGCGTCCTGCTCTAGTCCTGGCGTTCCAACGAAGTTCTACGCCGAGGCCCGTCCAAAGAGAGGACGCCTCAGGTCAATCTCAGCAGATCACCGCCAGAAGGCCCGCCGCTCATCCTGAGCGCGGGCCTTCTGCTTGTTGCACGCTTATCGCGCAACCCTGACAACTGACAACTGAGAACTGTAAACTGCCGTTATGCATCCTCTCGTCATCGCCGGCCGCGCCTTTCAGTCACGCCTCATTGTCGGAACAGGGAAGTACAAGGACGGTCCCGAAACCCAGGCCGCGATCGAGGCCTCCGGCGCCGAGATGGTCACCGTCGCCGTCCGCCGCGTCAACCTCGACCGCTCCCGCGAGTCGCTCCTCGACTTCCTCGATCCCCAGCGCTACTTCCTCCTGCCCAACACCGCCGGCTGCTACACCGCCGAAGAAGCTATCCGCACCGCGCGCCTCGGCCGCGAAGTCGGCATCTCCGACTGGGTCAAGGTCGAAGTCATCGGCGACAAGGCCACCCTCTACCCCGACATTCAGGCCACTCTCGAAGCCACCCGCGTCCTGGTCAAGGAAGGCTTCACCGTCCTGCCCTACACTTCGGACGACATCGTCTTCGCCAAGCGCCTTATCGACGCCGGAGCCGCTGCGGTCATGCCTCTCGGCGCGCCTATCGGCAGCGGTCTCGGCCTGCGCAACACTGCCAATCTCCGCATCCTCCGCGAGATGATCACCGAAGTCCCGCTCATCGTCGACGCCGGCGTCGGCACCGCCTCCGACGCCACCCTCGCCATGGAACTCGGCTTCGACGGCGTCCTCATGAACACCGCCATCGCCGAAGCCGCCAATCCCATCCTCATGGCCGAAGCGATGCAGCACGGCGTGCTCGCCGGCCGCCAGGCCTACCTCGCCGGCCGCATGCCCCGCCGCCTCTACGCCACCGCCAGCTCCCCGCTCGAAGGCATCTCCCGGTGATGTCTCCGCCGACCCTCACTAGCTGCGATAGCGCGCTAGCATAGCGGCGGCAATCTCCGGGCTGCTGGGCCATTGGCCGCGCCGCTGTCCGGCGTGAGTTGAATAGCCCTTTAGCCGGTCGGGATCTGGCTGCACCACCTTCCCGCCCTCCAGGAACAGAAGCCCCGCCTTCTCTGAAGGCATCCGCCCAATGAAGGCCTCCGCATCGTCCAGAATGGAGCGAAGCTGCTGAGTCACCTGCTTCGGGTCAAGCGGAATCGTCGTCTCCAGCGCCCTCCATTCTGCAGCAGGATAGTGAGAGTTCCGCCTGATCTCGGCGATCAATCCCTCAGGCGTAAACCCTGGCGATTTCTCCACCGCCGCCCACACCACCGCCCCAAGCGGGAGGGTTGTTTCATGCACCGTCACTAGGTCGACGAGATCCCGCACTGCCCTGCGTCCGGCGGCGGCCATGGCCTTGTTCACGGCCAGGTCTACCGGATGCAGGACGTACCCGAAAACCTCATCCGGCACCGTCGGGAAGAAGCGAAAATCGCTGTCGACAACCCACTCAAGGCGCGTATGTAAATCCGCACGCCCGATTTCAGCGGCGTGGATGGAAGGAAACTGCCGCAACCATCTGACACTGAAACCCGCAGCCTCAAGTGTTTGGGCGTCCGCCAGGGCGGCCGCTGCGACACGCTCCTCCCGATCGTGGAAGATGTCGATGTCGCCCGAATAACGCACCGCATCGCGGTTCAGCGGCGTCGCACCCGCAATGTAGCTCTCCGGGTCGCGCTGCGAGGCAAGAACCCGCAAGATATCGCTCTGGATTCTAGAGAGCGGCACGGCAAGCCCGTTCGATCGCCTCGGCCAGAAACCGTGCGCCCATATTGCCCTCCACCCGCAGAGCTCGCGCCACCACCAGGCCATCCTCGGGCGTGGGCGTCTCCAGAACCCGCATGTTCCAAAGCGCCTGCGCCCCATACTCCGCAAACGCGCGGCGATAGAGCGTCACGAACTCTGGAGATTCAACGAGCGATTCCGATTCCATACCCCGTTCCTCTCTACTAAGTATACGACTCGCAATCACCTCGAGCCTCAAACCCAGTGCCTCGAACCTACTCCACTATCGCTCCCTGATCCTCTGCGGTTTACACTCTCCCCATGCGCGTCTTTGGAATCGACTGCGGCACCGAGTTCACCGGCTACGGAGTAGTCGAGATGGACCCTTCCGCGCGCACGCCCAAACTGACTCACTGCGCCGCAGGAACCATTCGCCTCAACAAGAAAGAGAAGACCCCGCAGCGTCTCGCGCAGGTCTACGCCGAACTCACCGCGCTGATGGCCCTGCACGCCCCCGACTGTGTCGCCATCGAGGAGGTCTTCTTCTCCGCCAACGCCAAATCCGCGCTCAAGCTCGGCCAGGTCCGCGGAGTCGCCATGCTGGCCGCCGCCACCTGCAACCTCCCCGTCTCCGAATACTCGCCGCTCACCATCAAGTCCTCCGTCACCGGCTACGGCCTCGCCGCCAAGCAGCAGGTGCAGTTCATGGTCACCCGCCTGCTCGCGCTCGACGGCCCGCCCGAGTCGCCCGACGCCGCCGACGCTCTCGCTATCGCCATCTGCCACATCCACACCGCGCAGACGCTCCAACTCCAGGGAGCGGGCCGATGAGGCTGGCGCGTTTGTCCAGCATCGCGCTGGTGCTCGTTGCATCGTTCGCCCCGCTGCGCGCGCAGGACTCGCCATCGCCTGCCCAGCCCGCCTCGTCGTCTCTCGCCCAGGTCTCCTTTTCCTTCGACCGCAAGGGCCTTCCTGTCCCCACGTACCGGTTCATCGTCAATCGGGACACAACCGGCGCTTACCAGGGCCAGGAAATCCCGCCATCCAGCGGGCCGGCCGCGTCGGCTGAGCTGCCGCCGCAAAGCTTTCATAGTCCCATTACCCTCTCTCCCGCCACCACCGCCCGCATCTTCTCGCTCGCTCGGCAGCTCAAGCTCTTCAACATCCCCTGTGCCTCCAAAGCGAAAAACATCGCCGACACCGGCACCAAGACCCTGACCTATCGCGGGTCCGACGGCTCCGGCTCCTGCACCTACAACTACACCGAAAGCAAGGATGTGCAGGCGCTCACCGACATCTTCGAGGGCATCGCCGAAACCATGGATGAAGGCCGCGAACTGGACCGCCTGCATCGTTATGACCGCCTCGGCCTGGACGCGGCGATGACCTTTCTGGCGCAGGAGGTATCGGCGGGCCACGCCCTCGAACTGCAAACCATTGCGCCAACCCTGCACTCCATCGCCGACGACCCGGACGTGATGGAGCGCGTTCGGACCCGCGCCGGCGCGCTGCTCGCCCAGATACCCGATGTCGACTCGCCGCGCTGACCGGATTCAGTTGACACGCCTCGTGCGCGGAACCAGAATGGTGGGTTCGGTTAGGACTGCGATTCTGAAGGTCCCAAATCGAAGCCGCTCCCGGGCATAACGGCTTCGAATTGCGCAGGATAATGTCCTGCGGACCGAAACATTTCGAGGTCCGCGGTAGTCTCATGGATTGGGTTGTGTTTTCGCACGGAGGCCATGCATGACCGGCTCAGGATTCGCCTTCCACCGCACCATCGTTGCCGCCTTTGTTCTCGGCATCGCCAGCTTCGCCCTCTTGGTTCCCGCACACGCGGCCGACTCCGCTCCCGCAACCCGCGCTGCCCGGCTTACTTATCTGCAGGGTACGGTCATGGTCAATCAGGCCGGCGGCGCCGCCAGCGTGCCCGCGCAACTCAACCTGCCGCTGCTGTCCGGCGTCCAGATTGTCACTGCCCAGGATGGTCAGGCCGAGGTCGAGTTCGAGGACGGCAGCGTGGTTCGGCTCACACCCAACAGCGCGCTTTCACTCGACGAACTCGCGGTCGATCCCAGCGGCGTCTTTACCACCAATCTCAGTCTGCTGCATGGGCTCGCGTACGCAGAACTGCGCGCCACGCCGCAGTACCGCTACTGGCTCAATGCGGGCGGAGACATCGTTTCGCCGGTCGAGAACGCCACCGTCCGCGTCAACTTCGATGAGCCGCCGGCGATCTTCTCGGTACTCGACGGCACCGCTCACGTGGAGCGCCAGAACGGCTTCCAGGCAGACGTGCGCACCGGCGAGAGCCTTAGCGTCGATGCCGACCAGTCCAGCTACACGCTGACCCAGGGCGTTGTGCCCGACACCTGGGACCAGTGGAACGAGGACCTCGATCAGTCCGCCGCCGCGCAGGCCGCTGACGCCACCGACGTCCGCAACAACTACGCGGGCGCGCAGGGTTACGGCTGGTCCGATTTGGACGCCAACGGGACCTGGTATGACGTTCCCGGCCAGGGGCCGGTGTGGCAGCCGGAACTCGCGGTCGACGACTCCGGCTTCGATCCCTATGGATACGGGTCATGGGTCCAGTATCCCGGCGTCGGCTACCTCTGGGCGTCGGGTTATGCCTGGGGCTGGACTCCCTATCGCTGCGGCAACTGGTCCTACTTCGGCGGCTTCGGTTGGGGATGGGCGCCGGGGGCAGGTTGCGGAGCTTTCGGCTGGGGATTCATCGGGGGTGGCCAGCCCGTCAACATCGCTGTGTTTCCCGTCGGCTACCGGCCGATTCGAGTTCCGGTTCCCGGTCGTGGCCCGGAGCGGCCGCTCATCCCGGTTCATACCAGCGCCACATCCAGACCTACCGCCAGGCCGGTGCAGCAGGGGGCACGCCGGATCGCTGGCCTAACCGCCACGCCGATTGCTCCGCTTCATGCCAATTCAAACTCTGGAGGCGTAGCCACGGGTTCCTCTTTGCGCCGCGATTATCCCGTGGATTCCACGACCCACGCCCCTGTCCTTGGGCTTGCCGGCACGCGGCCGGCGGTCGTCTATACCGCCCCGGGATCGCAGTCCTCCGGTCGTCCAGCACGGGGTTCCAGTCCGGCGACGCCAGCCAGCAGGCCCGCGCCCGCAACTTCATACAGCGAACCAGCCCGTCCGGCGGCGGCCACTCCTGCCGCGCGGCCGGCTCCGCAGACGCAATGGCAGCCGCCGCCCAGCGTTCCGGCCCAGCGCAGCTCGGCTCCGCCTCCCGCGCATCCCATGTATTCTCCTCCACCATCGCAGCCCCGGTACACGCCACCGCCGGCCCCTCACCACTCCCCGCCACCGCCACTACGGGCTCCTCACTACTCCCCGCCGCCGCCTCCGTCGAGCGCGCCTGCCCGTGGCCCCAGGTAGCAGCAGGGTTAGGCAGCGTCTGACGAATCGGTGCCGCTGCTGTTTTTGCTTCTGAGATAGGCCCGGACTTTAATCCGGGCATCAGAGGACAGCGAAAATGTGGGCTTTAGGTAGTGTCTGA
>PLUT01000220.1 GCA_003162875.1 Granulicella sp.
GTAGATAAACGGCCCGCTCAGCCCCACCAGCTTCGGGTCCGCCGCGAACTCGTCCAGCACCCGCTGCACCCAGCCGGGCGTCAGCCGCGAGTCCGAATCGACGTTCGCGATCAGCTCGCCCGTACTCGCCCGAAAGCCCGCCTGCCGCGCAAACGTCAGCCCTTTCTGCGGCTCGTCCACCACGCGAACGCCCGGATATCCGAGCGCAACCTCGCGCGTGCGGTCGGTGCTGGCGTTGTTAACCACCAGGATCTCAACCGCTTCGCCCAGCTCCCGCGTCTGCGCCAGAATCGATTCCAGACACGCCCCCAGGTAAGCCTCTTCGTTGTACGCAGGAATCGCAAAACTAAGCCGCATAAAGTCACCCTAGGCTCCGCATGTTACAGGACGGAGACAATCCCTGGCCGGGAATCAGCCCAGGTTCCTTACCTATCAACCACCCCTTCAGAGCCGCTCAGTCTCACCCCCTCGCGGCCTGATTCCCCACCCCAGCATCCCCTCAGTTTCCCCATTCCAAGGACAAGGGATTTCCCTCAAACTATGCAAATCATTGCGGTGAGCGCTCCCTCCGTAACTGGCTGGGCAGCCTCCCCTCCGACTCAACCCTCTGATTACAAAACAGATAGATTTCAGCGACAAAACCCTGACTTCGGCCCGCAAAATGCTTGTGATGTTACACGAACCCTCTTCAAAAATTCCAAATTCGAGGTACTTCCCGAATGAAACGCAAGCTTGCTGTACTTTCCATCACTGCAGGTCTCCTGGTTCTGCCTATGCACTCCGCGTTGGCCGATCCAACCCCAATCTCCACCATCGACGGCTATTATGGCCAATACGTGAGCGATGACGCCGAACTAACCATCAGCAATACCACAGGCTATGATTTCACCGACGTCCAACTGACGCTGACGGGGTATCAGGGCCTTAATAATGGCGTCGTCCAGACCGTGAGCCTCGGCACCATATCGGCATATTCGGATCCCCTCATCAACTGGAGCGGCGGACTGTATGCACAAGACCTCTTCGCCGACGACTACGACGACGAGTATCCCAACCAGTATCCCGGTGCTACGAGCGCCCCGAACGCGGCTTGCACGATCAACGACGGCATCTACAATGAGCCTCAGTATTACTGGTGCGCGGATGTCGGCAACTTCTATGTCACGATGACGGCTCAGTGGAATGGGCAATCCATCTATTCGCAGTTCAGCCCTTCGGACAACGCCACTGGTACGTTCATCGGCTGGGAAGGGCTTGATCCAAACGGCTGGTCTGAGTCAATCTACGACGACCACAGCTCAGGTGGCCCGAACGGTGTGCTCGCCAACATCTTCGTGGGCACCCCACCCCCGATCCCAACCGGCACAACTCCCGAGCCTTCCAGCTTCGTGCTGTTGGGCACTGGCTTGGTCGGGCTTGTCGGGGCTGCACGCCGTCGCTTCGCGGCCTAGCAATCCACCATACGACAGCAAAGCAATCGCGGCACACTCCAAATGTGTGCCGCGATTTTTCTGCGCCCATAATCCGGAACAACCGCCCCGCCGCCCTATTGCGCCGGCGTCTCGCCGCCGATGTAGCTGCTCCCTTCGACCCGCGCACACCGTCAACTCAACAGTGACCCCCGTCACTTGCCTGTCCCGCCATAGGTTCATAATGGATGCGAGGTTGAGGCCATGGCAGCCAACCCAGTTTCCCTTCCCGTCAATGTTCCCCACATCAACAGAATCCTGCTCCCGGTCAATTTCACTGACGCATCGCAGGTTGCCTTCCAGCGCGCGGTCGAGGTGGCCAGAATCTACCAAGCCTCCCTGTGGCTGGTTCACGTCATGGCCCATCTCACCAGCACCGGCATGGCCAACGTCCTTCCCGGAGCCCTGGCCAAGCTGGTCGCCGACCTCGAATCCGATCTGGACAAGATGCAGCAGTTGGCATCCGGCTACGGTGTGCCCTGCACCGCGCTGCTGCGCGAAGGCAGCGTGGTGGAGCAGGTAAGGGAAGTCGCGCGCCATCGCAACATCGATCTGCTTGTCCTCGCAACCCACGGCGGGCGCGGGGTTCACGGGCTGTTCCTCGGCTCCATCGCCGAGCGGCTCATCCGCACTCTCACCATTCCGGTGCTCACGGTCGGCATCGCCAAAAACCAGCCCAGCTGGGACAACGCAGACGTCCGTCACATTCTCTTCGCCGGAGATTTCTGCCCCGAGACCCTCTGCGGCCTCAGCTTTGCTCTCGGGATTCGGCAACGCACCGGCGCCAGGCTGTCTTCGCTTCGCGTGGTGCCTCCCGGAACCAAACCGGAAGCCATCCATGTCATCCGCGAAAAGATTCAGTCTGTGGTTCCCCCCGGCACCGACATCCACATTACCGAAGGAAAGGTCGGGACCACCGTCTGCAACCTGGCCCGCGGGCTCGGCGTCGACCTCATCGCGCTCGGCGTCCACAAGAACTCCTTTGCCCGCGAGGTCTTCGGCACCAGCCTCACCCAGATTCTCCTCACCGCTCCGTGCCCCGTAATCAGCGTCCGCCAGTGCTAGTAGGGGAACCGCCTGCAGCTGTTGCTTCTGCTTCTGCTTCTGCTCTTGCCTCTGCTGTTGTTTTTGCTTCTGAGATAGGCCCGGACTTTAGTCCGGGCATCAGAGGGCAAAAAAATGTGGGCGATTCGTCATACACTGCCTCATGGAACTGCGGCCTTGCACTGGATGGAAGAGCTGCAAGGAGACCCCCGATGGCACCTAATCACCCGGGCGAGCATCTCGCCGAAGAACTCACCGAACTTAACCTCAGCGCCGCCGCCTTCTCCCGCCAGATCGGCGTGCCCACCAACCGCATCACCCAGATCCTCAACGGCCGCCGCTCCATCACCGGCGACACCGCTCTCCGCCTCGCCCACTTCTTCGGCACCAGCGCCGAGTTCTGGCTCAACCTGCAAAGCCTCTACGAAATCCGCCTCGCGTTGCGGAAGTCCGGCAGAGCGATCAAGTCCCTCCCAACCATTAAGACCTTCACGCGCACCTCCAAAGCCGCGTAGCCCAATCCAACCCATGGCACAATAGAACCTCCACTCCCAATCTCACTCGAAGTCGAGGTGACCCATGGCTCTCTCCCGGCGTGACTTCCTCCTGCGCGTAGGCCAGGCTGGCGGATACAGCGCTGCCTTTCTCACCATGCAGTCCATGGGCCTCATGCCCGCGCTCGCGCAGGAGAAGTTCTCTCTCTCCGTCGCGCCCAACGCTGGCAAAGGTGTCAAGGTCGTCATCCTCGGCGGCGGCATCTCCGGCCTGGTCGCCGCCTACGAGATGCGTGCCCTCGGCTTCGACTGCACCGTCCTCGAAGCCCGCTCCCGTCCCGGCGGCCGCAACTGGACCGTCCGCGGCGGCGACACCATCGCCTTCCTCGACGGCACCACCCAGACCTGCGCCTTCGACCCCGGCAACTATCAGAACGTCGGCCCCGCGCGCCTGCCGTCCATCCACACCACTATCCTCGGCTACTGCCGCAAGCTCGGCGTCGAGCTCCAGGTCGAGGTCAACACCAGCCGCTCCACCTACCTGCAGAACGACCGAGCCAACGGCGGCAAACCCATGGTGCAGCGCCAGGTCATCAACGACGCCCGCGGCCACGTCAGCGAGCTGCTCGCCAAGTGCGTTCGCAACGGCGCGCTCGACCAGGACATCACCGCCACCGATCGCGACCGCATGCTCAGCTTCCTCCGCACCTACGGCTCCCTCGACAACGCCGGCAAATACGCCGGAAGCCAGGATGCCGGCTACATCAAGCCCCCCGGCGCAGGCACCGAAACCGGCGTCCTCAGCCAGCCCATCGACATGCACACCCTGCTCGACGCCGACTTTTGGGACGGCATCCTCTTCGAGGAGCAGTTCGAAATGCAGGCCACCATGTTCCAGCCCGTCGGCGGCATGGACCGCATCCCCTACGCCTTCGCCAAGGCCCTCGGCGACACCGTCCAGTTCAACTCGCCCGTCACCGAGATCCGCAAGACCGCCAAGGGCGTTCGCGTCGGCTACACCCAGCAAGGCCAGCCCAAATCCATTGAAGCCGACTTCTGCTTCTGCGGCATGCCGCTCACCATCCTCAAGAAGACGCCTAACGACTTCAGCGCGCCCTACAAGAAAGTCATCGACGAGTGCACCTACGCCGGCGCCTACAAAATCGCCTGGGAGAGCCGCCGCTTTTGGGAGCAGGACTACAACATCTACGGCGGCCTTGAGTTCCTCGCCACCGGCTGCACGCCCGTCTGGTTCCCCTCTGCCAACCTCTTCGCCGAGCGCGGCGTCCTGGTCAGCGGCTACGGCTTCGACTCCACGCCCGAGTTTGACCGCCTCACCCTCGAGCAGAAATTCGCCGCCTCCCGCCACTCCATCGAGCGCCTCCACCCCGGCCACGGCCGCGAACTCGAAAAGCCCATCTACGTGGGCTGGTCGCACATTCCCCACAACCAGGGCTCGTGGATCGCGTCCTACGGCCCCAGCGAGAGCGCGTTCGCCGACGACTCGCTTGGCGCCGGCTACGCAACGTTGATCGAACCCGACGGCCCCATCTACTTCGTCGGCGACCACGTCAGCCACGACCTCGGCTGGCAACAAGGCGCAGCCCTCAGCTCCCTCCGTGCCATCCAACTCCTCAGCGACCGCCTCAAATCCTCCCGCGCCTGATCCCTATAATCAATCCAGGCGCTCAGCGTCTCGGAGAATCCCCCAATGGCGCAGCGCGACGACCGCAAACGCCTCGGCAAGAAGCATCGCCAGGCATCCACCCGCCCCAGGAAAGGCCGCGCCCCCCGCGTCGCCCCCACCACCGGCGCGGTCGACCCGCGCAAGCGCAAAGCGCTCTCCGCCAAAAAGGCTGCGCTCGAAAAGAAGAAGCGCACCCCCAGCCGCTCTCCCGAGAAAGAACCCCGCCGCACCCTGACCCCCAAGCGCGGCAGCCCCAGACCGGGTGCCCCATCTCAGACAGCTTCACCGTCTGAGGTGGGAAAGAAGCCCGCCCGCCCCGCCGACCACATCGTAGGCCGCCACACCCCCAACTCCGCCAACATCGGCCGCCCCCACTTTGATCCAGCTCCCGACGCCACCGCCGACGATCTCCGCCAGTGGGACCGCGCCGAGCAACTCTCGAACCAGATCGACCTCACCTCGAACCTTGAACCTCGAACCTCGAACCTGCCTTTAATCGCCATCTGCGGCCGCCCCAACGTCGGCAAGTCGACCCTCTTCAATCGCCTCACCGGCTCGCGCCGTTCCATCGTCGGCGACGAGCCCGGCATCACCCGCGACCGCATCTACGGCCTCGTCGACTGGCAATCCGCCGCGGCCCGCCTCGTCGACACCGGCGGCATCATCCCCGACGACCCCGCCCTTATCCCCGCCGAAATCTTTCGCCAGGCGCAGGTCGCCCTGAGCGAAGCGAACGCAATAATAATGGTTATCGACGGCCGCACCGAGCTGGCCGCCCCCGACCTCGCGCTCGCCCGCCTGCTCCTCCGCGGCGGCAAGCCCGTCTTCCTCGCCGTCAACAAAATCGACACCGAAGCCCTCCAGCCCCAGGCGGAAAACTTCCGCCGCCTCGGCTTTCGCAACGTCCTCCCCATCTCCGCCGAGCACGGCCTAGGCATCGGCGACCTGCTCGACCAGGTCTTCGCCGCCCTCCCCGAAACCCCCGCCGTCGCCGCCCCCGAAGCCTTCCTCACCGAGGCCGATGAGTTGGACGAGGACGCAACCGGCCCCGACTTCGCCGAACCCCCCGGCGCCGCGCTCTTGCCTTCAACTAACAACCAGCAACTAACAACTAGCAACTCGGCCGACCGCCCCCGTCTCCTCCGCTCCCACGGCTCCTTCGAATCCCACGAAACCAAAATCGCCATCATCGGCCGTCCCAACGTCGGCAAGTCGACCCTGCTCAACGCCCTCACCGGCTCCGACCGCGCCATCGTTTCTCCGATAGCCGGTACAACTCGGGATGCTGTCGATGAGGTCGTCACCCGCGGCTCGCACGACTTCCGTTTCGTCGACACCGCCGGCATCCGCCGCAAGGGCAAGACCAAGCTCATGGCCGAGAAGCTCTCCGTCATCATGGCCCGCAAGCACCTCGAAGCCGCCGACGTCTCGCTCCTCGTCCTCGACGCCACAGAAGGCGTCCACGCCCTCGACGCCAACATCGGCGGCTATGCCCACGAGTCCGGCCGCTCCGTCATCATCGTCGTCAACAAGTGGGACCTCATCACCCATCCCGCCACCAACTCCCGCGCCACCAACTCCAACCCCAACACCAACCGCGCGGGCCAGTCTTCAACTAGCAACCAGCAACTAGCAACTAGCAACTCGGCGCAACCCGCCGACCCCAAAATCTACGAGCAGCAAGTCCGCGACCACCTCAAGTTCCTCGACTACGCCCCCATCGTCTTCCTCTCCGCCACCTCTGGCCGCGGCATCGAGGGCCTCTTCAAAAAAGTCGAACTCGTCGCCCGCGAGCGCCGCAAGCGCGTCACCACCGGCCAGATGAACCGCTTCCTCGCCCGCGTCGACTTCCAGCGCGCGTCTGTCCCCATGAACCGCCGCGTCAAGATCTACTACATGACCCAGGCCGCCGTCGCCCCACCGACGTTCGTCCTCTTCACCGACAAGGACGTCAAACTCCACTTCGCCTTCGAGCGCTTCCTCGCCAACCAGATCCGCGAAAACTTCGGCTTCATCGGCTCCCCCATCTGGTTCAAAACCCGCCCCAGAAACAAAAAGAAAGTCGAAGAATAGACGGCCAACACGATTGACCGGCTTAGGGTAGGAGGTCAGACATTGGAAGCAGAACGAGCAGTGAGAACAGAGTTGCTTCGAGTGGGCTCGTTCAGACAAGTTTTGCTCGAAGAATATCAAGAAGGTACTAAAGAAGCCGAACCTTCTATTCGACTACTACTATTGTTCACGTCACTACTTAAGCTTCGGGAGCAGGCGAGAGCGGCATATCTACTCTCAGGCGAAGTTTTCGTTGAAGAGATACTGGCAATCAGCCGTACGATGGCGGAACTGGCCATTAATGCCGCCTATTTGCAAGAGGCAGGCGATGAAGAGATTGAGCGATATCAGCATTTCGATACTCAGTCGCTGTACAAGCACTCCACCAAGCTCAAGACGCACATCACCGTCCAACTGAGTCAAAAAGACCAAGTGAAAATAGATGAGGCCGTAGCGTTTGCCAGGACCTCCACAAATAGGAAAGACAATGACCCAACTTGGAGCATTAGGACGCTTTTTCAGAGGGCGGAGTTCATCGATGATCGAAGCAAACTCTCATTGATGGTGACCCTGATACTAACGGTGTACGCCTCCGGCCATCAGGCCGTCCACGCGACGAATTCATCGCTTCAGCCATTTTATTCTGCGCTCAAGACAGGAACTGTGCCGCAGACTGAAGAGCGATTGGAAGCTCTCAGCCCGCACTTGCCGGCGTCAATTTTGTTCTCCATGTTTTTGGGCTATTTGTAAATAGCCTCCTTCACCTTGATTTGGAACCTGACTTAATCCAAACAGGCAGGTTGATCGCGTCGCGATAAATGTGCCGGGTGCCCCGTCCTAGCTCCGCTAGGGCGGGTTTCGTTCGACGTCAAAAAGGGTGTATCCTAAAACTGGGATAACAAATGGCACGAGAGCAACTCGCCGTAGATGAGAAGCCCCTGATCTGGATCGGTTCTTCAAGGAAAGACTTGATGACATTTCCAACGGAAGTGCGCACCCATCTCGGCGCGGCGCTCGGAGTGGCCCAGTTCGGCGGCAAGCATCCGGACGCGAAGCCATGGAAGGGCGAAGGGCCGGGCGTGATGGAGATCGTCGAGGATCACCGCGGCGATACCTTTCGAGCCGTCTACACAGTGCGGTTTGCAGCTGCGGTATACGTACTGCACACGTTCCAGAAGAAGTCCAAGAGCGGAATCAAAACGCCCAAGTCGGACCAGCAACTGATCGCGAGTCGCTTGAAAGACGCCGAGTGGAACTATCAGGAAAGATTCGGAGGGAGACATGCCTAAAGCGAAGAAAGCTGTGACAGCGGAAGTAAGTTCGGGCAACGTATTTGCCGACCTCGGCCTGCCCAACGCCGAAGAACTCGGCACCAAGCTCCGCCTCTGTTTCGTGATTAATAAAATCCTCGCCGAGCGCAAACTTACCCAGGCCGAAGCCGCCCGCATCCTCGGCGTCAACCAGCCGAAGGTCTCCGCGCTGAAGAGCTACAAGCTCGAAGGCTTCTCCGTCGAGCGCCTCATGCACTTCGCCACCGCGCTCGAACACGACGTAGTCATCGAGGTTCGCCCCCGCCGCAAAACCGCAGGCACCGCCCGCGTCCTGGTCGTCGGCGCAGCGTAGGTTTTGGGTGCCCCGCCCATAAAAACAGCTAAACCCCACTCATGCGGTCTACTCGCATGAGTGGGGTCCCGCGAAGCGGACCGCTATCTAGCGCCGTCCGCCCCCGCCCCCACGACCGCCGCCGCCACGCTGAGCTCCAGCGGCATGTTCCCCGGCGGCGCTATGCCCGGCGGTGCCGACATGTCCTTGCCCGTCGCGGGCCTCATTCCCCTGGAAGTGGTTGAACGCCCGGTCGCCGCGCGCCGGCGTCGGCCCACGGTAGCCGTTCCGCGGATCGTAGCGGTTATCCACGTGGCCATAGAACCCGCGCCCGCCACGGAACCACGGCCCGGCCCCGATAAACAGTCCGCCGCTGAACCAGTCCGGCCCATAGTACCCATAGGGCGAGCAGTCATACGGCGCATAGTCGTAGTACCCGTAAGGGCACATCGGCGCAGCGCCGATGCCGACCACAATCTGGGCCGGAGCTACAAACTGGCCCGCGAACAACCCAGCACCTAACGTACAAGCTGACAACACCTTCCAATAAGACATTCGGTCACCTCGACTCTCCCCTCAACTATCGAGGTTCCGCCCGGCAATAGCTGTGCTCTTCTGCTCACCCTCCGAAGATGCCTCCGCCCCCCGCCGGAAATATTATTTCCTCTCCAGCCGCACCACCTGCAGGTTCCGCACCTGCATGTGGTTCTTCGTGGTCCGAATCCCGAACCATCCCTTGGTATACGGCTCCGGGTCGGTCATCTCGAAAATCTTCACCCCGTCGCGCCAGTATTGGATCAGCGCGCCATCCGCTACCAGCGTCACGGTCTGTGTCTTATTAGCCACAATGCCCTTGTCCGGATGTTCCGCCACCGACAGGTCGTTTTCCGGCAGCAGCGGCCGTTCAACCGCATCGCCGATGTACCGCCGGAACCGCGTTGTCGTATTCCCGTTTCCGCCCAGCCCGACGTAGTACATCCGCAGCGAGTTGTAGTCCGCAAACTTGCCCGCCCGCGGATGCGCGAAGATGTCTTCCGGCGCCGCCGGATCGGTCGCCATCCAGAAGCTGTTCAGATCGCTCACGCGGTCGTTCGGCCCGCCGGCCGAGATCACCGTCGCCTCGTACTGGATCATCACCGGCCCGTCCAGTTCCTGCCGGAACCACACCGTCACCCCCGCCGGAACGTCGATGTCGAGCACGCCGTCCTTCGCCGTCACGGTTCCTCGCCGTTCCATGGATCCCGGTTGTTCCATTTCGACCCGCCAGGCGCTCAGCCCATGCGCGAAGTCGTCCGAAAACAGCAACTTTCCCGCGCGGAACCGCGGGTCCCGAACGCCTCCCTGCGACCAGCCGAAAGTCGCGCAGGTCGCGCCGAGCAGGACGCATACGATCAGGTGGCAAGCGAGCTTCATAACCAGACGCAATCCCTTCTCTCGAGAACCCGAGAGTTCACCCGAGAATAGCAGCCCGTCCGCTCCGAGTCCCACCCTGCGCACCGTCCTCGCGCAACCCTCTGCCGAAGCCGGTGGTACCATTCTCCCCGCCGGGGTCGCACCATGCGAACGCGTCGACAAACACCGCTGATCATCGTCGTCTGCGCAGTGCTGTTGATTCCGTTCGTCGGCCTGCGCCTGCTCCGCTGGAACAGGTTTCCCGCTCGCCGCCCGGCAAATCCGATCGGAGGTGGAGTTATGGCCGATTCCGCAACGTCGTTTGCAGTTATCTCGACAGCGTTTCCCAACGGCGCCGAAATCCCGCGCCGCCACACCTGCGATGGCGCCGACCTGTCGCCGGCTTTCGCCTGGCATGGCGCTCCGGACCGGACCCAGTCGCTCGCCCTCATTGCCGACGATCCCGACGCGCCCGGCGGCACCTGGACGCACTGGCTGCTTTGGAACATTCCCGCCAAAGCCACGCTGCTGCCCGAGGACCAGCCCAAGATCGAATCGCTGGACAACGGCGCGCGCCAGGGCAGCAACGACTTCCGCCGCATCGGTTACGGCGGTCCGTGTCCGCCGCCCGGCAAGCCGCATCGCTACTTCTTCAAGTTCTACGCTCTCGACGCCCGCCTCGACTTGAAGGCCGGCGCTTCGAAGGCCGACCTCGAACTCGCCCTAAAGCCACACGTCCTCGCCCAGGCCCAATGGATCGGGACCTATGGACGTTAGCGGCGGTCCGCTGCCGCCCGCTGCAGCAACGACGCGACCTCCTCATCGCTGACCTGGGAGAAATCCCGGTAGAACTGCCCGACCGCATAGAAATCATCGGGCGCGTACAGGCAGACCAGCTCGTCCACCTCGCGCCGCAGCCACGCGCACGTGGGCGCGGGCGCCACCGGAACAGCAACAACGAGCCTGGCCGGCTTCTGCTCCCGCAAAGCCCGGATTGCAGCCAGCATGCTTGCACCGGTCGCGATGCCGTCGTCCACCAGAATCACCGTCTCGCCGGCAACGTCCATCGGCGGACGCTCGCCGCGATACAGTTTCGCCCATTGATTCAGCGTCGCCGCCGTCGCCGCCACGATTTGCTCGATCTGCTGCGCTGAGATGCCCGCCGCGTGGACGACCTGCTGATCCAACATGGGCTTGCCGCCCACTGCCAGCGCGCCAAACGCCAACTCCTCGTGCCCCGGAACCCCGAGCTTTCGGGCGAGAAAAACATCGAGCGGCGCATGCAACTTTTGTGTTACCGGGAACGCCACCGAAACGCCGCCCCGCGGAATGCCAAGGACGAGTGGGAGGTGGGGAAAGACGAAGACCTCCAGCCGCTCGGCTAACTCGCGCCCGGCGTCCTCCCGGTTGTGGAAGATCATTGCCCTGGCCCCCAAGTCTGCGGTGCGGTCCGGCGGCAGCAGCCAGCCACCGCAGCCGCCACCTTCCTCATCCCACTAAAGATGTAGATGGCGTCGCGCTGGACCGACGGTTTCTTCCTCCGGCGCCGTCTCCGCCCCATCCCCCAAAGGATGTAGTTTCCGCCGGAAACCCGGCGAAAACCTGCCCGCGAGGGCTTGGCGGGACTGGCCTCCGCGCCCCAGGTTACTACAGGAGAAAACGA
>PLUT01000240.1 GCA_003162875.1 Granulicella sp.
GCAAAGTGGACCTGCAGGAAGTGAAGAACGCGATCGAGCAGGCCTCCAAGGAGGTCCACACTCGCTTCGATCTTAAGGACTCCAAGTCCACGATCCAACTCGAGGGCGACGAGGCCATCCAACTCGCCAGCGCGAGCGAATATTCCCTGAAAGCCGTTATCGAGATCCTCTCCCAGCGCATGGTCAAGCGCGGCATCTCCCTGAAGAACCTGGAATACGAGAAGCTTGAGCCTGCCGCCAACTCCTCGGTCCGCCAGAAGATCAAGCTCAAGCAGGGCGTCAACTCCGACGCTGCCAGGAAGATCGTCGCCATGATCAAGGAGTCCAAGCTGAAGGCTCAGGCCAGCATTCAGGGCGACACCGTCCGCGTCGTCTCCAAGGACAAGGACGTCCTGCAGACCATTATGGGCAAGCTCCGCGCCGGCGACTTCGGCGTCGCCCTCCAGTTCACCAACTACCGCAGCTAGCGGAATCAGTCGCGATCATCGCTCACTGAGTTCTGGTTTGACGATGCATTCGATGCGGATGTTTTCTGCTGTGTCATGACAGGTTTGGATGTGGTCACGATCTGCAAAATAGCTGATCTGTAGATGGGAACTGTCAACCCATATCAGGTCCGTGGCGGAGAAATCATCAGGCCCGAAATGTTGATAAGCCACCTCACAGTGGCACGAGTGCGCCTTCCCCAGAGTGACTGTCAAGACATCACGTCCCAGAAATCCCGCCTGATAGTCCAATCTGGCCTTCGTCTCCCCATCTGGAGAGGGCACAAATCTCCTGCTGGGAGGAGGATCGCCGGATGCAAGTAAGAATCCTAGCACGAGTGCCGGGGAAGCAATGGCAATGGCAGTTCCGGGCACGGCAGCAATGCAGCGAAGCGTAATTCGAAGCCAGCGCCGACGTATCAAGCGAACCGGCGACCAGAGCATAAAGGCCACCAGACCAACGACCACTATCGGGATGACAATGAACTCAAGTTTGCGAATCCATTCCCAGAGGTCAAGCCAACAAAACATAGTCACATCATAGAGCCACGATCGCTTAAATCTCTGAACTCATTTCGAGCCAGCCCCAGCACCTGCTACTCTAGTTACGCGTGAGCACCCTCTCCATCGCGACCGCTAAAGAGGTCTTCGACCTCCTCCACGACGATCTCTCCGCGATTGAGCAGGAGTTTGTACGCCAGTCGGCCTCCGAGGTCGACGTCATCACCGACATTGCCCAGTACCTGATGGCCGGCGGCGGCAAGCGCATCCGCCCCCTGCTGCTCCTGCTCTCCGCCAAAGCTCTCGGCTGCACCAGCCATTCGCGCATCCGTCTCGGCGCCGTGGTCGAGATGCTCCACACTGCCACCCTGGTCCACGACGACATCATCGACGAGGCCGAACTCCGCCGCGGCCGTCCCTCCTCCAACACCACCTGGGGCAACGCCAAGTGCGTCCTCGCCGGCGACTGGCTNNCCAGCAGATGGTCGAGGGCGAGTTGCTGCAGATGCAGAAGCTCGGCCATCTCATCAACGAAGAGGAATACTTCGACCTCATCTACCGCAAGACCGCGTGCCTTTTCTCCGTCTCCATGCAGCTCGGCGGAGCCATCACTCACGCCAGTCCGGAGATCGAGTCCCAGCTCGGCGAGTACGGCCGCAACCTCGGCCTCGCCTTTCAGATCGTCGACGACGTCCTCGACCTTACCGCCGCCGAAGACATCCTGGGCAAGCCCGTCGCCAGCGACCTCCGCGAAGGCAAAGCCACGCTCGCCGTCATCCACGCGCTGGAGCGCGGGACGGGTGCTGACAGAGAAGCCATCCGCACCGTGCTCTCCGAGCGCAGCTTCGCCACCGTCTCCCGCGCCGACATCCTCGAAATCCTCGAGCGCCACGGCTCCCTCGCCTACGCCATGGACACCGCCTGCGCCTATGCGGAAGCCGCCCGCCTCTCCATCGCCGAGCTGCCCTACTCTGAAGCCAAGCGCGCCCTGCTCTGGGTTCCAGGCTTCGTCACCAGCCGTGACCGCTAGTCTAGTTCGTCACGCAGACCTGCCCGAGTCCCACCGATTACCGCACCCTTGTTTGCCCTTTCTATCCTCGCGCAGCGTCTTTTGTCTGCCGGCCGCGTCTCTACCGATGGAGGCATCATGAAACGCCTTCCGGTCCTCCTCTTGCTCGCGCTCGTTCCCCTTGCCGCTCCTGCCCAGCACCCGCTCACGTACACGCACCTCGTCATCTTCGGCGATAACTACTCCGACACGCTGAACACCTACAACGCCACCGAGACCATCACCACAGGCTACGACTCGGACGGCGACCCCATCACCCTGATCGATGCCTACCCGTCCGCCGCCTACGGCTACCAGGATGGGATGTTCACCAACGGCCTTAGCTATTCCGGCTACGAGTCGCTCTACTTCGGCGTCTGGCACTTGCAGCTCAATACGCTGCTGCCCGGAGTCCCTCCCGCGGCTGCGGCCCTAGGCGCTTCTCCGCTTCCCACCGGCAACACCAACTACGCCTGGGGCAGCGCGACCACGGGAACCGGCACAACGTCCATCACCTTCGCCGGACACCTCACCGCGTCCGTGCACAACATGAACCAGCAGATCGACGACTACCTCAACGCCGGCTATACGCCCGACGCCAAGTCGCTCTACGTGCTCTTCGGCGGCCTCAACGATCTGCTCAACGACAGCTCGACCGCAAGCGTCACCGCTGCCGCCGCGAACGTTACTGCCGAAGCCAAGCGCCTGGTCGACGCCGGCGCCGTCAATCTTCTCATCGCCAACGTTCCGGGAATATCCGCCAACCTCAACTCTCCCATCGACACTGCGGCCTCGCAGTTTCGCGCGCAGCTTGCCACGGACCTCTCCGCGCTGGAGGCGCAGTACGCCCTTGCCGGAACCCCTGTCCACATCACAACGCTGGATCTCTATTCCCTCTACGCCAACATCATGGCTAAGCCGGCCGCCTTCGGCTTCACTGACGTGATGGACAAGGCCAACGCGCTCAGCTCGAACACCGATGTCGACAACTACCTCAATTGGGACGGCGTGAACCCAACCACCGCGGGCCATCACCAGATTGCGCTCGCCGCCTGCACCGCCCTCACCGGCACCACCACCGCGCTCACCATCGACAAACCCCTGGCCACGCCGGCGCAGCCCGCCACCCTTACCGCGACCGTCTCCACTTCCGGCACCTACGGTCCGCAAAGCAGCTTCACGCCCACCGGAACGGTGACCTTCTACTACCCGCAGACGGTGCTCACCACCACCACCATGGTGCCGCTGGGAACCGTGCCCGTCGTCAATGGGCAGGCGAGCATCACCACCACCGGTCTGCCGCCCAATGTCTACACCGTGCATGCCGTCTACAGCGGCGACACCAACTTCCCCACTGGCTGCGCCTCCAACACCCAGACGTTCACCGTCGCTGTCGCCAGTGTCGGCTTTGACTTCACCTTCAGCCCGTCCGCTGCTTATATCGGCATGGAGGAAGGCGTCGCTCTGACCTTGACTCCGAATGCAATCGGCGGGTTCACTGGCCCCGTCTCGTTCTCTTGCAGTTCGCTTCCGCAGTTCTTCTCCTGCGACTTCACCAACAATCAAACCGTACAGATCGTCGGCGGCGGAACGACGTATGTCTCGCAACTCGTCATTGAGACCAAGCTTGGCGTCAAAGGTCAGCTTCAAATGCCGGCTTCTCCGCGGGGAGGAGCAACCGGTGGGGAGATCGCACTAGCTTCTTTGCTCGCTGCACCCCTGATTCTGCTGCTTCGCCGCGGCAAAAC
>PLUT01000282.1 GCA_003162875.1 Granulicella sp.
GGGAGAGTATCTGCTTATTCCGCCCGAGCAGGGGCCGGATGTTCTCGGCGACAGCAATCTTCTCGCGCGCGCCAGCCGAATTGCCGATCCTTACTACATTGGCTTTGGCTCCGCCGCCTCCCACTATGGCCTTACGACGCAGTATCGGAGCGTCATCTGCGTCGTCACGCCGGTGCGCCTGCGGGAGCGGGAAGTCGGAGAGTCGCGCGTCCGGATCGTCAACCTGACGGAAAAGAAGTTTTTCGGCTTCTCGCCGGTCGATGTGCTCGGCTATAAGGTCATGCTTTCCGACCGTGAAAAGACGGCTATCGACTGCATCGATCGACCTGCACTNNTGGGGTGGGCGAAGTGGCTATGATCCTGGCGACCGCCAGCAGGCGCTTCGATTGGGGCAGGACCGCTGATTATCTTCAGCGCATCGGCTCAGGCGCCCTCGCGCGGCGGTTTGGCTGGCTGTGCGATCACGTTAAGGCCGACATCCCGGACGACGTGCGCTATACGCTTTTTGATCTTGCATCGCGCAGCCGCAGTACATTCCTCGGCCCCGATCCCGCGCGCGCGCGCATGCTGCCCGATGCCTTCGGCTACGACGAGACCTGGCGATTGTTCGTCAACGTGCCCAACGAGGAGCTGCACGGCAGCGCGGGTATTTAAGGGTTCGATCAGGGTGCTGAGGGGTGTTTTGGGCGTCTTCTGAGCAATCAGCGCGCTTCAATGAGTTGCGATCATGCTTCTAGCTGTCACGGCAGAGGCTGCGTCTCGAACCCCATCAACTTCTCGTCAGAGGGCTTCGGTAGCATGACACAATCAGATCGGAGGCGCGATTGGGCGTTGGTGCCGGCGCAATCGACGATTACGCCTCCGGCGCGGACAAAATCAAAAACGACACGCTTTCGGCGTGGATGATATTTTTGACACCCTCGCTCTGCAATCAATTCGGTGGCGGCATGGCGTTGCACTGGGTGGCGGCATAACAGTGCAGCCAGCATTTTATTGCTCAATTGGCTCAGAAACGGTGGCCTCGGTGTCTTTCGGCCACAGTTCGGAGGTGCAGCGACTCTCGCCGCCGTCGACGCAGTATGTATCGGTGGTGAATTCTGCTTCAATCCCAGCTAAGGCCGTGCAGAGGCGGTCATAGGCGAGGCGGGAGTTTGGCGCTTGAATTGTGATAGTCACATTCTCGAAACTCGTCTCGGGAGTCTCATCGGTGACCTGTTGAACCCATTCGGGTGCCGTATTGTCGTCACCGTGACGCCGGACGAAGTCATTGACTTCTGCCAGCGGGTTGGCGGCCACACCGACCGGCGTAGTCGAAGGGTAATCAGCAGACTGAGGGGTCCACATGCAAGCCATTGTCGTCTCTTCTGTCCGGATTACGCCCGGCTGGCGGTTGGGGTGGGGTGCTACGACGCATACTGATCACGCCGGGGTGTATCGAAACCACCCCAGCATGGGTAAGCAATTCCTATCGCTTGACGTAGGTGTTGGGGTAGTACCGCGCGGATCTTGCTGAATACGTGATGCCGGCGCCAGTACGCGGAGCGGGATAGGCGTAGTAAAGGGCCGGAGAACGATACACATAGCCGGGNNGCTGCCGTGGATACGCGTAGCTCTCCACCTGGGGTCGAGTTTGGAGCACCGGGGGTTGGTACGACGGTGCCGGCGACGACGGCGGGGTCTGCTGTTGCGCAGACATCATCGGGATCGCGAGGTCGTCCATCAACTTCACCGTGATGTTCGTCTCGGCTCGAAGGGACGGCCCGGGACCACGACGGGGCAGATTGAGTAGGTCAATGGGCCAGAGGATTGGAATTGACCACGTAACGATGTCACGCGTTGCGTGGCCTCCCCCTGAATCCTGCCTTGACGGTCCACCACGTACTGCGGTACATCGACAACCTTGGCCTGAATCGGAATGATGTAACCCTGGGGCAGCGCAATCCGGTCAAACCTTAAGGTCATCCACCCCTTGCCCACCAGGTGCCCCGGGTCCTTGAATTCGTCGAACGTGCCAGAGAGATCGCTTCCATACGGAAGAACCTGCTGGCCGAACATGACGAGTCGCGTGACGCGGCACAGGATCGGATCTCCAATGTCATCCCTTACAGATCTTCGGTGGTGCGCTGGATCAGCGAGCCCATGGGAAGCAACTGCTTTTGCTGCGCTTGCGCGCATAACGGCGCCAGCAGCGCCAGGATACACAGCATGTACAGACTCTTCAGTCGGCCCAGCTCGTTCAAAATCCTTTTCACACTGTTCCTTTCGTTTGTGTGCTGTTTAGGCTGGATAAACCGTCTCCAGAGGGGATGTATGCGCGTCGCTCCTTTCTCCGTAAACCGCTGGTGTCAGCTCACGGGACGTTCTTGGAGCGCCAGTGCCGTGGCACGTTGGACAATCCTCGCCTGAGAACGTAAACATCCGACCGCTGCATGTTTCACAAACCTCTTCCAGTCGGCCCGTTGCGAGAAATCGCTGTGCTCGGGCTGTGAGCCGGTAGTGGTTGTACTGGATGCTTTCGGTAGGGCGACCGAATTCGATCAACCCGTTGACACTCAACAGTTCGTTGACCGTTTGCGATGTCGGGAAGCCAGTTTTCCGGACGTGTCGTAGCAGCCGGCTCAGTTTGGCAGCGTCCTTTGCAGTTTGCTTCGCGATCATCTCTTGCTCGGCGGCGGTGAGTTGTACGGTTCCATGATCCATGCAAAACTCCTGGGGGGGTGACGGCCGGAGCGTGATTCCGACCGCCACTATGGTTTGCTTGCAACACGCTGCTTACGTCGTAGAACTTTCCTCCACCGACTCAAACCACTCGCCGATGGTTTCAATGACGTCGCCACCATTCACTTCATCGTCGGTGCCGATCCACGGAAACCACTGCTTGAGCAAGGCGCGTTGAGCCGTGGCGGGTACAGGGTCGCCAGTCTCGTCGCCTGCCGGCAGGGCATCCAATGCCGCTCGGTCTGTGGGGGAGAATGCGGCGCGATCAGCAGCAAGCTCTTCGTCCGAGATACAGCGGAGGTGCACAGCGTTTGCATCCCCATTCCGCTCGTCACGAGCGATGGTTGCCAGAGCGTAGTTCAGCCAAGCAGCAGGACTTCCAGCCGTAGGCTTCGAAGGGAACGCGGGGCCAAGTTCGGCGGCGGCGAGGTCGACGGCCCGGAGAGCGACCAGGAGAGCATCCCTGAGCTCTATTGCGACGGCAACTGGAGGCCGCCCCACCATTGGAATCGCATTCCCCAAACGGACGGAATTGATCACCTCAATGGGCGGACGGCGACCATTCGGCTTCGACTCTGTCTCGGAAGCTTCCGCTGGTGCCTGTTTGGACGCATCCCCGTCCTCGTTCTTCATAAGCAGGAGAAGCCTTTTGAAAGCGATCCTGCGGCCATCCACCTTCCAATGGATCGAGAGGTTACGGCTTCTGTCATAGTGATTGATGGCGGTGACCACGTAGGCGCCGATGGTGCGGCTACGGTCCTCGGTGGCGTTGGCAGACAACGTGCCCGCAAACTGTTCGAGCAAAGCCCGGTGATTCGACATACGACGTTCTCCTTGCCTCCGGGAACATCCCAGTAGGCGATAGTGCTTGGGTCTACTGGGTGGCGCGGTCGAACCGGAACCATTCATGGAACGCGTCCATCAGGTCGTACGGCAAGCCGAGCTTGTTTGCGGCGATTTCGAGAAAAACTCTCGATGGCCTCTCAAGGTTAGTGCAGAGTTGCTGTCCAAGACTCTCCATAACCTCGGAGGTCTTCGGCTCGGCGGCGATGCGTTCGAAGTCTTTGATATCCCTCGGTGTCGGTTCGCGGTGCTTCATAGTCACA
>PLUT01000256.1:0-19879 GCA_003162875.1 Granulicella sp.
CCGATCGCGCAGTAGATGCAGATCAGGTTCTGCCCCTTGGAGTTGATGATCGTGTCGAGCGCGATGGCGGTCTTGCCCGTCTGGCGGTCGCCGATGAGCAACTCGCGCTGCCCGCGGCCAATAGGAATCATCGTGTCGATGGCCTTGATGCCGGTGGCCATGCTCTCGCGCACGCCCTGGCGATCGACTACGCCCGGCGCCAGCCGCTCCACCGGCAGCCGCTCGCGGGTGACGATGGGCCCCTTGTCGTCGATCGGCGCGCCGAGCGCATTGACCACGCGCCCAACCAATGCATCGCCGACCGGCACCGACATGATCGTGCCCGTGCGCTTCACCTCGTCGCCTTCGCGGAGTTCGGTGTAATCGCCCATCAGCACGGCGCCCACCTCGGACTCATCCAGGTTCATGGCGAGGCCGAAGATGCCGTGGGGAAACTCGAGCATCTCGCCGGCCATGACCTTGTCCAGGCCATGCAGGCGGGCAATGCCGTCGCCCAGCGAGATGATGGTGCCAACCTCGTCCACCTGGATGCGCTGCTCGTAGTTCTCAATCTGCTGGCGGAGCAGCTGGGTGATCTCATCCGCATTAATCTTTGCCATGTCTTTCCTTTACCTCAATCCCGCGCTCAATCCAATGCTCAAAGTCGAAATATCCTATGCATTCACCAGCCGCTGCTTCAGTCGCTCGAGTTGGGCACGCACCGAGCCGTCGTAAACCGTCGATCCGACCTCTACCACCGCGCCGCCCAGCAGGGTGGCATCTTCGCCGTAGCTGGCCCGGACGCGCGCACCGGCGAGTTTTGCAATCTGCGCCTCCAACTGCGCGCGGTCCTCCGCGTTGAGCGGCCGCGCGCTGGTGATCCGCGCCTCGACTGCCCCCGCGTGTTTGTCCACCAACTCCTCATACGAGGTCAGGATCTCGTCCAACTCAGGCAGGCGCTGGTGCTCCAGAATGACGGCGATGAAGTTGCGTACCTGGGAAAACATCTTGATGCGCGCCGCAATCGCATCCAGGACCTTCAGCTTTTGCGGCAGCTCGATCGAAGGATTCTCCAGGAACTCGCGCAGCTCGCCGCTGCCGGCGAGGGTCTCGGCGAAATCGCGGATCTGCTGCTCCGTCGCAGCGGCGTCCAGGCCGGCCGATTCCGCGACTTCGGCAAAGGCGCGTGCATATCGTGGAGCGGAGCTAGCCACTAATTCTGTCCCTTCTTCGACTCGTCGCCGCTCAGCCGCTGGGCGAAACTCTGCACCAGCAGCCGNNTCCGTCTCGGCCGAAACCACCAGCTTGCGGGCCGCCTGTTCGATCGCCAGCTCCGCCGCATGCTGCTGCAACAGCTTCTGCGCATGCATGGTCGCCACGGTGATCTCGTGTTCCGCCTCGGTCAGGATCTTCCTCTTCTCGTCCTCGACCGAAGCCTTGATGCGCTGTTCTTCGCGGACGGAGTCCTGCTCCGCATGAGCGCGCATCGCGGCGATCTCATCGTCCAGTTTGGCCAGCCGCGCCTCCACGCCGCTCAGGCGGGCGCGAGCCTCTTCGGTAGCCGTGCGCGCATCGACCAGATGCTTCTGAATGCCCGCACTGCGGTCGCGAAAGAACTTCGGCAGCATCTTCGCCGCGACCCATACAAACGCTGCCGCGAGCAGCAGGAAGTTGAAGAGGGTGAACGCGAGGGAAGATTGATCGGGGTTCAGGCCGAGCTTCGCGCCCCACTCCACCACGCGAGGCGATTTGCGATATGTGTCGGTCTCGTCCTGCTCCGGCGGTTTCTTCTCCGCGTCCGCTGCCTGTGCCGGGGAAGCGCTGGCGACGCCCGCGGCCTGGGCCCGCACGGGCGTCTGGCGCAGGGGTAAGCCAACGCCAAGCACCAACGCCAGCGTTAGCCCGAACAGCGCGCTCCGCTGCAACAATCGCTTCGCGCTCTTCACTGAGCCGCCTCCGGTCGAGTCCCGGCTGGCATCACCGCGCGCAGGATCTGCTCGCTCAACTCCGCACTGACACCCTCGATCTGCTGTCGGGCTACGGCTACGCTTTGATCGATCTCAGCCTTGCCCGCCTTCACTTTTTCCGCGGTTGCCGCACGCGCCTCTGCCAGGGCATGCTCGCGTTCCGTGTTCCATTGCTTCAGCCGCCTCTCCCGCGCGGCAAGCATCTCTCCCCGGGCGCGGCGCATTCGGTCCTCGTAGTCCGCGGTCTTGGCTTCGGCGTCAGAGATCGCGGCGCGGGCCTGTTCCACGGCGCCAGTTGTCCGGGCGCGGCGTTCGGCCAGAACGCGATCCAGCGGCCGCCGGACCAGCACTCCGTAGGCAATCGCCAGCAGGATGAAAAACAGCATTGTCGGAACGGCGCCGAGCACAAGTCCACCGAGTTGATTCAGTATTTCATCCATGATTGGAGCGGGGCTGGGGCTAACGAGAATCCTTCGAACCGCAGGTTGGACGCGGTCTCAAAATGCATTCGGGGTACACCTAGTTTTAGCAAAGCGATTCCGGGGTGTCAAACGGCTCACTGATCGATAACCGCTCAGATTGATCGGTATTCGGACAGGTGATTTATCGGTATTCGCACGGCACAAGTGGGCTAGGTTTCCCCTCGAAAAAAACTCTTTGACAAACCCTGGGGAAGGCCTAGACTTGAACTACCACCAAGACCCTATGTCCTGGGTCGTACAGGTCGCGTGCAAGGGGACACCACCTCCGCTCCCCGACAGGCGGCCTGTTCTGTTTAACCTGACTCCACAGTTTGCACTTTGGTAATCGGCCTACGAAGCACCCCGCTCGCGAAACCTCCGGTAACGATCCAGCAGCGACGCCGGTCCGCGCGCGCTGAGGAGCACCAGGTTGCCGGCAAAGGTCTTCCGGCTGACCACCGCGCCTGCTTCCAGCGCGGCCAGCGCGGCGCCCTCCGATTGAGGCACGCAAAACCTCGCCTCGACCAGCGGGTCCGCCAGCAGCGCGCCGTCGATGGCCGCGAGCAAATCGTCCAGTCCAGCCCCGGTCAACCCGGAGACGGCAACCGCGACCGGACCACCGCGCGCGCGACTTGCATATCGGTCCTCCAGACGCGAACGAGCTTCCGCCGATAACAGGTCAATCTTGTTCAGCACTTCGATCACCGGCTTGTCCTGCACCTGCAACTCGCGGAGCACCTTCTCCACTTGCTCTTTCTGCTCCTCCATCATGGTGCTGGAGGCGTCGCGGACGTGCAGCAGAGCCTCCGCCCGCTCGACCTCTTCCAGGGTCGCGCGGAAGCTGGTGACGAGCGTATGCGGCAGATTGCGGATGAACCCCACCGTGTCCGAAAGCAGGATCTTGCGCCGGCTGGGCAGTTGTAGTTGTTTCAGCTTCGGATCGAGGGTCGCGAACATCTTCGACGATTCCAATACTCCGGCGTCGGTCAGGGCGTTGAACAGCGTGCTCTTGCCCGCATTGGTGTATCCCACCAGCGCGACAACGGGCACAGGCACGGCCTCGCGCCGCTGCCTCTGCTGGCGTCGAATCCGCCGCACCGACTCCAATTGCTCCTTGACATGGTCAATGCGCAGATTGATTTTTCTGCGGTCGGTTTCGAGTTTGGTCTCGCCGGGTCCGCGAGTTCCAATTCCGCCCCCCAGTTGCGACATGGCCTTACCCTTACCCGAAAGGCGCGGCAGTTGATACTCAAGCTGCGCCAATTCCACCTGCAACTGGCCTTCGCGGGTCCGCGCGTGGCGGGCAAAGATGTCCAGGATCAATTGTGTCCGATCGATGACGCGGCAGAGCAGCCGGGCCTCCAGATTGCGCAACTGCGAAGGTGTCAGATCGTGGTCGAACAGCACCAGGTCGGCGCCGGTCGAAGCCACCACACCCTCGATCTCCTCCAGTTTGCCCTGTCCCACCAGCGTGGCGGGGTCGGGCCTGGCACGGCGCTGCACCAGCGTTGCCGCAATCTCCGCGCCTGCGCTGCGCGCCAGTTCCTGGAACTCCCGCAGCGCCTCTTCGAAATCGACATCGACATCCCCGGCGGCGCGTTCCCGGGTCTCTTCCATGCTCGCGGAAAGTCCCTGGTCCGCATTGGCGGCGGCCGCGTCCCGAGCCAGCCTGGCCGCCGCGGTCAATCTGCGCCGCTGAGCCGTGAACTCCACCGCAACCAGCACGGCAAGCTCTTTTTGGGCGCCGGTGCGCAGCGCTGGGCCGGCCGCACGCAGCCCCTTCGCCTGTGCCTCAACCAGGCTCACACGTGTCCTCTTGGTCTTGTCGCTTCCGATCCGGTTGTACCCGGCCTTGCTGCCAGCGCGGGGAGTGCTCAATCGACGGCAACGCCTGCAGTTTCGGCGACGGCTGCGGCCGCGGAAGTCTGCCCGCCCTGCGCCGTCCGCACCTCTGGCTTCGCTTCCACGCGGCCATCGGCGTGCGGCGCCACCCGGCCACTGACCACGGTCGAGATGGCGTGTTTGAAGATCAGTTGCTCCTGGGCATTATTCTCAAGCAGCACCGAGTACTTATCGAAGGAGCGGATCTTGCCCGTCAACTTCACCCCGCTTACCAGGTAGATCGTGATCGGGCTCTTGTCCTTGCGAACGGTATTGAGAAAAGTGTCTTGAATGTTCTGTGCCGGCTTGGATTCCATGGTGCCGATCTCCTTTAAGTGGATTGGTGCTGGGGGAATTACCGCTGACCTAGCTCTGCCCCAAAATCCCGGCCCCGGCTACAGGTTCAATACAAATACAATTTACAAGCGTGTAAACAATACGATTATCTAGCCGGTTTTTCAACTCCGCAACTCGCTTTACCTGCGAACTTGCTGAAACCGGTGCCGATTCTAAGTAAGTGCTTTGCGCTCAAACGGACGGAACGCTGACTTATATTGACGCACATTTGTGGCAAAAAGTCTCAATCGTCCCCGCGTTGTACCATTGCTTGCGTGTCCAAGCCGGTCCTCGAACCCGTTCCAATGCTTGATTTTTCGCGCCAGTACAGCCCGCTGCGGGCAGAGATACTGGACGCAATCGCCCAGGTCTGCGACTCACAGAGCTTCATTCTCGGTCCCCGTGTCGCTGCCTTTGAGGCTGCCGCCGCCGCGGCCTGCAACGCGCGCTACGGCATCGGATGCGCCAGCGGCACAGACGCCCTCTGGCTCGCCCTCGCCGCCGCTGGAATAGGCGACAGCACCGCCGCCACCCGGCCCGCCGGCCTGCCGGATGCGGTCATTACCACTCCGTTCAGCTTCTTCGCCAGTACCAGTTGCATCCTGCGCGCCGGCGCCCGGCCGCTGTTCGCGGATATCGACCCCCGGACCTTCAACCTCTCACCCGACGCTGTCGCCGAACTCCTCCGCCTCCGGGTTGGGGGCAACGTCAAGGCCATCCTGCCCGTCCACCTTTACGGCCAGTGCGCGGACTTCGACGCCTTCAACGCGCTCCGGCAAGGCCGCTCTGACCTGCTGCTGATCGAGGACGCCGCCCAGGCCTTTGGCGCTGCCTGGAATGGACGACCGGCCGGCTCCCTCGGCGACGCCGCTGCGTTCAGCTTCTACCCTACGAAAAACCTCGCAGCCTTCGGAGACGCCGGCCTGGTGACCACCTCGAGTCCCGAACTCGAAAGGCGCGCCCGCTCGCTCCGCACCCACGGGATGCCCCGCCGCTACTTCCACGACGAGGTGGGCTGGAACTCCCGCATGGACGCCATCCAGGCCGCGGTGCTCGAGGTCAAACTCCGCTACGTCGACGAAGGAAACCGGCAGCGCCGCGACCGCGCCGCCCGCTACGACGAGTTGTTCCGGGCTGCAGGACTCGCGGCTGCCTCGGAGTCTGCCTCCACCAAGGACGGAATCGTCCTTCCGTACACGGATCCCCGCGCCACCCATGTGTTTCACCAGTACGTCATCCGCGCCCCGCGGCGCGACGCTCTACGCGAAGCCCTTGCCGCTCGCGGCATCGGCAGCGAAATCTACTACCCCGTCCCGCTGCATCTCCAGGCCGCGCTGAAGGGGCTTGGCTACAAGCCCGGCGACTTTCCTCACGCCGAACGCGCCGCCGCGGAAGTCCTCGCGCTGCCCATGTACCCCGAACTCCGCGACGACGAGCAGCAGACCGTCGTCGAAGCCATCCGCACCTTCTACGCCTGACGAGCGGCGCGCATCGAACTCCTGACCCTGGAGGGGCCACAATTTCATGGGCTGGTAGAACCGCAGCTACCGCTTCTTCTTCGCTGCCTTATCCTTCTTCTCTTCCGCCACCGGATGTGCCTCCGGCTGATCCTTATATCCCGGCGGCGCCACCCGCTGCACGATGTTTCCCACCAGCCGGTAGGTCTTCTCGATGGTCCGCCCCGGCTTCACCATGCCGGTCACTGGATCGGGAACCACCGGCCCCGCGTCCCCGGCCAGCACTTTGTAGGTAAACGTCGGCAGCGGCGTCTGCGCTACCACCGCCTTCCCGTAGGGGTCCTTGCTGGTGAAGATTGCGACCGGCAGATATCCCTCCACGTTTTTCTCGCGAAACGCCGTCTCGTAGCGGTGCATCTTCAGGTTCCAGGTAAAGACGCGGACTTGATCGAAGTCGTAGGGAAGCCCCGCCAGATAGGGACTAAGCACGGTCAGATAAATGGGTATGTGCGCGTTGTCGGTGACTCCGCTGTCCGGCCCGGCCTCGGGGTCGCTAACGGTGGTCAGGATGTATGCCCCGACCATCCGCTGCCCTTCCGCGTACTTGCCCACCGAATCCGGCACGTCCACAGCGAGCATCCGGCTGAGCAGCCATCCGGNNGCAACCCCGCCGGGCATCGGCTTGGGCAGCGTTGCCCGCTCCAGCAGTTGCAGTTTGTCGCCCTCTTCCAGCCGATAGAACCTCTCCGTGTCGCGGCCCGGCTTAAGGTGCAGGTTCACCTCGTCCTGTACCACTGCGGAGGCGACCGCCGGATCGCTCGTATGCGCCCTCGCGAGCGCCTGGAACGCGTCGAAGACCTCTTGCGTCGCCACCGCCTTCTCGTCAATCCAACCCTGCTCGCCGTTGGGCGCCTTCACCCGGAAGAAGCGCCGCCCGTGCTCAAGGACCTCCAGTTTCTCGCCGTTTTCCACGGTCCCCGTGCGGTTGGAGACCGCAGCCACCCGGTCGCGCAGAAACGTCTGCTTGGCAGTGACGTAGACATATTCGCCCGCCGGCTTTCCCCGTAGATGCGAACAGCCGCCCGTGGCGAGACAAAATCCAGCGACCAGCAGGAGTGCGAGGATACCGGGCCCGGCGGCGGGCCGTCCGCCTCGCCTTCGGCAAGTTCCAGCAAGAATCAGCATGGGTGAAAAAGATTGCGGGGAATCATGGGGACTCTGGGCCGGCACACTTTCCAGCATACAGCCGGGGGTGCCGGAGAGGCTGGCTTCAGCCCGTTTGCCGAGAGGGGCTTCCGGGGCGCCGTCGCCGCAAAGCGGCCTGTTTTCGCGGCAAAATCGCCAAATTCTACCGGCAAAATGCTGCTTTCGACCGCTTTCGCGCCCGCTCCCGGACCCGGCCAAAGGACTCTGTTGCCGGGTTGCATCCGGGCTCCTAAAAATGATTCTTGCGCTATATGCGGTCTTGCGCTTACAGTTGCGTACGGAAACAAACTCAATAAGGAAACCACCCCAAACCACACGCGGAATACATCTCCGTCCAGAGCGCAATCTGAATCGATCTTTATCACACGTCAACCGGCAAGGAGGCCCAGACAATGGCCAGTACTGAAATCGAAATCCTCGACCCCGCGGCAACGGTCGAGAAAGTCAAAAGAATCGCGGCGGGTCGTGCACTGAATCGCAGGAATTTTCTTGCTGCCTTCGGTATGACCGGAGTCGCGGCTGGCGCCGGATTGATGTCGGGTTGCAACGCGACCACCACCTCCGTGCCTGTCACCTCCGCTTCCCCGGCAGAGACCAACCTTCTCAACTTTGCGCTCAACCTCGAGTACTTTGAGGCTACGTTCTACTCCTTCATCACCCAGGGTACTGACCTGCCGTCCAATCTGACGGTCGGCAGCGGCGCCGTTACCGGCGCGCCCGGGCAATTGGTGTTTACCGGGACCAACGCCCCGCAGACCACGGACTTGCTCAACGAGATCTACTTCGATGAGCTCAACCATGTGACTTTTCTGCATAGCCTGCTCGGCTCCGCGGCGATAGCCAGGCCTGCGATCAATCTCGCAGCCTTCGGCGCCATCACTGCGACCAACGCGCTGCCGGCCGCAAGGCTGCTGGAAGATGTCGTAGTCACGGCCTATTCCGGCGTAATTCCTTCCTTGACCACCAGCAATGCCACCTACGCCTCGCAAATCCTCGGGGTTGAGAGTTCTCATGCCGGAGCCATGCGCCTGATCAACATCCAGGCAGGGACCGCGGTCGTATATATACCCACCGGCGACGGTTTTGACGTGATTCCATATGATCCGGGCACTGCGGCCCTGGCAGCAGCCGGCCCAACCGCCGCCGGCGGCTTCTTCCCCACCGCCGGCGGGGAAGGCCTAGGCATGACCGGAGCCCGCACCACCTCGCAGGTTCTCGCCATCTTTTACGGCGCCTTCGGCGCCCCCGCGGCCTCCGGCTCCCTCAAGGGCGGCTTCTTCCCTTCGGGCGTGAACGGCGCCATCACGACAGTCTAACCCCAGCCCAGCCTTCAGGGCGGCATTGCATTCAATCATGAACAATTCCGATCGCACATCTCGCAAGTCAACTGATAAGGAGGCCAACGCAATGGCCAGCAATGACATCGAAGTCCTCGATCCCGCGGCAACGGTCGAGAAGCACAAGGAAACCGAATCCGGAGTCGCGCTCGATCGCAGGCACTTCCTGACCGCCCTGGGTGTGGCGGGTGCAGCGGCGAGCGTCATGGCCGGTGCGGATTTGCTGTCGTCGGGGCCCAAGGCATTCGCGCAGTTCCAGCCCCCGATCGGCGGTTACAAGCAGGTCGATGTCATGAATTTCCTGATGAACATCAAGTACCTGAAGGCGACCCTGTATGCCTACCTGACCACGGGCGCCGACATCCCCCAATATCCGACGAATGTCACCTACGGCACCGGCTATATCTACAATCCGCCGAAGCAGGTCAGCTTCCCCACCCAGCAGATCACCGATCTCTTTAACGAGATGTTCTACGACGAACTGAACCAGTTGGTCGATCTGCGCAATCTGATCGGCAACACCACAGGAGACGTCCAGGTTATCTCCCGGCCCGCCATGGACCTGGCGGCAACGGATACGAAGACCACGACCCCGCCGAACCCGCCGACCCAGCAGACGATCAGCTATCAACAGGCCATCGGCGTGGCCCGGATGCTGGAAGATCTCAGTGTCCAGATGTTCGCCGGTGCGGTGGCTTATCTGACCGGCGCCAACCTCGCCTACGTCTCCCAGATCATGGCCACCAATGGGTACCATGCGGGCGCACTGCGCCTGATCAGCATCCAGAACAACATTCCATATATCGGCACGGGTTTCTTGACCACCACTGCTGCCGGCGCGCAGACGCTGAACACCTACAGTGCTGTGCTGGTGTCGGGCAGCCCTTCGTTCTACCTGCCGATACCCACCAACGCTCCCATCATCGGCAGCGTAATTACAGGAATCGGCGTTCCCCAGAGCACGGTTATCAGCGCCTATGCCCCGGCGCCGAACACCACCTTCACTGCAATCACCAACAGCTCCACCAACCCCACTATTCTTACCGATGTATCGAGCGTCGCCGGACTGGCGCCGAATCAGCCCGTGTCCGGAACGTATATTCCAGCGGGCGCCTTTATTACGGCGGTTGGCACCAACACCGTCACCATGTCGGCTGGCGCCAGCAATACCACGGCACAGACGCCCACCGGCTACACCAGCAGCGGCAGCGTCACCATCACCGGCGTGTCCAGCGTCACCGGTATCGTGGCCGGGCAGCCGATCAGCGGCACGGGCATTCCTGCAGGCGCAACGGTCGTATCTGCCAGCGGCACCACCATTGTCATAGCGCCGGCCACGGGCGCTACCGCGACCAGCCAGGTAACGTTCTACGGTCTCCTCACCGCCGGCAGTGCCAGCATCACGTCGGTGACGAGTGCCAGCTCGCTTATTGTCGGGCAGCCGATAACCTCCACCGGTTCGGGTGTCCAATCCGGCACGACGGTTTCGGTGATTGGCAACGCGGTCACCATGTCGAAGACCGCCACCGTTACAACCGCGGTGTCGAGCATGAGCACTACCGGTACCCTTACCAACGGCAGCGCAGTCATCACGAACGTGTCCGGAGGTACGGGCTTTACCGGGTTGATCATCGGGCAGCCGATTTCCGTTTCCAGTACGGACCCCAGCCAAAGTACGTTCATCGCTCCCGGGACAACCATCACTGCGCTCAGCGCGAGCACGGGCACAATCACCATGTCGAATGTTGCCAGCAATGGTGTGCTCTCACCCGCCGGCACTCTTACCGCCGGCAGCAACGTCATTACGGGACTGTCGACCCTCACCGGCCTCGCAGTCGGGCAGCCGATTAGTGCCACCGGCCTCTCAATCGGCCAGGTAACCATCCCTGCGGGCGCGCTGGTCGGCTCGATCAACGCGAACACCTCAGCGATCACCCTGTCGCCGGCTGCCAGCGTCGTCAACCCCTTCCCCACCGGCATCGTCACCAGTGGGAGCACCAGCGTGACTTCGGTGCCATCCACCGCCGGGTTGGCGGTCGGGCAAACCATTTACGGCACCTTCATTCCCGCGGGCACAACCATCACCGCAATCGGCACCACCGCCCCCTTTACGGTCACCTTGTCGGCCGCAGCCAGCGGCAGCAGCGGCACCGCTGAGACCCTGATCGTCGTCAACGCGGTTACCGCCACTGTCACCAGCGGCAGCACCAGCCTCACTTCGGTGTCCCCAACCACCAGTCTGGCGGTCGGGCAGACCATTTCCGGCAACAACATCGTCCCGGGAACCATCATCGTCGCCATCAGCGGCAGCACAGTGAACACGTCGAACCCCGCCAGCTTTACGTTCAACGGTACGGTGGTTGCCGGGACCAACACCGCGTCTTCGGTGGCGAACACAACCGCCCCGGCGGTCGGGCAGACGATCACCGGCGCCAACATTCAATCGGGAACGACCATCACTGCGGTCAACGTGAGCGCGGGCACGCTCACCATGTCGAAGGCGGCCACTGGCACCTCCGGTCCCCTGCTGGAGTCCCTCACCGTTACCGGCGGAGGCATATCAGATCCCAGCGCCTTCATCGGTGCGGTCACCGGTTTAAGCAACATCGTGACTGGGTTGTCGTTTACCGCCGGGCTGGCAGTCGGGCAATTGATTGTCGGCAACAACCTGCCGGCGGGAACATATATCACGGGGGTCAGCGCGACCGCAAACACAGTTACCTTGTCGAACCTGGTTTCCGGCACCGGCACCAGTCCCACGGCAGAGCCCCTCACCATCTACAGCGGAACCGTATCAGCCCCCAGCGCCATCATCGGCGCGGTCACCGGCGGCAGCAACACTGTGACCTCGCTGACGACTGCCACCGGGGTGACAACCTCCGAGGTGGCAGCCGCCGGATTGGCAGTCGGGCAGGCGATCGCCGGTCCCAACATCCCATCGGGAACGATCGTCACTTCGGTCAACGCGAGCGCGGGCACACTCACCATGTCGAACGCGGCCACTGGCACCTCCGGTCCCCTGGTGGAGACCCTCACCATTACCGGTATATCCATAACCGTACCGTTGACCCCTCTCGGCTTCACGGCGGCCGCCTACTATGGTGCCTTTGCCGGCGTTACCGGCGGCGGCACCACTCTGCCTGGCATCACTACTGTCGGGAACGGCGTGGTAAGCGCTATACCCCCCCTGACCGGGCTGGCCATCGGGCAACCGATTTTCGGCAACTATATCCCTGCGGGATCGACGGTTACCATAATCGGCGCCGGCGCAGCGTCCGCGACCAACCCGGGTGTCGGAACAGTGACCATGTCGAACCTGGCCGTCGGCTCCAGCTTCAATACAGAGGACATAGTCATTGGCATTCCAACGGCAGCCCTGCTGAGCATTGGGGTTATTACGCCTGGAGTTGCCCTGACCGCTACCACGACGCAGACCTTTACCTCACCCACCAACGTGGCCCTGAAGATTCCTTCGGTGATGACCGTCACCGTGTCAAAGGGCATCATGACGCTCTCGAACGCAGTCACGGTCTCGGGGGTGCAGACGTTGACCATGCTCACGGGGGACATCATGGATGTCGAGCCCTACGATCAGGGCACCGCAGCCCAGGCGGCTGAGGGTCCGGTGGCCATCACCTTACCGGCCTCGGCGTACTCTTCCTCCGGGCCAACCAACCCGACGGTGTATCAAGGGTTCTTCAACACCGCCAGCGCGTTTATCAGTTCTGCCAGCCCAGGAACAGCTACGGCAAACACGCCCGCAGGCTTTGTGTTCGCGCGCAGCTTTGGCCAGTCTTTGTCTGTGTTGTATGGCTCAACCCAACCCGACACCTACACGGGCGGCTTCTTCCCGGCTTCCCCCGGGGTCGGTGGTCCCATCAACGTCAATACCGACCAGTAGTCCATGGCGATGGCGTGATCCCCCCGGGTCATTCGATCGCGCCGGCAAACAACAGAAAGCCCGCATCCTGCCCAGGATGTGGGCTTTTTACTATTGCCAGCTGTGGGCTTTTTACTGCTACCAGATGTGGGTTTTACTGCTGCCAGCTGTTCGCCTCAGTGCGTCGTCGCCAGCCCAACCGGCAAGGACCCGGTATTCAAGGAAGTCGGAGAAACGAGATTCCCTACGGAGTCGTAGCTGTACATGTTCAGGTTGTTGACGCTGGTGGTGCTGGAGACGGCGAGGAGATAGGCTCCCGAGCTATCGACCGCCAGCGCAGTCGGATACGAGACGCTATAGGGCGAGAGGCTGAGCGCAGTCAGATTCCCGCTTGCCGCACCGCTATATCCGGTAATGGTGCCGCTGCCGCTGAGTTCGTTGGCCACGTACACATTCGTGCCGGTCGTGTTGACTACCACCGCGGCTGGCCGATCGCCGGCAGAGGCGGTGCTGACGGGGGCCTGGGCTACGGTGGTGCCGGAAATTGCGTAAGCCGCCACCACCGAACCGGTGGTCCCGCTGCTCCTCGCGAAATATACATAGGAGTTGCTCGGAGTCACCGCCACCGCAAGGTCGGCGGTGGATGAGTTCGGCACCGCAATGGTCTGGGTTGGCTGCGTCGTCAGCGCGCCTGAGCTGGTGGTGAAGCCGTAGACCAGGTCGCCCGCCGTTCCGAGCGCCAAGAACACCAGTTGCCCGTTGGGCGCGAACTTGATTGCGCTCGGCGCGATAGCTCCCTGGCCGACGGCCAACGAGTAGAACACGGCGGGGTTAACCGAGGGCTCCGACAGTTGCCCCGATGAGTTGATCTGAAACTCGTCGATGCGGGCCTCGCTCGTGAACGTTGCCGTGGACTCGAGCGCCAGCAACCATTGTCCGTCCGGCGAAACATCGATGGCGACCTCGTCCGCCGAAAGGGTGTTGCTGTAGAGCGGGCTCAACGCCCCGCCCGAACCGATCGTAAAGGTGCTGATAATGTTACCGCCGGCAACGAAGAGCATCGTATTCGCATGGTTTACTGCTATCGCCACGGGGATAAATGTTGTGATGGTTTGCGGCGAACCGGTTACCGGAGTCAGTGTATTTGTGCCGATGCTATAGCCGACCAGCGTTCCTGCATTCTGGTTTAGAGTCTGGTTGATTACGTACACGTCATTGCCCGCGCCGCTGCTGCTGCCACTGCCGCCGCCGGGCAGCGATCCCGGGTAGACGAAGAACCCGGCGCATCCGGTTGTGAGGAAAAGAATTGCCACCGTCGCTGCTGAAACCACTCGCCCTGCCCATTGCTTCATCTGTCCCAACTCCCTCACAGTTCCATCATCGCAGCAGAGGGCCGCGCACACACACTATAATCCGCGCAATGCCATGCGCCGTTAACCGCCGTCGCCGATCTGGGATTCTCGCCGCGGTTTTCTCGCTCGCGCTGGTCCCTTTCAGCCTGCACAGTCTGCCATATTCATTCGACTCCGGCGCGGGCCAAACGGCACCTGCGCCGGGCGCCGAAAATGCTGCGCTCGACCGCGAAGTCAGGGCAGACATGGCGTTTCTCGCCGCCGACGAACTGCACGGCCGCGGCTCGGCGACCCGCGACGAGCACATCGCGGCGCTCTTTGCCGCCGCTCAGTTCCAGGCGCTCGGCCTTGAGCCGGGTGGCGACAACGGCAGCTACGTGCAAAGGGTCGCCCTGCCATCGCCTCTGCCGGCATCGGCGCAAAAGCAGCTTTCCGGCTTTGAAAACTCCCCCCGCACCGAGACCTGGAACGCCATCGCCATCCTCCGCGGCAGCGATTCCGCCGGCGAGGTCGTCCTGCTGACCGCGCACCTCGATCACCTCGGCATCGGCCCACCCAACGCTGCCGGCGACAGCATCTACAACGGCGCAGACGACGATGCCTCGGGCACCACCGCCGTGCTCGCCCTGGCCCACGCGTTCGCCGCGGGCCCGCGCGCGCGACGCACCATGGTATTCGCGCTGTTCGGCTCGGAAGAGCTTGGCGGCCTGGGCAACGCCGGCTTCCTCGCCCACCCGCCCGTGCTGCTGGCTTCCATTGTGGCAAACCTCGAATTCGAAATGATTGGCCGGCCCGATCCCGCCGTCCCCGGCGACGCGCTGTGGCTCACCGGCTACGAACGCTCCAACCTCGGCCCTGAACTGGCGAAGCACGGCGCCCACCTGCTTCCCGATCCGCACCCCAGGGAGAACTTCTTCCAGCGCTCCGACAACATTGCGCTGGCGCGGCGGGGAATTATCGCGCAGACCGTCTCCAGCTACGGGCTGCATAAGGATTACCACCAGCCGTCGGACGACCTCGCGAAGATCGACTTCAATCACCTGGACCGCGCGATCGCGTCCATGGTCGATCCCATTCGCTGGCTCGCCGGCACGGCTTGGCGACCGGCGTGGAATCCCGGCGGTAAGCCATAGGCTGTCTGCAAGAAGAAAAGCGGCCCATCGCTGGACCGCTCTTCCTTCCCTCTGAAATCACGCAAGGTCGAAGCGATCGAGGTCCATCACCTTGCTCCAGGCTGCCACGAAGTCACGCACGAACGCCTGCTGCGAGTCGCTACACGCATACGCTTCCGCCAGCGCTCGGAGCTGAGAGTTCGAACCGAAGACGAGATCGACGACGGTGCCCGTCCACTTGAGATCCCCGGTCGCCCGATCGCGTCCCTCCAACACTCCCTCCGAGGTAGCGGACTTCTGCCACTTCGTCTTCATGTCGAGGAGATTCACGAAGAAATCATTGCTGAGTATTCCTGGCCGCTTCGTGAAGACGCCCAGTTGAGACTGCCCGAAGTTTGCATTCAGTGCGCGCAGGCCGCCGATCAGAACCGTCATCTCGGGAGCGGTCAGCGTCAGCAGGTTTGCCTTGTCTACCAGCAGCTCGGCCGCGAATGCCTCGTGTCCCTCGCGGAGGTAGTTGCGGAAACCGTCTGCAATGGGTTCGAGTACGGCGAACGCGTGAATATCGGTCTGCTCATCCGTCGCATCCGTGCGGCCTGGCGAGAAGGGAACCTTCACGTCGTGGCCAGCCTTCTTCGCCGCCTCCTCGACGGCTGCGCAGCCGCCCACAACGATCAGATCGGCAAGCGACACCTTCTTCCCCCCGGACTGCGCGCCGTTGAACGCCTTCTGGATCGCTTCCAGCTTCTGGAGAACCTTTGCCAGTTCCGCCGGCTGGTTGACCTCCCAATCCTTCTGCGGCGCCAGGCGAATGCGCGCTCCGTTGGCCCCACCGCGCTTGTCGCTGCCACGGAAGGTTGAAGCCGACGCCCAGGCCGTCGTAACCAGTTGAGAGATCGAGAGGCCGGATGCCAGGAGCTTCGCCTTGAGAGCTTGGATCTCCGCCTCGCCGATCAGCTCGTGATCCACCGCGGGGACAGGATCCTGCCAGATCAGCGGCTCCTTGGGAACTAGCGGCCCAAGATACCGCGCGATTGGCCCCATGTCGCGGTGGGTCAGCTTGTACCACGCCTTCGCGAACGCGTCGGCAAACTCCTGCGGATTCTCCAGGTAATGCCGGGCAATCTTCTCGTAGCTCGCGTCAAATCGCAGAGCGAGGTCCGACGTCAATATGGTCACCGAGTGCTTCTTGGCGGGATCGTGCGCATCCGGCACCGTGCCCTCCGAAGCTCCGCCCCTGGGCTTCCACTGCTGAGCTCCTGCCGGGCTCTTTGTCAGCTCCCAGTCATACTTGAACAGGTTCTCCAGGAACTCAACGTCCCACCTCGCCGGGTGCGTCGTCCATGCGCCTTCCAGGCCGCTGGAGATCGTATTCACGCCGACACCGTTGCCAAGGCTGTTCTTCCAGCCGAGCCCCTGCTCCTCAATCGGCGCGCCCTCGGGCTCACGCCCGACATATTTCTCAGGATCGCCGGCGCCATGCGTCTTGCCAAAGGCGTGTCCGCCAGCGATCAGAGCAACCGTCTCCTCGTCGTTCATCGCCATTCGCAAAAACGTCTCGCGAATGTCTCGCGCCGAAGCTATGGGATCAGGATTGCCATTCGGCCCCTCCGGATTGACGTAGATCAAACCCATCTGAACAGCGCCTAGTGGATTCTCCAACTGACGGTCGCCACTGTAACGCTTGTCTCCCAGCCACGTCGTTTCAGCTCCCCAATACGTCTCGTCTGGCTCCCACACGTCTGCGCGGCCGCCGGCGAAGCCGTACGTCTTGAATCCCATCGACTCCAGCGCCACGTTACCCGTGAGGATTATCAGGTCGGCCCACGAAATCTTACGGCCATACTTCTGCTTGATCGGCCAGATCAACCGCCGCGCCTTATCCAGGCTCACGTTGTCCGGCCAGCTGTTCAGCGGAGCAAACCGTTGCATGCCTGCGCCCGCGCCGCCGCGCCCATCGGCAATGCGGTAGGTGCCGGCACTGTGCCACGCCATGCGGATGAAGAACGGCCCATAGTGACCGTAGTCCGCGGGCCACCACTCCTGGGAGGTGGTCATCAACGCTTGCAGGTCTTTGATCACCGCATCCAGGTCGAGGCTCTTGAACTCCTCAGCGTAATTGAACGCCTCGCCCATGGGATTGTTCAGCGGGGAGTGCTGGTTCAAGATTTTCAGATTCAGTTGATTGGGCCACCAATCGGGATTCTTGCGGGCTGAACCGTGTGAAGTCGTGACTGCGCCATGCCCCGCGGGGGGCTGCTCAACCGTGCCATGTACAACCGGACATTTCATTTCGTCTGACATTCCATTCACCTCAATTTCGCCTTTTGTCTTTCCCTGACAACTGATCACTGACAACTAGCAACTGCTTTTCTGGCAACTGGCGCACACGCCAATCGCATCCACTGCATACCGCTCCACCAGGAATCCTCCCGGCAGCCGGCTCCGCTTGGCCACCAGCCCCAGCTCTTTCTCGCCGATGTCCGTGATCTTCCTGCACTTTGAGCACACCATGTGATGGTGCGGCTCGCCGTTCATCTCCACGCGCACCGAGCCGTGGTGCATGCTCACCTTCTGGAACACGCCGCTCTCGATAAACAAATGGATATTTTTGTAAACGGTCGCCAGCGAGATTGCCGGCACCTTCTTCTTCACCCGCGCATAGACCTCTTCCGGGCTCGGATGGCCATCCATGCTCTTCATCACTTCGTACAGCACCTGCCGCTGATGGGTCACGGCAATGCCGTTCTCCCGGCACACCTCACGAAACGACCTGGTCTCCTTCACCGGCATGAGAACAGCATAAACGATAAAAGTTATCGTTTGAGAACTATCATCTGTGGATATTTCTCTTTCAGACCCTCAAACTTCACGACTTAAAGCTCATAGCTGAAAACTGGCAGCCCATAGCTCAGCGCTCAAAACGAGAAGTCTCTTCCACCCCACTCACAACTATCAACTAACAACCAACAACTGTCTTTAGTTCAGCCGCTCCCGCTGAGTCTTGCCGAAGCGCGCATCCAACGGTTTCCGTCCGGCAAACCCGTCTTCGGTGGTATGCCAGAAGCCGATCCCCTTTTCGCCCAGCTTCCAGCACAGCAGCACGGTCTGGCCGTCCACCACGCAGGGAAAATCGAGCAGCCCTTTCTCCAGGTCTTTCACCTGCACCCCAATCTCATCGATTTCGAGCAGCGTGTCCCGCGCCTCCTGCAGTGTCTTCTCGCGCTCCGCCCGCCGCCGCGCCGCCTGGACCACGTTCACGTGCATCCCGCCGCTGAGAAAGATTCTCTGGGTCAGCTCCTGCATCTCCGACTCCAGTTCGCCGGCCCGGATTCCCGCTGCCTGCGCCTTGCGCAGCAGCGCCTCCAGCACCGGCAGCAACGTCTGGGCCTCGCTCAATGTAAAAGTCTTGCTCAATTCCCGATCTCCAGCATGCGATCCAAAGCTACCCGCGCCCAATGCTTTACATCATTCTCCACCCGGATGCGATTTACCACGTGCCCTGCAATAAGATTCTCCAGCGTCCAGGCAAGGTGCTGCGGAGAGATCCGGTACATGGTGGTGCACAGGCAGCCCGATTCATCGAGCGTCACCACGCGCTTACCCAGCGGTGCAAACCGCTTTTCCAGCCGGTTCACCAGGTGAATCTCCGTGCCCACGGCAAAACTCGAGCCCTCCGGCGCGCGCTCGATCAGGTCGATGATGCGCTCGGTCGATCCCAGCGCGTCCGCCTTCTGGCAGACCTCCCAGCGGCACTCCGGATGCACCACCACCTGCATCCCCTTGTGCTCGCGGCGGATCCGGTCCACATGCTCCGGCAGAAAGCGCTGATGCACGCTGCAGTGTCCTTTCCACAGCACGATCCTGGCCGCGCGCAGCCGCTCCGGGGTTACGCCGCCGTTGATCTGGTACGGGTCCCACACGACCATCTCGCTGAGCGGAATCCCCATCGCAAACGCCGTATTCCGCCCCAGGTGCTGGTCGGGCAGAAACAGAATCCTTCCCGCGCGCCGGTAAGTCCACTCGAACGCCGCCCGCGCGTTCGACGAAGTGCACACCAGGCCGCCGCGCTCGCCGCAGAAGGCCTTGATGTTCGCCGCCGAGTTCATGTACGTCAGCGGAATCATCCCGTCGCCGGCCACCGCTCCCGCGCGCTCCAGCGATTCCCAGCAATCCTCCACCTGGCCGATCTCCGCCATATCGGCCATCGAGCAGCCGGCGTTCAGGTCCGGCAGAACGACCTGCTGCCACGGCTGCGCCAGGATGTCTGCCGTCTCCGCCATGAAGTGCACACCGCAGAACACCATGTACTTCGCGCTGGACTCTGCGGCGGCTTTGGAGAGTTTGTAACTGTCGCCGGTAAAATCCGCAAAGCGAATGACTTCGTCGCGCTGGTAATGATGTCCCAGGATGACGGCGTCCGTGCCCAGCCTTTCCCGGGCGGCGGCGATGCGCGCGTCCATGGTGTCGTCCGGCAGGACCAGGTAATGGTCAAGCGAGCAGGCTGCGCCCGCTGTCTCGACCGGAGCTTGTTCCAGCAATAGTCCGTTCACTTTACTCCGCCTTCAGTTTCGCCTGCATGCTCCTGACCCGCTTGCGCGGGCCGGCACTCGCATTCGAAACGGGGATGTTGAAAGCTCTCACTCGTCTGGGCGTGCAGCATATTCGCTGTGAACTCTCGGATGTCCCCGAGGCTTCACCCAATACGCGGGGGTGTTGCCGCCCATTTTGATGCTCGCGCAACCGTTGAAGTCACGCTCTATTAATCTTAGACGAAACCGGGAAGCCCGCGGGCGCGACCGGCGTTTTTTCGCGGGCGACGATAGCGGGTCAGTTTGCGTTTCCTTTGAATTGCGGTTGCTTTGAAATCTGCGGTTGCTTTGAAACGGCGCGGCTGGTAGCCCAGGACTT
>PLUT01000256.1:19964-31454 GCA_003162875.1 Granulicella sp.
CGAGTCCGCCTTTTTCAGCAGCTCTTCAGCCGCGCCGATAAGTGCCGTGAATTGATGGGGCTTTAGAGATGCTGAAAAAGACGCTTTCGTTAAGGGCACGGATTCATCCGTGCCATAAACGCCACGTAATCAACCGGGCTTTAGCCCCTGAGGTCACTGTCCCGGCCCACATTGACTTTTTCATCACCCTCTTTAGCCCCGAGGGAAGACTCACTTGTCTTTTTGACATTGCCAACATGATGACTTAGAACTGGTAGCACGCCCTCGTCCTGCGGCCGGCCTATTTTTCAGATTGGCCGCCGTGCCACCCACAACCCTTGCCCGCAACGGAATGTTCGGGAAGCGCGGTGAAACTCCGCCACTGCCCCGCAACTGTGAACGCGCACTTCCGCTCCACGCCGCACCGGAGCCGGAAGTGAATGCAGCCAGGATCCTCCCACTGAAGCCGCCAGGCGACGGGAAGGGAAGGGCCCAGTTCTTCGGCCGCACGTACCCGCGTAAGTCAGGAGACCGGTTCCGCCGCGTACATTAACCGCGTTCCCGGGGGGGAGCGTAGGAGTTTCCAACATGTCGCCAATCTCTGGCCGTTCGCCGGCCGTCTTCTTCTTGCGTGGGTCCGCTTTGCGCAGACTTTCGACGCTCGCCGCCTTCCTCTTACTCACACATTTCTTCGCCGCGCCGGCGCTCGCCGTTGTGGTGCGCGGAGTGGTCACCGATCCGCTGGGCCACCCTGTCCCCGGCGCACGCATTCAACTCATCGAAGGGAAGAGCGCGGTGGCCATCGCCATCGCCGACTCGGACGGCGACTACGAACTCCGTTCGACCGAGGCGGGCCGCTTCTTTCTGCTCACATCGTCTGCGCAGTATTTTCCCGGCATCGGCGCCGGTTTTTACGGAGGCTCGACCGACGAGATCACGCAGAATATTGTGCTCGAAGCGGCCTCGGTGCACGAGGATGTCACGGTGACAGCGACCGGTCTGCCCACACCCGTCGAGCAGACCAGCGCGGCAGTCACGCTGATTCCCGAAGCCGATCTGGCGACGCTGGCCGGCGTCGCCGACGCGATGCGCCAGTCTCCCGGCGTGGATGTGGTGCAGACCGGACAGGCGGGCGGCGTGACTTCGCTGTTTGTGCGTGGTGGCAACTCCGCCGCCAACCAGGTTCTCATCGACGGAATTCCCGCAGACGACGTGGGCGGTACCTTCGACTTCGGGACTGTCTCCACGACGGGGCTGGCCGGGCTGGATCTCTATCGCGGTCCCAACTCCGCGCTCTACGGCGCCGACGCAGGCGCCTCGGTAGTAAATCTCGCCACGCCCCGAAGCAGCTCTACCAAACCCACGCTGAACTACTCCGGCGACGCGGGCAACTTCCACACCTACCGTAACGAAGGCTCGCTGAGCGGTGCGCACAAGAAGTTCGACTACTACGCGGCGTTCTCCCGCTTCGACACGTCGAACGCGCTGCCCCGGGATGAGTACCACTCCGCAACCGCGGCGGCCAATCTCGGCTTCAGTCTCACCGCGAATACGCTGGCGCGGTTCACCATTCGCAACGCCGATTCTGCAACCGGGCTTCCCGGAGCGCACGACTTTTACGGCATCTCCGCCAGCGGCAAGCAAAGCGACCAGGATATCTATTCCGGCGCAACCCTGGAAAACACGACTCAGGCCGGCTGGCACAACCTGGTCCGCTACGGCATCGCCCGCAAGCGCGAGCAGGCAGATTACTACGGCAACGAAGGCACTCTGGTCACGATTAACGATCCTATTTACGGGCCGTTTCCGGCATACGTCGGCAATGTTGTCACTATTCGCGGGGCCAATGGCTACACAGCAACCGGCCCCGCTCAGTTATATGGCGACAATTACAGCCAGGACAACAACCGCGACGAACTCTACTACCAGTCCGACTTCAGCTTCGGCTCGTGGCTGGCTGCGCTCTTCGGTTTCCGGTATGAGAACGAGCGCGGCAGTTTCGTGTTGCCGTTATTTGATCAGGACGAACAGACGCAGCGCACCAACTTCGAATACACACTCCAACTTCAGGGCGAGATCAAGAGCCGCTTCTTCTACTCCGCCGGCGGGGGATTGGAAAAGAATCACCTGTACGGCATCACCGGAGCTCCGCGTTTTGGCTTGTCGTATGCTCCAGTTCGCCCCGGCAGAAAGTGGTTCCATGGCACGCTGCTTCGGGCGAACGCCGCCACAGGAGTACAGGAGCCGACGCTGGCAGTCCAGTTCAACAGCTTGTACACGCAACTGGAGAATGCCGGTGACACGGCCGACATTGCGAAGTATCGCATCATGCCCCCGGGTCCACAGGACTCGCGCACCTATGAAGCAGGCGTCGACCAGAACATCCGTGGCGACAAGTTGGTGCTCAAGCTGGATTACTACCACAACACCTTTAATCACCAGCTCGAAGGAGTCGATCCCGGCGCGCTGGAGCAGGTCTTCCAATACCCGCCCAGCGTCGCCCAGAACGTCTTCGCCCCGTATCTCAACTCGCTCGCATTTCGCGCGCAGGGGGTCGAAACGGAGATCGAGTACCGGCCGTTCACACGGCTCCTCCTGCGCGGCGGCTACACCTACCTCGACGCGGTCGTCACGCAATCGTTTTCGAGCGATGCCTACAGCAACGGCAGCGCCAGCAACAATCCCAATCTGCCCGGCATCGCCATCGGAGCGGAAGGTCCGCTGATCGGCGCGCGGCCATTCCGGCGTCCGCCGCACACAGGATTCTTCGCAGTGCAATACACAGGGAACAAGCTGAGCGCGGCATTCAAGGGTGCATTGGCCAGCCGTTCGGACGACTCCACCTATCTCGATGGATTGGATACCACCGACGGCAACACTCTCGTCCTGCCCAACCGCGATCTCGACTTCGGCTACGCCAAGCTGGACGCCAACTTCATATATGCCATCCAGAGGCGCGTGACCGTCTTCACCGAGCTCGATAACCTGCTCAGCCAGCAGCACATCGGCCCCATCGGCTACCCGGCGCTCCCGTTCACGGTGCGGGCGGGGTTGAAGATCCGCATCGGCGGAGACTAGGGGGCCGGAGATTCGCAGCGCGGCCCGACCGCTGGACAACGATCGGGCCGCGGCTGCGTCTAACTAAATGCCATGAAAAGACTTTTCGCCATTGCGTTGTTCGTGACTTTCGCCCTTACGGTTGGCCTGGCGGCCCGCGCCCAGATGGAAGGTCCGGTGCCGACCCAGGCGCTGGTCAACGTGGACTCCAAATCGACGCCGCCTGCCGACGCCTCCGCGCTGATCGTGTCGGTGAACGACCGCAAAGAGCCGCTCACGTCCTGGTCGCCGGTGCTGCCCGCGAACGCCCAGATCGCGCTGCTGATCGACGACGGCCTGCGCGAGAGCATGGGCCGCGAGTTGGACAACCTGCACAATTTTGTCCGCGGCCTCGCGCCCGGAGTCGAGATCCTGGTGGGCTATATGCAGTATGGCCGCGTTGTGTCGGACCAGGGCTTTACCACCGACCACGCACTTGCCGCCTCCACCCTTCACCTGCCCGCGGGCCTCGCCGGAATGAGCGCAAGCCCTTACCTGTGCCTCTCGGACTTCGTCAAGAATTGGCCCGGTTCCACGTCCGACTCGTCGTCGATGGATCGGAGCCACCCCGCGCAGCACAAGGCTCGCTTCATCATGGTGCTGACCAACGGCGTTGACCCGTATAACGGCAGCACCAGCGTGATGAACCAGGACAGCCCTTACGTCGCTGCCGCCATTCACGACGCACAGCGGGCCGGCGTGGCCGTCTATTCGATCTACTTCGGCGATGCGGGCATGCGTGGCGGCTCAGTGGACTTCAGCGGCCAGAATTACCTCCAGCAGTTGACCCAGGGTACCGGCGGCGCCAACCTCTGGGAGGGTACGGGCAATCCTCAGTCCACCGCGCCGTTTCTCACCATGTTTCAGCACGCTGTCGCCGAGACCTACATTGCGACCTTCAACGCGCCCGCAACCCGCGACCCCCAAGACCTGGTTCGCGTCAAGTTCAGCGCCGCAAAGACTAAACTCCACGCCCCCGAGCAGGTCCGGCTGGGCAACACGGAATAGCGCCAGCCCTTTTCACCATTCCTGAGGGGTGCGCATCGACGGAGATATATCTAGGCTGCTACCTGTCGGTGCGGTGTCCAAGAAAGACGTAACTATAGGTTGAGTTCGGGTCTACAATGGCGCCGTGACTCGACTACGAACTTCCGTGCTCCTCGTTGCCTTCGCCCTCGCGGCTGGTGTTGCCGCGCACGGACAGAAGGAAGGCTCTGTCCCAACCCAGGCTCTGGTTGCTGTCGATACGAACTCCACCGCTCCGCTCACGGTTGAGGCTCTGACCGTCACGGTCAACGACCATCAGCAGCCGCTCAGTGCATGGCAGCAGGTCGAGCCCGCCAACGCCCAGGTCGCGCTGCTGCTCGACGGTGGTCTGCGAGCAAACTTTGGCCGCGAGATGGTAAACCTTCGCGCCTTTGTAAGTAGTCTGGCCCCTGGCGTAGAAGTCCTGATCGGCTACATGCAGTACGGCCACGTTGCCGTTGCACAGCCCTTTACCGCTAATCACGCACTCGCCGCCTCCACGCTACATGTGCCTGAGGGTACTCCTGGCATGAGCGCGAGCCCCTATGTCTGTCTCACCGATTTTTTGAAGTATTGGTCTGGCTCCGGCGCAGTGTCCTCCACGACTTCGCCCGTTGTTGCCGCGCAACACAAGACCCGCTATGTCCTTATGATCACGGACGGCGTCGATCCATACAATGGCGAGGCTGGCGTGATGAACCAGGGTAGCCCCTACGTCGACGGCGCGATTGCCGCAGCGCAGCGCGCAGGGATTCCCATATACGCCATCTACTTCGGCGATGCGGGTATCGGCGGCGGCATCGCTGACAACAGCGGCCAGACCTACCTCAGTCAGATCACCCAGGCCACCGGCGGCGTGAACTACTTCGAGGGGCTAGGAAATCCTGTTTCCACCACGCCCTATCTACAACTGTTTCAGAGCGCCCTCGCTGAGAGCTACATCGCCACCTTCAACGCGCCCGCCGCTGGTAACGGATCCTCGCGCGATCTTGTCGATGTGAAATTCGACATCGTAAAACCCAAGAAGGCGCCGAAATCAAAATCCAAGATCAAGGGCCCCAAGGTTCCCGCCGTCAAGACAATCCTCCACGCCCCCCAAAGAGTCCGCCCTGGCAACGTAGGGTGACTGTAAGAAGGCGGAAGTGCGAAGGCATAGAGCGGGCGTAGAATTGCGCGATCGCCCCGCATAACAGCCCGCGATCGACTGCAAACCCGCGCCGAAATGAACCTGCACGCGTGCCGCAGCGGAGTAGAATCCTCGTCATGATGAATCGGCCCCGCTTTGCCGCGCGCAACTCGCGCCGCTGGCTGCTCGCGTACCCCTCGCTGATCGCCATAGCAATTCTCCTACTGGGCCTGTCGCCGGCGCCAGCGCGCGGGCAAAGCCATACCAGCACGGAAGACTTGGGCGGCTGCACCCTGAAGGACTATGTCTACCACTGCGACGGCGCGGTCTTGCAGAAGGCGCTGAGCGCAGCCAGCAGCGTAGCCATCGAAACCCACAACCTGGACGGCGTAGCGCGGGATCGGTTGACGACCTTCGTTACCGGCAAACTCGGCAAGACGGTCGTCGCGCCAGGCGCCCCGGCGGACCTGAGCTTTCTGATGTTGCCGCTTGACGATCAGGGAATGAATTGGGCAGCCCTGAACGATAGCGCAGCAGGCCCCCCTCTGGGAACGCTTCGCATCTATACGGTCACGCCCAACGGCTCGCGCGGGCACCTGCTCTGGGCGGAGACTTTTTCCGGAAACGCGAATATGCCCTGGCCCGCCGTGGTGCGCGGGCTCATCCTCCAATTCCAGTCGCGCTTCCACATCAAGTAGGCAGGGCCGCAGCGCCAGTTCCCGATGCAACGCGGCGGGCTGGGTTACAGGCGCATCGCCGCGCAGCACCCATCATCCAGGGCTGCACGGTTGGAGGCCGCTGCAACTGGTCGAGTTCCAGGCGATCTGAACTGCCGCCCTAGGTTGCGGATTCCTTGTACAGCGCAGCGCCGGCAAGCGCGGCAACGATGGTCTCGACCAGGTTACCGGCCGTGGTAAACGCGGCAAGGTGATGGCTAAACAGGTGCGGGATCCACATGAAGCCGAGATTCGGGATAGCGTAGCCGATGATCCAGAAGGCGATGCCAGCTTTGACGGCTGTGCGCGGCCCTGCGCCATAGCGTGGGCGGATGGCGGCGTAGAGCCAGATAAGAAAGATGCCGGCGATCAGTCCGAGGGCGTTGAATTGGACGATCTGGCCCGGGGTGAACGCAGGATGCCCAAGCGCCGCCATGCCGTCGGCCCACCTGGGTGCGAGCAGAACACCGTCGACCAGGTAACCCAGGACGTCGGAAACGATGCCGGCAACGATGCCTGCGAGGAACACACGGCCCATGTTGATCTTTCCCATACGATCTCCTTGTCAATTTGTGATGGTGGAAACTGCTGAAAGCACTTGTTTTTTTGAAGCGACTGCGGAAAGGCTCTATCCAGGAACGGCGCAAGTATACTCACCTCGGCGAACTCCGGCAACGCAAGAAAAGCCCCGAAGCGCACCGGTCTGATCGGCTATCCAAAGTTGCCGTTCACCGTGCGCGCGGGGTTGAAGGTGCGACTCGGCGGGGATTTGAGCGCGAAGAGGGTTGCGGTTCGACGTGGGCTGCGGCCCGATTTGTTGCGGAGGCAACGGTCGGGCCGCGTTGGCGTCTAATATAGGCCTATGAAAAGTCCACTGATTTCCGCCCTCCTCTTTGTCTTTGCCCTGCCGCTCGGCCTCGCCGCACCCGCGAAGCAGGAAGGCCCTGTCCCGACGCAGGCGCTGGTCAGCGTCGATCCCAAGTCCACGCCTCCGGCCAGCGCCTCCGCCCTGACCGTCATTGTGAACGACCACAAGCAGCCGGTGAGCGCGTGGGAGCCGGTGACTCCCGCCAACGCGCAAGTCGCGCTGCTGATCGACGACGGCCTGCTCGAGACTGCTCTTAGTTCCGAGTTGAATAACCTGCGCTCCTTCGTGCGTTCTCTGCCGCCCGGCATTGAGATAACAGTCGGATACATGCATAACGACCAGGTTACAGCGCTGCCTTTCACGACCGACCACGAGCTTGCCGCCTCCAAGCTTCGTCTTCCGCAGGGGATGGCTGGCCTGAACTCGAATCCTTACATATGCATCTCGAACTTCGTCAAGAGCTGGCCCAACTCCGCCACTCCCGCCGCCACATCCTCGCCGCGCAAGGCTCGCTTCATCCTGATGCTGAGCGACGGCGTCGATCCCACCTACAGCAACGGTCAAGGAGATGCGCGTGCCGCCAAGCAGGCCGCCGAAGCAGCAGCAAGCGTGGCCGCGACGAACCAGGCACTGCAATCGCAAGCGGCGCAATTGCAGTCGCAGGCACAGCAATCCCAAGTGGCGCAATCGCAGTTGGCGGGACAGCAGCAATCTGCGCAAATGCAGCTGCTGACACAGCAAACGCATGCGCAAGGACAGCAGGCCCTGCTCCAGGAGAGCCCTTTCGTTAAAGCGGCGGTCGAGGATGCTCAGCGCGCCGGCGTCGCGATCGACGGGATCTACTACAGCAATGGATCGCGTACTGGCGGGTTGACGTATCTCCTCCAGATTGCGCAGGGGACCGGTGGCACCAACTACTTTGAAGGGGGTAATGGAAACCCGGTGTCCACCGCGCCGTTCCTGCAACAGTTTCAGCGCTCCATCGCACAGACCTACATCGCCACCTTCAACGCGCCTGCGATCGATAATCCGCAACACGACCTTGTGCACGTGAAGTTTACTGCCGCCAAGACCAAGCTCCACGCCCCCGAAGCAGTCCGCCCCGGCAACGTGGAGTAATCCTTCGCACCCGCACAAATCATCCGTCAGCCAGAAAAAACTCCCCGGAGCGATCCATCTCGCTTCGGGGAGTTTTGTTTTTGTTTTGGCATTTGCGCCGAAGGCGCTCTTCGCCATACGCGCAGTATTAGTACATGCCTTCCATGCCGCCGCCGTGTCCGCCGCCGGCGGACTCCTTCTTCTCCGGAATCTCGGAGATCATGGCTTCGGTGGTCAGCATCAGGCCGGCGATCGAAGCTGCATTCTGCAGCGCCGTCCGCGTCACCTTGGTCGGGTCGATGACGCCGGCCTTGACCAGGTCCTCGTACACGTCCGTCCCGGCGTTGTAGCCGTAGTTGGTGTCCTTGGAGTCGCGGATCTTGCCGATAACCACTGCACCCTCTTCGCCCGCGTTGGAGACGATCAGGCGCAACGGCTCTTCCAGGGCGCGTTTGATGATGTTGGCTCCGATTTTCTCGTCGCCCTCCAGGCCCTTGATCACCGTCTCCACAGCCGGCACGCAGCGCAGCAGCGCGACGCCGCCGCCCGGGACGATGCCTTCCTCGACCGCAGCGCGGGTTGCATGCATCGCATCCTCGACGCGCGCCTTCTTCTCCTTCATCTCGGTCTCGGTAGCTGCGCCGACCTTGATGACGGCAACGCCGCCCACCAGCTTGGCCAGCCGCTCCTGCAGCTTCTCGCGGTCGTAGTCGGAGGTGGTCTTGTCGATCTGAGCGCGGATCTCCTTCACCCGGCCCTCGACCTCGCCGTCCTTGCCGCCGCCGTCGATGATGGTGGTGTTGTCCTTGTCGATGGTGACGCGCTTGGCGGTGCCCAGGTCCTCGATCTTGACGCCCTCGAGCTTGATGCCGAGGTCCTCAGTGACCGCCTTGCCGCCGGTGAGGATGGCAATGTCCTGCAGCATGGCCTTGCGCCGGTCGCCGAAACCGGGGGCCTTCACCGCCGCGACGTTCAGCGTGCCGCGCAGCTTGTTCACCACCAGGGTCGCCAGCGCTTCGCCGTCCACGTCTTCTGCGATGATCAGCAGCGGCTTGGCGGTGCGGGCGATGGATTCGAGCAGCGGCAGCAGGTCCTTCATCGAGGAGATTTTCTTCTCATAGATGAGGATGTAGGGGTTCTCCAGCGCGGCTTCCATGCGCTCCGCGTCGGTGACGAAGTAGGGCGACAGGTAGCCGCGGTCGAACTGCATGCCCTCGACCACTTCAAGCTGCGTCTCCATGGTGCGCGACTCTTCCACGGTGATGACGCCGTCCTTGCCAACCTTGTTCATCGCCTCGGCGATGATGGTGCCGATCTGCTCGTCCGAGTTGGCCGAGATGGTGCCGACCTGCGCGATCATGTCGCCGGAAACAGGCTTCGACAACTTGTTCAGCGCGCCGCCATGGACCACGCCGTCCTTGTCGCGCTTGCCGATGATGGCCTCGACTGCCTTGTCGATGCCGCGCTTCAGCGCCATCGGGTTGGCGCCCGCGGCCACCGTCTTCACGCCCTCGCGATAGATCGCCTGGGCCAGAACGGTCGCAGTGGTGGTGCCGTCGCCGGCCACGTCGGAGGTCTTGGAGGCAACTTCGCGCACCATCTGCGCGCCCATGTTCTCCAGCCCGTCTTTCAGCTCGATCTCCTTGGCGACGGTGACCCCGTCCTTGGTGATGGTCGGCGATCCGAACTTCTTCTCGATGACGACGTTGCGTCCCTTGGGGCCGAGCGTGACCTTCACCGCGTCAGCCAGAATGTTGACGCCACGCAGGATTGCCTGCCGTGACTCTTCTCCATGCAGAATTTGCTTTGCCATTTGTGCTGCTCCTGTTACCGGCTTATATACCGGCCAAAGTTTGGTGTGTTTGCGGAATGTCTTTCACCGCGAAGCGGTCGAGAACCGCACGAAGTGCCGAAGTGCTATTTCTTGACGATGCCGAGGACTTCTTCTTCGCGCATGATCAGGAACTCTTCGCCGTCCAGCTTGATTTCAGTGCCCGAGTATTTGCCGAAGAGGATGGTGTCGCCCTTCTTCACGTCGAGCGGGAAGACCTTGCCCTCGTCGTTCGACTTGCCCTTGCCGACAGCAATGACTTCGCCCTGCTGCGGCTTCTCTTTAGCTGAATCGGGAATGATGATGCCGCCGCGAATGCTCTCGCCCTCTTCCATGCGACGGACCAGAATCCGGTCGTGCAGGGGTGTAAATGACGTTGTTGCCATTTCTATGTCTCCTTGTTGCGAATAAGTTGGTTGCAGAGTTGGAGTGCGGCGATCTGCGCTTCGGCGCCTTGCCGGGCATCAGCCGCACCGTCCGAATGGCTTGAGATGCACTCTTAGCACTCAAACCCCTCGATTGCTAACGATAGGCGATTGTTCCCAGTATGTCAACCCGCCCTGTGTGAAATGTGAGTGAAAGCCGCGCAGGTCTAGCAAAACCGGCCCCAGAAATCTTGTCAAGACCCTCAACCCGTGCAAAAGTCGTCCACAACCCACCATCCAAAGGAGATAGCGCCCCCGTCCTGCATAGCAGATGAGTTTCACTCATTCCGTTACAATTAACATAATGGAATTAAGTGGAAAAACTCGGCCTGCGGATCCTTTCGCGGTCAGGGGAGCCAAAATTCGCCGGTCAGGGTTCCAAAAGAGAGCCAGCCTGTTAACCCAAGCGAACTCGCCGTCGCTAACCCGATTGCTTCATCGCATCTTGTTAACCAGAAAGGGACTTCCCCACTGTTAACTAGGTTTATTTGCAACAAAATACTAGCTATTTCTGGGAAAATTCAATGCCGCTAAGCCGTTTCGATCAGAAACTTTAGGGAAGCTCTGAACAAGTTCGAGCATTGAAAGGGACGGGCTTCAGCCCGTCCGTAAGCGCCACAAAACTAGTGGGGCTTTAGCTAAAAGCCCCTCATTGCCGCGTGACATGGGAGGCCCAAGCCTGAAGGCTTGGGTTACCTAGAAGCAAGAACGCGAAAAACGGCTTGGGTTACCTGGGAGCAAGAACGCGAAGAACGGTTTGGGGTTACCTAGAAGGAAGAACGCGAAAAGACCGAGGAGATTACGTGATGGCGAAGCTGACGATTGGGTTTGGGGTGGCGCTGATTGTGCTGGGAGCGTGGGGATTTTTCGGGACGGGAGGCGCGCACCCGACGGCGCTGATTCCGGCGTACTTCGGGCTGGCGCTGGCGGTGTGCGGAGGACTGGCGCAGACGGAGAACGCGAAGCAACGAATGCTATGGATGCACGTTGCGGTGACGGTGGGGCTGCTGGGGTTTCTGGGGTCGGGATCGCGCGCGGTGGTGGAGTTTACCAAGGCGCACGGCGCGCCGCTGTCGGATACGGCGGTGGTTGCGGTGAGGTTCCAGGTGGCGATGGCGGTGCTGTGCGTGGTTTATGTGGGGCTGTGCGTGCGGTCGTTTATTGCGGTGCGGCGGGGTGGAAAGCTGGCGGGGCAGGCGGGCGACTGATTTGAGGGCGGTTTCGTTCTTGAGCTGTCAGCTATGAGCTTGTGAGCTATGAGCGATCAGCTATCGGCTTTCAGCTTTCGGCTATGAGGTGTCAGGTAAGCCGCCGAGGGCAAACTG
>PLUT01000133.1 GCA_003162875.1 Granulicella sp.
TTAAGTGAAAATGCTCTAGAGCGGCTGATGTAGCCAACAAAACTCTTATTTCCACCTTGCGTCCGAAACTCATCATTCGCAAAATAGATATTCATAGCGGAACGCGCATATCGACCATTGGAGTCCCAGATGCCGACCCTTGGAGGGTAGATTTTGAGGCGGTGAATGTCGGGCAAGGAACGGCCCACGTCTCGGCATACAGTTTCGCTATCAGTTTGGTCGATAGTGAACTTCCTACTGGGATTAGCTATATGGAGGACGACGAGAAACCCTTCTCTTTGCAGCCAGGGCAAGAATTGATGCGGTCTATCAATATAGACGAGAAACTGACCAATATTCTCCGCCTCGTTGGGCCTGACGGATTGAGGCTTGGCTATCAAAATACGAATCGTATCTATTTTGTTGGTAACGCTCGATATGCCGATGACCTTGGAATCGAAAGAAATGTCTCGGTTTGCCGCCACTACCAAAACTCTAGATTTGTGCCAGTAGACGATCCCGACCGCGAGTATTCCGACTAGGACCAGAATCCAAATTAGGACACTACCCGGCTCCGCTCCAGCCCGCAAAAGCGGCGAAAATGCTCTAATCTATATCCATGTACGAAGACTTCACGGTAAGGGACCGCTTCACCGGCGAGCAACTCCATTGCCTCTGGAAGGGCACCGTCGTCGCTATCGCCACGCGCCACGCCGACGCCACCGACGTTCGCTTCGCAGTCAACGGAAAGCCGGTCTGGATTGCCCTGCCCAACCTCGCCTGGGTTGAGCAGAAGCGCCGCAACGGCAAGGTCATTACCGACTACCTGGCCGCCCAGCTCGCCGGCCGCTACCTGAAGCAGGCAATCGAATCCGGCTACGATAACGGCCGCGAGATGTACACCATGACCGTCGATGAGGTCCTGGACCACGCGCAGGCCGTGGTAAAGGAGGCCGGCGGAACCCTGAACCTCCCCAGCCTTCCTGTCATCAATGAAAACGAACCGGCGGAAGCGGAGATGGGCATCGAACTTCCAGCGGAACCGCCCATGCACATGGCTGAATCCGTCTCCATCCGTCACCCGGAACCGCGCTAGCTCCGATTCAGCTTCCCCTCCCCGCACCTGTACGTCCTGGCCCACGGAGGACCGCACCGATGTTCACGCGCCGCCGATTCCTGCTGACTCTCCCGGCTCTCGCCGCCCTCCCGCGCGTCGTGCTGCAGCCGGCGCAGGCCCAGTCCCTCAGCAACCCCTTTCGCAAGCAGCCGCCGGCCCCGCCACCGCCCACGTTTGTGTACCTCGGCACGGACACCGACAAAGGCGTCGCCAAGGGCATCTATCTCTCCCATTTCGACGTCTCCACCGGCCATCTCACGCAACCGTCTCTGGTTGCCGAGACCCTGCGCCCGTCCTACCTGGCCCTCTCACCGTCCGCACCGGATGTTCCGCGCCGCCTGTATGCCGTCAACGCCGTCGCCGATCCTTCCGCCACTGTAACCAGCTTTGCCATCGATCCTGCCAGCGGTGCGCTCCGTCAACTGAACCGGGTCACCTCCGCCGGCGCCGGTCCGTGTTACATCTCGCTCGACGCTACCGGGGAATCCGCCTTCGTCGCGAATTACGTCGGCTCCACGATCGCCACCTATCGCGTCCAGCCCGACGGCAGCCTCAGCGAGCCGGTGGTCCGCCTCGACTACAAGCAGTCCCGCTTCGGCAAGCGCGGCCCCAACGTTCGCCAGGATGTCCCGCACCCCCACTCTGTCCATCTCTCCCCGGACAACCGCTTCCTGCTTGTCAACGACCTCGGCTCCGACGCGATCTCCGTCTTCACGGTCGATCCGGCTACCGCCCGCCTGGGCCCGCCTGCGCTCTTCACCAACGACCGCCCCGGCTCCGGCCCGCGCCACATCGCCTTCCATCCCAACGGCCGCTGGGTCTACTCCATCAACGAACTCGATTCCACCATCGACCGCTTCCTGTGGACCACCACCAGCTCCCAGGGCCTGCTGGTCATCGCCGGACCGCCGGTCAAGACCATCGCGCCCGGTTTCCGGGTCGCCAAAAACACTGCTGCCGAGGTCGCCATCTCCGACGATGGCGGCTTCCTCTACGCCTCCAACCGCGGCGAAGACACGCTGGTCGTGTTCACCATCTCGCCGACTGACGGCGCGCTTTCCTTTATGCAGCGCATCCCATGCGGCGGCAAGACGCCCCGCCACTTCACGTTGGACCCCTCCGGCCGCTGGCTGCTCTGCGGCAACCAGGACTCCGCCACCGTCACCATCCTGCGCCGCGACAAATATACCGGCCGCCTCGCCGGCCCGGTGCAAACCGTCGCCCTCGACTCCGTCATGTTCACCATGTTCGCGTAACCGCTTGTCACCGCGCGGCAATTTTGTGCCAACCCTAACGTGGTGATGTAATGTGTTGCCATGCTTGAGCACGACATGGAAGACCTGATTGCGGCTTATCCGGGCGATTTCTTTCCCCGACACCTGTTTCGACTTTGCGGTCGACAGCGGACGTTCAAAGGTGTGGGGAGGTTCGATCTTCACTTTCTCGACCAGTTCAATAGCAACATTCTGATGGAACTAAAGGCGGTACCGGCTCGCTATGAAGATGCCTCCCAACTTGGGAAATATCGTGACGCCATGCAAGCGCAAGGAGGTGAGCGAGTCATAATGTGGCTCGTCGCGCCATTGATACCCTCCTCGGTCCGCGAGTTCTTGGAGCACATCGGAATTGAGTTTACGGAGATACATGAGAGCGAATACAAGCGCGTTGCCCGCCTCCGCGGGGTAACTGTCCGCGACGAACCGACGACTTACGCCCGCCCGGCGGACGGTCCGCGCGTTCAGCCCCCCACCCCACGATCAACTAGCTACAAAACAGAACCGACCGAAGGCCGGGAGGGCACTAGCCTCGCTGCGACGAGGGCGACTTGGGTGAGCTTCGGCAAAGCCGCCGCAGTTCTCGGCCGCAGCGAGCGGACGATCCGCCGCCTTGAGGCTCTGGGGCAGCTCGAAAGTCGGGCCGGACTCAAGAGGGGGCGCAACGGAAAGTTCGGAAGAGAAATCGGTCTGTCCTCGTTAGCCGATCATGCACACGGAGGGCGTAAGGATGGCGAGCAAAGCCCGTTTCTAGTCAAGGCCGCCCGGACACTCATCCGAACCTCAGCCGGCCATGGGCGACAGAAGGAATCAGTTCGGAAGCTCGAAATCATCAAGCCGCTGCTTGATTATCTTGCAGACCCGGGTGCCCGAGGTCAGTTCCATCGGCTCACGCTCGCGAGCGGCGAGATGGTGGCTAATTCGGATATGCTTACGCAGTATCTCGCCGAGCAGCATAGGGTCTCGAAAACGTCAATCTGGCGGTGGAAGCGTCTGTTCGAAGAGCGCGGTAATCTCGCGCTGGGTCGCAAGCCTCGTGCGGATAAAGGTCGCTCACATTTTGCGGCCAAGCATCGCGACCTTGCAGAACTAGCGGCGAGGGTATACATGGGAAACGCCAACCAGCCAGCGCAGTCCAAAGCGGCGGCCTATGACGCCGTCTGCGCAAGTGCCCGATCTTCCGGCGTAACCCCACCGAGCTATGAGTGCGTGCGCGCATTTTTGTCGAACCTGCCACGGATCCAACCTCAGGCTTCCCGCCGTAGACTGAAGTAGCAGCCTACAGTGTCCGCAAGGTCATCGACCACGTCGAGCGCCCGTCTGCGAACTAGTTGCCCGCCCCGCGCGTAGTATCCGAATATGCACACGCCAAACCGCCTCCCCGGAGGACGGACGCCGGATCATGAACGACGCTGCCAACGGCTGCCCGCGGCTGCGATCGTAGCCATGCTGCTGTTTTTCTTCCATGCGTCCGCCCAGACCGCGCCCACCGTTCCGCTCTCGGTTCCGCCGTCGGAGGACCCGCCCACCTATTCGCCAACGCTTACCTNNGCATCCCGCTCAACTATCTCATCCAGCTTGCCTACGGTTTCGGCCCGTTCCAGGTTTCGGGAGCGCCGGACTGGATCAATGGGATGTACGTCACCGTGCAAGCCAAGTCCGACCGCTCCGCCGACGCGCTGCTGGCCAAGCTGCCCGACGACCAGGCCCGGCTGGAAAAACGCCACATGCTGCAGGCCTTGCTGGCCGACCGTCTCCAGCTCAAGACCCACTGGGAGACGCGCCCAGGCTCTGTCTTCAACCTGACCCTCGCCAAGGGCGGCTCCAAGCTGCAGCCCACCAAGGTCGATCCGGCCGAGCCGGCCGACCCCTCCGAGCCCGCGCCCGTCGCCAACGCCCTGGGGCCGGAGGTCCACGCCGGCGGCAGCCGCGAGGGCCGCGTGATCGAGTGCCGCCGCTTCACCATGCGCTCCATCACCGCCATGCTGGGCACGCAGCTTCAGGCTCCCGTCGTGGACAGGACCGGCCTCACCGGGACCTTCGACTTCACCATCCAGTTCAACCTCGACAACAGCACCGAGCCCGATGCCTACCCCACGCTGTTCAGCGCAATCCAGGAACAGCTCGGCCTGAAACTGGAGTCCGCCAAAGGCCCGCTCGACACCCTCGTCATCGACCACGTCGAAAGGCCCTCGGAGAACTAGCCGCGATGGAGCAACCACCCCGCGTCACCGTACTATCCTCATATGCCTTCCATGCATCGACCAAGCTCGCATCTCCGCCGCGCGATTCTCGCCACGGTCGCCGCATTCGCGCTCGCCGTGATCCCGCTTGCGGCGCAAAGCCTGTCCGCCGCCGCTACAGTTCCCATGCCGACCGGAGCCTTCAGCCAGCCGCCCTCGGTGGATCCCATCGCCTACGCGCCGACGCTCACCTTCGACGTCGCCTCCATCCGCGAAATCCAACCGGCCGGCGACAATCCCTCGTGGGCCATCGGACTCATCAGCCCGCTCCATAGCTGCCAGTTCCAGGCCAAAGCTCACGCCGTGAAGGTGCTGATTCAACTTGCCTATGGATTCGCGCCCTTCGAAATCTCCGACGGCCCGGACTGGATCGACACCAGCCTCTATAACGTCGACGCAAAATGCGATCACTCCGTCGACGAGCAGTTCGCCCGGTTTACCGACGATCAGGCAAAACTCGAAAAAGAACACATGCTGCAAGCTCTCCTCGCCGACCGCTTCCACCTCAAGGCCCATTGGGCGAGCAAACAGGCCAACGTCTACGCGCTCGAGCTTGCGAATTCGAAGTCCGGCTCAAAGCTCCAGCCCGCCAAAGTCGAAACGGTCGACCCCTCTATCCCCAACGCCGCACCGCCTGAAACAAGAGGGCCCGACATCCAGAACCGCATGGACTCGCACGGCCACGTGATGACCGTCCGCTACCTCACCACCAAAGGCATGGCCGGTCTTTTTGGCTCCATGCTCCAGGGCACTGTCGAGGACAAGACCGGCTTGCCCGGCCGTTACGACTTCACTCTCCAGTACACCTACCAGTCCACCGACCCCGACAGCTACCCCACCCTCACCACCGCCATCCAGGAACAGCTCGGCCTCAAACTCGAATCCACCCGCGGCTCCGTCGATGTACTCGTCATCGACCACGTCGAAAAGCCCTCGGAGAACTAGCCGCCAAAGCGTATCGTTATCGCCGGAAGGGAATCCTCTTTTGTCCCTTCGTCGAAGCGGGACCCGATCATGCTCGTGCACGCGCATTTGAACTTCGCCCTGGTATTTGCCCTGGCCACGCCCTTCGCTCTCGCCCAGACCGCCGCACCCGCGCCACCCGCGCCCACCGCAGCTGCCCCCGCAACCCCGCCCGCTGTGGCCACCGCAGCAACTCCGGCTGCCGATCCAACCCTCGGCATCACCTTTGACACCGTTTCGATCCGGCCCACCGTACCAGGCCCCAGCCACATCACAAATCCGCTCGACGGCGACGGCATTACCGTCGAGAACTCCACTCTGTTTGAGATCGTGCGCTGGAACTTCAATAAGACTTCATTGAGGCAGGACCAGCTCCAGGGCGTTCCCGACTGGTTTTACACTGACAACTACGAGATTCACGCCAAGGTCGCCGACTCCGACGTAGCCGCATGGCAGAAGATTGGCGAGGGCGGCCACCGATTGGTGTTCCGCAAGATGCTGGCCGATCGCTTCAAGGCTGTCTGGCACTTTGCGGACATCGACTCGCCCATCTACAACCTCGTCATCGACAAGCGCGGACTGAAGATCGAGGAGGCCAAGCCCGGCGAGGCCAGCTCCTTCTTCAAGACTGCCGCTAAGACTGGTAGTTGCGGCCTGAACCTCGACGGCACGGTGATGTCCCAAACCGGCGCCGCCCTCACCGTGTGCCCCGCGCCGGACGGCTATCCAATGTACGTCTTTCAGCAGCAGCACCTGTCTTCGTTTGCGAAGGGCTTCGTCAGCCGCTTCGCGGAGCGGCCCGTCGTGGACAAGACAGGCCTGACTGGGGTCTACAACTTCTCCCTGGAATTCGCATTCGATCAGGGGGTGGACGCCGCTGCAACCGGCGACTTCGGGCCCAGCCGTCCGTCCATCTCCACCGCGTTGCAGGAACAACTTGGGCTGAAACTGGAACCGGCGCGAGGGCCGGTGGAGATGATGGTAGTCGACCACATCGAACGGCCGTCGGAGAACTAGGTTCTCCTCGAACCTCGAACCCAGTACCTAGCACCCAGCACCTAGTACCCTGTACCTGATGTTCCTCCGCCGCCTCATGATCGAACGCATCGCCGCCGCCGGCCAGGCCCACCCCTGCCCCATCGCGCAACTCGACAACTTCGCCATGCGCAACTTCACCAACGACGCCGTCTTTGACGACACCCTCCCCATCGCCGACGGCCTGCTCGAAGCCGGCAACCGCGTTCCGCTTGACCGCCTGCGCAGCGCAATGGAGGACTGGTTCCGGCGCAAGTCCTACCTCGCTCCCACCGACACCCTCCGCATCACCGAACTGCCCGCGCCCACCCCTTGAACCTTGAATCTTGAACCTACCCCAGCGTCGCCATGTCGATCACGAAGCGATACTTCACATCGCTCTTCAGCACCCGCTCGTACGCCTCGCCCAGCCGGTCGATCGAGGTCAACTCGATGTCCGAGACGATGCCGTGGTCGGCGCAGTAGTCCAGCATCTCCTGCGTCTCTTTCATGCCGCCGATGTTCGACCCGGCCAGCGCGACGCGGTACCCCGTCAGCGCGAACGGTTCGACCGGAAGCGGCCGCTCGCTCAGGCCCACCAGGGCCAGGGTTGCATCCAGCTTCAGCAGCCGCAGGTAGGCGTTCAGGTCGTGCGGCGCGGACACGGTGTCGAGAATGAAGTCGAAGCTGGCCGCGTGCTTCGCCATTGCGTTGGCGTCCTTCGAGATCACCACCTCGTCGGCGCCCAGCCGCTTGGCGTCGGCGATCTTCGACTCGCTGGTGGTGAACTGGATGGTATGCGCGCCGAACGAGTGCGCAAATTTGAGCCCCATGTGGCCTAACCCGCCCAAGCCGACGACGCCGACTTTCTTGCCCGGCCCCGCGCCCCAGTGCCGCATGGGGCTGTAGGTCGTGATCCCCGCGCACAGCAGCGGCGCCACTCCAGCCAGCTTGTCGCCGAACTTCGGCGAGATCGTATGCACATAGCGCATGTCGCACACGATGTTGTTCGCGTAGCCGCCGTACGTAATCGCGCCGTCGTAATCCTTCGCGTTGTAGGTGCCTACAAAGCCCTTCATGCAGTAGTTCTCCAGGTCCGCCTTGCAATTCGCGCACGTGCGGCACGAGTTCACCATGACGCCGATGCCGGCCAGGTCGCCCGCCTTGAACCGCGTCACCTCCCCGCCCACCGCCGTCACGCGCCCCACAATCTCGTGCCCCGGCACCATGGGGTAGATCGAACCGCCCCACTCGTCCCGCACCTGATGAATGTCCGAATGGCAGACGCCGCAGTAGGCGATCTCCACCACCACGTCCCGCGCTCCCGGCTCGCGCCGCTCAAAGCTCCACGGCCTCAGCGCCGACTTCGTATCAAACGCAGCATATCCATGCGCCTTCATTCAAAAGCTCCCATTCTTGTCGAATCTGGAAAGCAGCTGGGTGATCGCATTCCGTCTGAAATAGCGCCTAACAGTCGTATCCCACCTATATGACTCGCCCTGCTTGTTACATTCTGGCAGCTTTCCGTAGATGGACAAAAACTCGGCGAGGATGGCGCGCTCAAGTAGGCGCCAACTCTTTACCTTCTGGACAGGCGTGCACCAAGCGACATGCACATCAATCGTCTTGACTCCCCGTTTAGCGAAGATCTTCTCAGATCTTGTTGCTACACTTCCGGCGATTCGGCTTATACCCTTTTCGGTTGTACCCACATACATGATCCTCGACCTGCCGCGCGGATATTTCTGAGGTTTGGGTGCCAGCAAGATGTAGACCAATTTTTCCCGGCGGCCGATGGTGCGATCGACAGACATGACGGCTCGTTTGTTGGACGAAACTTTCATCGTCGAATTCTACTCCTCGTAGTGGAGGAGGCTGAAGACGTCGTACTCGGGGAACTTCGCGCGGCCCTTCAGGAAGTCGAGTTCGACCGCGAAGCCGAGGCCGGCGATCACACCGCCGAGCTGGCGGACGAGTTGCACCGTCGCCTGCATCGTTCCGCCGGTGGCCAGCAGGTCGTCGACGATGATGACGCGCTGTCCCGGCTCGATCGCGTCCAGGTGGATCTCCAGCGCGTCGGCGCCGTACTCCAGGTCATAGCTGACGCGCGCCACTTTCGCGGGCAGTTTCTTCGGCTTGCGCACCGGCACAAAGCCCGCGTTCAGCCGGTAGGCCAGCGCCGGCCCGAAGATGAAGCCGCGTGCCTCGATGCCCAGCACCAGGTCAATCTCCTTGCCGATATAGTGCGCCGCCAGCGCGTCGATGAGCTGCGCGAAGCCGGTCTTGTCCTTCAGCAGCGTGGTGATGTCGTAGAACAGAATGCCGGGTTTGGGAAAGTCCGGCACCGTGCGGACAAGGTCCTTCAGCGGTTCGCAGTCGATGGGCTTCTTCAAGGGGGTCACTACCACGCTCCTTCAATCTCGAAGGACTTGAGATTCGCGCCTTCGCTTTCGGTCAGTTGATGTTCGATCACTGCATCCACGCGGCTGCCGCGCGAGCCTTTGGCCAGCGCCAGTTGCAGGTCCTCCAACTGGTCGGGCTCACCACGGGCGAGCACCTCGACGTGCCCGTCGTCGGTGTTGCGCACCCAGCCGCGCAGGCCAAGCTCCGCCGCCTCGCGCTGGACGAACCAGCGAAACCCGACGCCCTGCACTCGACCTTTGATCAGAAAATGCTGGACCATAACGATTGTCCGCGGCCGTTCAACATCGGCCCACTCTCATGCCCGGCTCATGTAGGCGCCTTCGGCCGTATCCACGCGGATCTTCTCGCCCTCGTTGATGAACGCCGGCACCTGCACCACCAGGCCCGTCTCCACCGTCGCCGGCTTGCTGACGCTGGATGCGGTGGCCGACTTGATGCCCGGCTCGGTCTTCATCACCGTCATTTCGACGAAGGTCGGCAGCTCAATGCCGACCGGCTTGCCATCGTGGAAGCTCACGTTGATCGACAGGTTCGACGTCAGGTACTCGACGGCGTCGCCCAGCGTGTCGCGCTTGAGCACGGTCTGCTCGAACGACTCGTCCATGAAGTAGAAGTCGTCGCCGTCGTTGTAGAGGTACTCCATTTTGACTTCGTCGACCTTCACCCGGTCGATGGGGTCGGGCGAGCGGAAGCGCTCCGTAAACATGGCGCCGGTGCGTACGTTCTTCAGCTTGGCCTGGATGAAGGCGCGCAGGTTGCCCGGCGTGCGGTGCTCGACCGAGAAGACCAGATGAAGCTGGTCGTTGTGCTTGATAATCATGCCCGGGCGCATCTGCGTGGCGGGAATCGACATAAGGAAAACCCCTGATTTTTACTGTTGGAGGCAGACTCGAGCGACGTTACTATCCCGCAAGTCCACAACCAATCAAGTATATCGCAGGGGGAGGCGCAGGCTGCCTCGGTCGTATCGGTCCAGGAAGCGCTTGGCCGCTATTTGCCGACAAGGGGCCACTGCGCCTCGCTCAGGCGGAATTCTGGAACATCGATGCTTTCTCGCATGCGCCGAACCGGTTTGAATTCGGTAAATGTTACCTTGAGTGCCCCCGGGCACATCAGCGCGGGTTGGGTGCGATCGTCTGCGAATCCGTAATTCCGGGAGTTGACGGGAACTAGAGACAAATCCCCCGAGAAAGCATCACTCGATCCCGCCCAGTCGGACGTCACCTTGCTCGACTCCAGTGGCCTGCTTCCAGTGGGCACGCATTGGCGGTAGGTCCCGGTCGAAGTGATCTCAGTAAGCGGTAACTGCACCGGAGACCGGCAGGAGAGATGGTAAGGCATGGATTGACCCTGCTGACTGCGAAAGCCGATGACCTTGCAGTACCCAACGTCCGGAATCGGGGACTCATCGTAGGGATCGGATATTCGCGTCACTCTTGCAATCCTCGCTTGCGTAAACGCCACCGTAAGATGCACCTGCAGCGGGATCCCGCTGAACTTGTCGTAGACTGCCTTCGGCATGACGATCGTGATCCAGACATGATCCTTGGCTCCGTTGCCGCCGACGTGGCCTAGATGCTGCCATGCAGAAGTCCAGTGAGAGCCGTCGGCGGCCCGAAGGCTAAACTTCGCATCGTCGAAAAGCACCGCATACCCGTCCGCAACTCCCGAGACCCGCACCGAGACCATCGTCCCAATTTGGCTGGTGCTGGACCAGCGTTCCTTGCTCATCGGTTGACTTGCATCGGCCGACAGTTGGATCGGAAAGGCGCCGCTGGCTTGCGGATGGGTGCGATCGGTCAGCATCCGGTCGGGCGCGAAGAAGAAAATCAGGATGACACAGACCGAAAGCCCGATCAAGAGCAGCACAGCGACCCGCACCCTCCGTGCCGAATACTGCACGACAATAGCTGCCCCGCAGATCGCCAAAGCCAGTCCGTACGAGAGTAGATTCCCGATGGGCGTGTCGAAGTTGTTGTTTGGCGCTGAATTGAACGACATCAACTGGCTCGCCACCGCCAACAGCCAAAGGCAAAGCAGTGCGCCAACAACGATCAGTGCCATGCGCCCAAAGTTGGAACTGATGGCGGCAGTCGCGGTCAGCGGCAGGACGATTACCGCCGACACCAGTAGCAAGTTGAAGAGCAGCGCCGGTATCCAATGCACCGGAGCAAAGCCGGCCCTGGCCAGCAGGATGCATTGCATCAGCAGGAATGGCAGATACAGATACGCCGCCACAAACAGCATTTTGGCCGCAAGCAGCTTCTTCCACTCATAGGGCCGCGTCAGCCAGAACTGGCGGTCGCCGACGAGTGGCTCTGCATGCACCACGCGGGAGACAAGCAGAACCCAGCCGATGACCATCAGGAATTCGAGAAGCCCCGCAAGCGAACGCAGTACTTCTAGCTCGTGGTGTGCGCCAGACTCGTCCATCCACTGGTAGGGACCAATCCAGACCAGAGCGGCGGTGATTGCAAGCGACAGCACAATCTCCGGCCAGAAGCGGCGCGTGTCTTTGCGGAAGATATTGAGGATCTGGTTCATGCCTCGGGCCTCCTGCCGGTCGGGATGTGCGGCGCGCGGTTGTGGCTGCGGCTGGATTTTGCGATGGCGAGGAAGATCGACCGCAGGGACATCGGCTCCGTCGAAATATCGCGGGCCGTGGGGAAGATCGCGGCGATCTCGCGGGCCGTCGCGTCGCCCCGGTACTCGCTGTGGACGAAGCGCACCACGCAATCCACCGTCTCCGGCTGCAGCCACGCGGGCGGCAGGTTGGGCGGTAGTGGCGCGGGCGCGGCGAGCGTGATGGTGACCTCGCGGAAGCGGTCGCTCAGCACCGCCATCTCCTCGGAAAAGAGCATGCGCCCGTCCTCCAGGTAGCCGACGTGGCTGGCGAAACTCTCGATCTCGGCCAGGTCATGCGAGGAGAGAAAGATGGTGGTCTCCGGCGCGCGTTCCAGCAACCCTTCGATCAGCTCGTCGCGCACCAGCGGATCGAGCCCGGTGAACGGCTCGTCGAGCACGATCAACGGAGGCCGGTAGGCAAGCGAGCTGGCGAACGCAGCCTTCATCCTCATGCCGCGCGACAGGTGCTTGAGCTTGCGGTCCAGCGGCAGATCGAACTGGCGGACCAGCTGCCGCTCGAGCGCGCGGTCCCAGCGCGGATAAAACGGCCGCATGTAGTCGAGCAGCCCGCCTACGGTCATCGCATCGGGCAGGTCCTGATTTTCGGAGACGTAGCCGATGCGATTGAAGTCCCTGCCCGCCAGCTTGCGCGAGTCGACCCCCAGCACCTGCGCGCGGCCCGCGGTGGGCAGAAAAATATTCATCAGCAGCTTGATCATCGTGGTCTTGCCCGCGCCGTTCGCGCCCACCAGCGCGTAGATCGCGCCCTCGGGCACCGCGAGGTCGATGTCGCGCAGGACCTCGGTGCGGCCAAAACTCTTTGCCAGACCTTGCATTTGGATCGTAGGATTCATCGGGCTCATCGGGCTCATCGTTCTCATCGGTCTCGGCGTCCTTCCTCGGTGGGCTTGCCTGCCGCCTGCGAATCTTTGCTGGTCGGGTCTTTACTACTCAGGCGCTGCCAGTGTTCGGCGATGGACGCGAGCATCTCTTCGCGGCCGATGCCCAGCCGCTTCGCCTCAACCACCAGCTCCTCGATCTCGTGGCCGAGCAGTTGCGTGCGTTCCTTGCGGGTGGAATCGGGCAGCGCAGCGACCACCGTCCCGATTCCCGGGCGCGTCTCCAGCAGGCCCTCGCTCACCAGGTGGGCGACGATCTTGTGCGCCGTGTTGGGGTTGATCTTCAGCTCCTTGCTCAGCGCGCGCACCGAGGGAAACGGATCGCCCGGGCGCATCTGGCCGGAGACCATCGCCTTCTTTGCGGCATACACAATCTGCTCGAAGAGCGAGATGCCGGTGCGGAATTGGACTCGAAACGGGATCACACGTGTACTATTACACATAGTACACTAGAATGCAAGAGGATTTTGACGCCCCATCTGTCGGCGCTCTCGGCCTTTCGGAGTAGCAGCGGGCTCGTAGCCCGAAGCTTTAGCCTCGGGTCTCAAGCGGTTAGGCCGCGCAAAAGTCCGTGGGCTTTAGCCCTGGGCCTCATCTAAATGCTTGCAATCAACGCAGCCAGCAGCGCCGTGCGCGGAACCAGGTGTTCGATCACTACTGACTCGTGCGCCGCGTGCGCGCCTTCGCCGACCGCGCCGAGGCCGTCGAGCGTCGGCACGCCGAGCGCGGCGGTGAAGTTGCCGTCCGAACCGCCTCCGGTCGCCGCTTCGTCCAGCGTGAAACCAAGTTCCGCGGCCAGCTTCCGGGACCGTTTGTATAAAGCCACCGTCCCTGGCTTGCGCTCCATCGGCGGGCGATTCAGCCCGCCGGTAATCTCCAACTTGCACGCCGGATCGTCGCAGCGCAGCCCGCGAAACAGCTTGTCGACCTTCGCGGCATCACTGGCGCGAGCGATGCGCACGTCCACATCGGCATAGGCATGTTCCGCGATGACATTCGACCGCGTACCGCCGGAGATGACGCCCGGATTCACCGTCCGCCCGACGCGCAGATCGGTGAAACCCGCGACCTTCTCGATCAGCCGCGCGAGCTCCAGAATCGCCGAGTGCCCGTGCGCAAAGTCCACGCCGCTGTGCGCGGCGATGCCGGTGACGTGCAGCCGGTAGTCGCCGACACCTTTGCGCGCGGTCTTGCATGCCAGCCCCTGCGCCGGCTCCAGCACCAGCACCGCCTCGCTCGCCAGCGCGAGCCGCTCCGTGATGGGCCGCGAGACCGGACTGCCCACCTCCTCGTCGCTGTTCAGCAGCAGCGTGACCGGCCGGCTGATGTTCAACTCGCGCAAGATGCGGATGGCGGCCAGCGCCATCGCCACGCCGGCTTTCATGTCGAGCACGCCCGGGCCGAAAAACCGGCCGCCTGCCTCGCGCCACGGCATCGTCCGCAACGTTCCCAGCGGCCACACCGTATCCAGGTGCCCCAGCAGCAGGATGGGCTTGCGGCCGCCGCGCGCGGGGCCGAACCGGGCCTCCAGCACATTGCCGAAGTGCTTCTGTTTGTGCAGTTTGACGCGGCCTCCGCAGGTCTCGGAGAATCCCGCCACCAGCGCCGCCGCGGCGTCAATGGCGGCCTTGTCGTCGCTGGGCGATTCAACCTCGACCAGCCTCCGCAACTCGGTCGTGATCCAGCCCGCCTGGGATTCGGCCGCATTCAGCAGCGCCTTGGTGTCGATCTCCATATCTCTCATTGAATGTTATCTCTCATCGAATGTTCGGATGGTACAACAGCGATCCGCGACCCCGGCAAAAAGAAGCAGCAACGGTCGCCGCGCGATGTGCTAAGTGTGGTAATTCTGCCACAGTTCCGACCCGTTACCCGGCTGTAATCTGGAGTACGGATTTGTGTTCGGAGTTCCCTCTTTTGGCCCATAACGCCCATCCTGAGCAGACCATCCGGTCGGACATCGAGTTTCGTGGAATAGGGCTGCACTCGGGCGCCGAGGTTTCGATGCGCCTGGTCGCGGCGCCGGCCGGATCGGGCATCGTCTTCCGCCGGACGGACCTGGACAACTTCGAGATTCCCGCCAATGGCCGCAACGTTGCCAAGGTCAGCTACGCCACTTCGCTGATGCGCGGCTCAGTGCTGATCTCCACCACGGAGCACCTGCTCTCGGCGCTCATCGGCTTCGGCGTGGACAACGTCATCGTCGAGGTGGACAACCTCGAACTGCCCATCCTCGACGGCTCCGCCCTCCCCTATGTCGAGGCGTTCCAGTCGGTCGGCCTCAAGCAGCAGCGCCGCCGCCGCGAGTACATCCGCATCCTGAAGGAGATCGAGGTGCGCGAGGGCAGCAAATTCATCGGCGTCTACCCCGGCCAGGGTTACGGCATCGACTACACCATCGACTTCCCCCAGCCCATCGGATTTGCGCGACTTTGCTGCGACCTGGAGACCGGAGACTACGCCAGCCTGATCGCGCCGGCGCGGACCTTCGGCTTCAAGGAAGACGAGCCCAAGCTGCGCGACATGGGTCTGATCCGCGGCGCGTCGCCCGAGTGCGCGATTATCCTCACCGCGCGGGGCGTGCAAAACGGGCCGCTGCGCTTCGCTGACGAGTTCGTGCGCCACAAGGTACTCGATCTGATCGGCGACCTTGCTCTCGCCGGCCGGCGCATCCAGGGCCACGTCATCGCCGAACGCGCGGGCCATGCCATGCACACCGCGCTGGTGCAGCGCCTGTTGCGCGACCGGTCCGCCTGGGAGCTGGTCCACGGTTTCGACGAGAGCCCCGAAGAGGCAAAGGTGGGCGCTGAAACTCTGCCGGCCGCATTTCCCGCACATGCGTAACTTCCCCCGAGGCGCCCGGTGATGCGGCTCGCGGCCATCGCCCTCGGCTCCAACCTCTCCTCCGCGTGGGGCTCGCCCGATGCAGCCTTGCGCGCAGCGATAACGCGAGTGGCCGGGTTGGGCACCCTCCGCGCGGTTTCGACCTTCCACGAAACCGCTCCCGTGGGTTACCTTGACCAGCCCAACTTCCAGAACGCCGCGCTGCTGCTGGAGACGGAGCTTGAGCCGACGGAGTTGATGGCCGCGCTGCTGGAAATCGAGTGCGCCATGGGACGCGACCGCATCGCGACGCCGCCCAAGGGCCCGCGCATCATCGACCTCGACCTGCTGCTGATGGACGACCTCGTCCTTGCGACTCCCGACCTCACCCTCCCTCATCCTGCATTGGCCGAGCGCCGCTTCGTCCTCGAACCCCTGGGCGAGATCGCGCCGACGATGGTCAATCCCGCCTCCGGCAAGACCGTGAAAGAGATGTTGGATCGTCTGCGCGCGCAGTAAGGACACTTTCTTAAGTGTCCTCATCCTCCTGACGACCTCGCATTCTCCCTGCGAATCTGCTTGTACGCAGGGGCCGGTTCTGCTCTACTGCGGACGGTTTCAGGAGGAAGCTATGCAAGCGTTTGAACGGTACCTGGAACGATGGCATAACGCGGGCCTGCTAGATGAGACAACCGAGTCCGCGATTCGCCAATACGAGAAATCGCAGGCTACGCCGAGCGGACGGCGATGGCAGGTCGTGATTGCGCTCGTGCTCGGAGGAATTCTGCTGGGCGCGGGCGTCCTGCTGTTTGTCGCGGCGCATTGGGACGATGTCTCTCCGCTGGCTCGGCTCTCGCTGGTGATGGCCATGCTGGCGATCTTCCATGGCGCCGGCATCGCCTCGCGCGAGCGCTTCAGCGGCTTTGCTACAACCATGCATGCCCTGGGTACCGTGGCGAGCGGGGCGGCCATCGCAGTGGTCGGGCAGATCTTCAACATGCAGGAGCATTGGCCGGCAGCGGTGATGCTGTGGGCCATCTGCGCGCTGGCAGGATGGTGGCTGCTGGGCGATGAGTTTCAGCAGACGCTCGCCCTGCTCCTGGTGCCGGTGTGGTTGATGTGTGAGTGGACGTATCGCGCCAATGTGTACAACGGATCGGACGTCTTTCTGTTCCGCATGATCGCGGTGCTTGCGGCCGTCTACCTGACCGCATTCCTGCATTCGCGGCGGCGCGTGGTCTTTGGGATTCTCTTTGCGGCAGCCGGCATTGCCCTGGTCGCTTCAACTGTGACTCTGGCGGACGGGTGGGGCTGGAACGCGTACCTGCACGACTGGGGCTTCGTCCCGCTCCCACTGCAAGCCGCGGCCTACGCAATTCTCCTGCTTATCCTGGCGTTCGCGTGGCTGTTGGACAAGAGAAGCCTGGTGCCGGCACTGGCCGTTGTCGCCGCCTCCTTCGCGCTGCCGTGGCTGCACGTGGTTCGGACTGACGGCTGGCGACGCTCGGAGCCGTCCGTCGCAATGTACGCGCTGGTCGCCGCGCTGTGCGTGTTCCTGGCCTGGTGGGGTGTGCACCAGGCAAGCAAGGCCCTTGTGAACTACGGCATCGCTGCCTTCGCGTTGACCGTCATGTGGTTTTACTTCTCCGACATCATGGGCAAGCTGGACCGGTCGCTCGGGCTGATTATGCTCGGCGCCCTTTTCCTGGCAGGCGGCTGGATGCTCGAGAAGGCCCGGCGAAAGCTGGTAGCAAGCTTTTCGGAGGTGGCGGCATGAACCGAATTCAACGTGCGATCGTCTTGCTGGCAGTGCAGGCAGCGCTGGTGTTGAGCATAGCGGGCAAGTATCTGTACCAGCGGGAAGTCTGCCCCCGCGTCTGGGTGCCGACCGCCCAGTACGAGCCGAATATGCCGCTCCGAGGCAGGTATCTGGCGCTGCAGTTGGCCGTGGACGCGTGTGGTCTGCCGTGGGACGATTCCCGCCGCACGAACAATTTCGCGTATCCCGGATTTCACGCGCCCGGATCGCGGGATTGGACGGTGAGGCCCACGGTCCGGGATGGCAAACTCGTCCCCGTGCTGGCAAGCGCAACCGATCGCCCGGAAGAGACGCAACAACTGACTCTTTGGGGAAATCGCCCCTGCAACCGCGCAGTGTTATCCAGGAGTATCGACTACTTCATCCCCGACACGGCGAAGGCTCCATTCCCCCTGCACAAAGGGGAAGAGCTCTGGGTCGAAGTAACCGTGCCTCCCGCAGGACCGCCGCGGCCGATTCAGTTGGCGCTCTCGACCAACGGCGTATTCACACCATTGAAGCTGGATTGAGTCGAAGCGCCCTACTCACGCCAGCGTGATCTGCAGCGTCGTTACGCTGGCTGCGGGAAACGTGTGGGCAACCCTGCCGCCGGCGGGGGTCGCCGTCGCAGCCGCTGCAGGATGCACCGCGTCGGGATGGGCGAAGTCATTGTGCGCGTGGACATCGGGCTCGACCAGCACGGTGCCGCGGTAGCTCGCGATACTCGCGCCCGCGACGGCGATTTCGGTGGTTACCGGGCGATCGAGGTGCGGGTTCACCACCGTCAGCGTCAGCAGCTTCGGATTGGTAGCCGAGATGGACGCCGAGCCGGAGAGGCCTGCGAGCAGCTTTACCGCCTCCAGCGATCCGGTGTAGCTGTTGCCGCCTGCGGGGATGGGCGCGTTCGCGAGCGGGTTGCGAATGGCCGGCGCGGAGAACTCCGCCCGCACCGCCTGGCCGCCGCGGTGAGGCAGGTACATCTGGAAGACGTGGAAGGTCGGAGTGACCGTAAACTTGTCCCCCTGCGCCAGCATCAGCGAGTGAATGCAGTTGATGGACTGCGCGACGGCGGCGACCCCAACCTTGTCCGCGTGCTTCTGGAAGATGTCCAGCGTGATGCCGGTCAGCAGCGCATCGCGCATGGTGGACTGTTGCGAGAGGTTGTACTCCGGCCCCAGCGCGGTTCCCTTGCCGTACCACGCACCCCACTCGTCGACCACCAGCTTCACCCTGGGCTGGCCTGCTTCCTGCGTGTTGCCGATCGCGGCCCAGTGGTCGGTAACCACACGCTCCATGATGCTGCCGCGGGTCAGCAGGTCGTAATACTCGTCGGGGCCGAACGCCAGCGCGTCGCCCTCGGCAAACGCCGTGGGACTCCCTGATGTGTAGTAGTGGACCGAGAGGCCGAAGAGATGCCGCCGCTCCGGGTTTGAGTCGAGCGACTTGAACAGCCGCCGCGTCCAGTCCACGTCGTCTCCGTTGGGTCCGACCGCGACGAAGCGCAGCGGCGGCCCGCTGAAGCTGGGCGTCCACGCGGTGAAGCGGCGAAACATGGCGGCGTACTCCTCCGGCACCAGGTTGCCGCCGCAGCCCCAGCTCTCGTTGCCCACGCCCCANNTTCTCAGCCCGCTGCGCCGCCAGCGCGTCATGCACGGGCGGAGCCGCCGAGTTGGTCGGCACGGCGCCCGAGGGCGCATTGCAGTACTCGATCTCCTGGTAGAAATCGCGCCCCGGCAGCGTGCGCATGTTCGCCGCGAGATAGGGCTTGCAGCCAATCGCTCGGCACGTGTGCATGAACTCGTGCAGCCCGTACTGGTTCGAGTCCTCCTGCCCCCAGAAGCCCGCGCGCGCAGGCCGGTTCGCCGCCGCGCCCAGGCCGTCGCGCCAGTCGTACGAGTCGGCAAAGCAGCCGCCCGGCCAGCGCAGCAGCGGCGCCTCAACCGCCTTCATCGTGTCGATGAAGGCTTGGCGGATGCCGCGCGTGTTCGGGATCTTCGAGTCCGGCCCTACCCACACGCCGTCGTAGATGACGCCGCCCAGGTGCTCGATGAAGTGGCCATACAGCTCCGGCGAGATGGTGCCAATCGGCTCGCCGGGAACGATGTCGATATGTGCATCGACGCTCGCGGAGGCCTGCGAAAACATGCGTGGCCCGCGCAGAGCGAGTGCGGTGGCAGCAACGGCGGAGGACTTCAGTGCAGCGCGGCGAGTGATTTTCATGACCCGCCCAAGATACCAGATCGAACCCGGCTGACCGTTCTCCGCTCTACGGGCCGGGTGCCCCATGTCAGACAGCCTTTCGTCTGACGTGGGGTTTCACTACTTCGTCTCCGGCGGTACGGGATAGGCCGGGGGCGCGCCGGGAAACGTAATCACGATGTGCTCGAACACCACACCCGGATCGCCATAGAGCAGCTTCAGCGTGTGTTTGCCCGGCACGAGGTTGCCGAGCGGAATGGTATCGATCGCAGAGTTGCGAAGCACGTTCTGTGGCCAGTCCGCGCCGCTCGGTCCGTCGCCTGCACCCGCGGCCTTGGCGGTGCTGCCGCTCATGTCGCGCTCCATCGGCGCGCCGCCGTCCAGCGCCACGGCGTAGCGCAGCTTGTGGTCCGAATCGAGCGGGAACGTGGGCAGCAGATGGAGCGCCAGCGTCGCCGGGCCGGCGGTAGTGGTGGTGAAGTCATACTCCAGCCAGGGGAATATGCCGCCCTTGATCGGGAGGAGTCCCTGCACCGAGGCCAACGTGCTGATTGGGCCGAAGGGCGAGGTGCGGCCCGGCTCGCCGAACACCATGGAACTGCCGGAGATGCCCAAGTCGGCCAGCACGCGCCACTGCGCGATGAGGTTGCCGTTGCCGCTGCGCGCAAAGTGCGCCGCGTTAATCGACACGGTGCAGTACTGCTCAACGAAGTTCGCGGCGTCCGCGGCGCTGGCCGGCTTCGCTGAGGAACTGGCCGCGCTCTGACACGCGGCATCGCCTGCGCCCCAGCTTGCAGGCAGCGGTGTGTCGGCGTCCGCCGCAGTCGCAAGGCGCGGCATCTCGAACACATGCCGCTGGCGCGGAGCGTCGGACATCATACCGTCCCACTTGCCGCCCTCGATGGAGTTGTATTTCGCCGTCAGCGTCTGGATCGCGTCATACGCGGCTTGGGCGTGCGCCGCGTCCGCTGTCATCGCCGCGTCTTTGTGTTGGTGCGCGTCGAGATAGGTAAGGTCAGTGGCAAGGAACTTCTCATTCTGCGCAGCTGAGCCCTGGACCGGATACTGGACCAGCTCGAAATACGCATCGGCGTATTGCTCCGGAAGCTTGGGCAGAATGGCGCGCTCGTCATAAATCAGCGAAGCCCACTGCCCCCGTCGAAGATGGTTCTGATCTAGACGCGCGCCAGAGATCACGTCAGCCGACGTGAGTTGGCCCGGATTCTTCCTAGTGTCCTCATCAATCTGCAGATCACTGCCCCACGCCAGCGGATTGAAGTCCGTCCGCTTGATCCCGTCGTTATACCCATTGAAGCCCATGAACTCCGGTTTTCGGACGAAGTTCAGCGCGTAGTAGCCCGTCATCACGTCGGCGATCTTCGCCGAGTCGGCGGTTGGGAACTGCTCCGCCGCCCACTCCGTTAGCCACTCGCGCTGGCTCATCTTCGCCACCTTCGGCTCGTCCGTCGCGAGCTGGATAAAGTAGTCGATGTCGATCTCCGCGGGCTTCAGGTCGCCGACGTTCAGGATCCAGTACTTGCGCACGCCGTGGTCATACGCCTTGGTCAGCTCCTCCTGGAGCAGCGCCGGCGGCGTGGTGCACAGCCACAGGTAATCGTGTGGCGAGCCCCAGTAGCTGACGTGGTAGTAGAGCCCTGAACCGCCCGCGCGCTTCTGCTCCTCCGCGTTGGGCAGCTGGCGGATGTAGCCGTAGTTGTCGTCGGTCCAGCCCAGCGTGACGTCGTCGGGCACCTTCATGCCGACGCGGTACAGGTCGAGCGACTCCTTATACAGCCAGAGGATCTGCGGGATCTTGGCCAGGTCGGGATTCACGCGCTCGGCCAGCAGTTTTCTCTGCTCCGTCATCACGTCTTCGACCAGCTTCGCCTTCACCTGCGGCGATCCGGTCGCCTCCAGCCCGGAGTCATGCACGCCGCGCAGGCCCACGGTGTAGAAGTTCTCGTACTTGCCGTTCTCCTGGAGCCGCTTGTCCCAGTACGCGTTCATCGCCGGCGCATTCGTCTGGTAGTTCCACGGCCCGTCGCCCCTGGGCGGAGCAGCCTCGCTCCATTCGCCCACGTTGTTCCGCAGCAGCGCCTCGGAGTGCGAGCTGCCCATCACGATGCCCCACCGGTCGGCGAGCTTCGCATTTTCCGGCACGGCGTTGAACGCCAGCGAGCCGGGATGCATCGCCGGCCACAGCGAGTTCGCATGCAGCCGCAGCAGCAACTCGAAGACCCGTTCATACGTCCGCGGCCCGACATTCCCTTTGCCGTTGTCGACCGTCGGATCCATCTTCTTCGCCGCCCACGGCCGCAGTCCCCAGTCCTCATCATTGAAAAAAATTCCGCGGTACTGCACGGAGGGCGACGGCTGGATGTGTGCGCCTGCATATATATAGATAGCGGCGTGATGCGCCACCGGCACATCGGCCCACCAGTACCACGGCGAAACCCCCATCTGCCGCGACAGCGCAAACAGCGCATACGCCGCGCCCCGCCGGTCGCTGCCGGCGACAACCAGCGCCCGCTTCACTGTAGGGAATCCCGGCAGCGGCGATTTCACGACCGCAGTTACTGCCGCTTCCCACTTGCCGGCAACGGCTGAGGCGTCCAGCTTGCGAGCCGAAACCAGCTTGTCGATCTCCGGCGACTTGTCCAGCACGCCGACGACGATCAGGTTCGCCGGCAGCGGCGCCGCGAGCGAAGTCAGCATCTGCGGCTTCACGCCGGTCACGCGCTCCACATCCGCGGCAAACGCCTCCGCCGCCACGCGCACAGTCTCGGGATTCGCCGGATCGACAAAGATCGCCGCAGCCTGTCCATTCGCCGCGATGGGAAAGTCCGTCGCTGCGGACGCTCGATCCAGCGCCACCAGGGGCACAGCTTGCGCCAGGCCGGTTGCGGAAAGAGGGATCAGCGAAAGAGAAACGACGGCGACGATGAGCCTGCTCTTCATGGCCTACCAGTCTACTCAATCCACCGGCGAGTGTTTGCCCCAGTCGAAGCGCCGCCCGAGGATTCCCTTCACGATCAAGTGATCGGTAGCCGCGGTTGGTCCAATGCCGACGCCGATGTTGATCTCCCACTTCGGCGAGACGTTCAGGTCGGTGACCACGAAGATCTGCTGCTGCTGATTGTGCAGCGTGTCGGGCGAGGTGATGCGGCCGTAGTCCGCATAGTACTCAAATCCCGCGCTGACCACGTTGGAGAAGTCGTAGCTGATCTTCGCGCCGGGCGAGAAGCCGATGCCCTGCGCCACATCCGGCCCGTGCCAGGTGCGCTCCAGCGCGGGGTTGACCGCGAAGTACCAGCGGCCCTTGGTGTAGTCCACGATCGGCCGAATCTCCCACGTCCACGTGTCCGGCGAGTAGACCGCGCGCTGGTAGCCAACCTCCGTCGACAGGCTGACGCCAACCGGCCAGTGCCACGAGTCGGGGACGCGCACGCGCGGGCGGATGTGGTCGCCCACCCACTGCACGCCGTGGCCCGCCTGCTCGCTGGTGAAGACGTAGAAGCCCACCTCGGCCCAGTCGTTGATGCCCTCCGTCAGTTCCAGCGTCTCGTGCTCCTGGTGGTTGGTGGGATAGACGCCGTCGATGGTCTTCTCTTGTCCGTCGGGGGTGAAGTTCGAGTGCAGTTCCACCATCAGGTTCTTCGGCGCAACCGTGTCCGCGCCGTACACCTGGATCTCGTAGTTGCCCTGCGCGCGCGCGCTGCCTGCGAACAGTATCGCAACCGCTGCAAAGACAAATCCCACGCGTCGATTCCAGAACGCCGCCGCCGAAGCCGTGCATTTCGTTAAGGGCACGGCTGGTAGCCCGAGGCTTAAGCCTTGGGTCTCCGTGCCGCAAGAGCCGCAGAGGCCATGGGGCTTTAGCCCCCGGGGTATGCTTCTCCGCGTCGCCTCAGGCATAGCGAAGCACCATCATGAAGCCTCGATCCATGTGGTCCTGCTGGTGGCAATGGAAGAGCGTGTTGCCGGGATGGTTGGCGGTGAACTCCACGCTTGAAGTAGCTTTCGCGGGAATCAGCAGCACATCCTTCATCAATCCTCGCAGCGCCGAGCCGCCCACATTTGTAATCTCAAACGTGTGGCGATGAAGATGAATCGGATGGTCATTGGCGCTCAGGTTCTTCATCGCCAGGCGATAGCGTTTTCCTTCGACCAGCGCCGGCGACTCCACGTCCGGGTACGACTTGCCGTTGATCGTCCAGCGCTCCTCGTTGCCGTGGCCTTCGAACTTCGAGTCGAAGACCAGCGGGATATCGGTGGCGGCCTCTGCGCTGCCGGTTGCGGCGGAGGCCGCGAACCGCGCATAATCCCACACCAGGTCTTCCGGCTGTACCCACTTCGGCGCGCCGGTTGCGCCCGCGTACTCGACGACGATGCCCATACCGGCCGCCTGCACGTGCTTGCGCACCTCGCCCAGCACCCACACGCCGGGCGCATTCATCTCGACAATGGCCGACACGCGCTCCGCCGGAGCCAGCCGCAGCATCTCCACCGTGCGCGGCTGCGGAACAGCATTGCCGTCCAGCGCGAGTACCTGGAAGTGGTGGCCCGCCAGCGCGACCCAATGCACCTCGGTCGGGCTGGAGTTAAGCACATGCAGCATCACGCGCTCGCCCTGCTTCACGCGGACCGGCTCGCCGAAGCCGAGCATCTTGCCGTTTACGGTTGACACATCGTAGACGGGCATGGCGGAGCCGTCGGCGCCGGTCATCATGCGGCCGCCCCAGTCATGCAGCGCCAGAAAAACCTCGTGGTCGTAAGGTGCAGGGTTTTCTTGCGGCTCGATCAGCAGAAATCCGTGCTCGCCGCCGAACTGTGCCTTGCGCAAATCGTTGCCTGCAAAGGTATGGGTGTGGAACCAGCGGAAGCCGGCGGGGTCAGGTACGAACGTGATGCGCGTGGACGCGCCGGGCGGAATCATCGGCGAGCCTTCTTCCATCGCGCCATCGACGGGCACCGGCAGGAAGAGCCCGTGCCAGTGGACGATGTCCGCGTCCTCGGAGTGGTTGTGGATGTCGATCGACACTTCCATGCCCTGCTTCATGCGCAGCAGCGGGCCGGGCACCTGGCCGTTGTAGGCGACGGTCGGGAAGCGGTGCTTCGGCGATGCCTCCAGAAGATACGGCGCAATATCGAGCGTGAAATCCGCCACTGGCGCGTTCGCCGGAATGGGCGGCGCGGTCGGCTGGCCCGCAGGCATCTTCATCTGCCCCAGCGCCACCGCCGCCGAGGTCATCCCTGCCATTTGCGCGAACCGCCTGCGCGTCAGCAATGCCAAGCTCCTTGTGGCTTACTGCATTCCGACCATGCTAGCAGGCCGGGATGGCCTGCAGCGCAACCGCCGGCGACCGCCCCCAGGACGATCAGCGGTTCGGNNACGCGAAGAAGCGCAGAAAGGGCCGCCGCTGCTGCGTCGCGTGGTCGCGGATGGTACCGCGCAGCATGGGGTATGCGGCCTCCAGCGCATCGAGCACGGTACGAACGGTCGGTGGGCCGGCGGCATCAACCAGAACCTCGTGTCCTGCAATGCGGGCCAGCGTTCGCAGGTGCGCAGGCAGTTCGACGCGGACTTGAACGGAACTCATGCCAGCGTCTGCACCTCAACCGACAGCACCGGCGGCAGGTCGCGAACAATTGCGGTCCAACTGTCGCCCGCATCCGCCGAGCCGTACACCTGGCCGCCGCTGGTGCCGAAGTAGACGCCGCANNCGCGCAGCACGTTCACGTAGCAATCGGACTGCGGCAGTCCCTTCGTCAGCGGCTCCCAATCGTTGCCGCCGCTGCGGCTGCGGAAGACGCGCAGCTTGCCGTCGGGGACAAAGTGCTCGGAGTCGCTTTTGATCGGGACGACGTACAGCGTCTCCGGCTCATGCGCATGCACGTCGATGACGAAGCCGAAGTCCGTGGGCAGGTTGCCGGAAACCTCGTGCCAGTTGTCGCCTCGGTCATTGGAGCGCATCACGTCCCAATGCTTCTGCATGAACAGAACTTCCGGCCGGCCCGGGTGCGCGGCGATGTGGTGAACGCAGTGGCCGACCTCCGCGGTTGGATCGGGAATGTGCTCCGAGCGCAGCCCGCGGTTGATGGGCTTCCAGGTAGCGCCGCCGTCGTCCGTACGGAAGGCGCCCGCCGCGGAGATGGCGATCACAATCCGTTGCGGATTGCCGGGATCGACCAGGATGGTGTGCAGGCACATGCCACCCGCGCCCGGCGTCCAGGCCGATCCGGTGGTGTGTTTGCGCAGCCCGCTGATTTCAGCCCAGTTCTGGCCGCCGTCCGTGGAGCGGAAGAGCGCGGCATCCTCCACGCCCGCCAGCACATCGTCGGGATCGGTGAGCGACGGCTCCAAGTGCCACACCCGCTTGAACTCCCACGGATGCGGCGTGCCGTCGTACCACTGGTGGGTCCCGGGCACGCCGTCGTAGGCGAACTTGTTGCCCACCGGGCTCCAGGTGTTGCCGCCGTCGTCGGAGCGCTGGATGAGTTGGCCGAACCAGCCGCTGGACTGTGACGCGTAGATACGGTTCGGGTCCGCGGGCGAGCCCTTCAAGTGGTAGATCTCCCAGCCGGCAAACTGCGGGCCGTCGATCTTCCAGTTCTTGCGCGCGCCATCCGCGGTAAGCACAAACGCGCCCTTGCGCGTGCCGACCAGTAGACGTACCTGAGCCATGGATTCTCTCCTTGTGTCATGAGTCGTACAGTCGCCGGGGAGAAGGCGATGGGTCACGCTATCAAGTTTCGCCGTGGCCGCGCAAGCCTAAGGGAGCTCACAACGGTTGCGGTGGTGCACTTGCCGAGGTCTCCCCGGGATGCACCGGAACCGAGGCAAAAACCCCGAAAACCCCATAGTGCTTCCCGCACCAATACCGCGTGACGTGCATCACATCCAGAACCCGACGCCTGCGGTTAGCCTGATTTCGTTGGGCGCATTGAGGAGCCTCACACCGGACGATTGGTTGATGTGGGATTCCGCAACGGGACTTTGTACATGGCAGAGACCTACAAAATCGCGGCAGTACCCTCGCTCTATACCGAAGGCGAACACCAGGGAAAGCTCAAGGGCGTTACCTTCACGGCCACATCCACTTGCGACACCATGCAGTGGTTCACCAAGAACTGCGGACAGTTTGAGACGGCCTTCAGCAAGATCGTCGCGCCGGGCCTGGCCAAGCTGATCGCAGTCTCCCTGAAGCAAGGCGACGAAGTCGAGTTCCCCGGCCGGTACCGCGAGGAGCAGTTTGCCCAGGGCTTCATGTTCGAGTGGTCGCCGGTGTATCTGGTGGCTCCTCCGCAGTATGCCTTCAACTAAGACCGTCCCTAGCCCCAGCTTTTCTTGTTCGTCATTCTGACTCGTAGAGTCAGAATCTCCGTAGTTGCCTTTCTGTGCGCCGCAATATGCCGGGTGCCCCACATCTCGCTTCTGAGATGTGGGAGCCACCTCCGTCCGACTGACCGGACTCATGGCTGATAGCTCATCGCTGAT
>PLUT01000248.1 GCA_003162875.1 Granulicella sp.
GCGGAGGGCCCGGCGAAGTTCGCCGAGCCCTCTCCTGATTTAACTCACTCTTTAAGTGTACCGAATCGCGCATAACTCATCTGCCATGCTGGCGGAAGTTTGATGTGGTTTGGATTGTGGGTTGTGGACGAGTTTTACACAGAGACGGGGGGTTGACAACATTTTGGCCTCGCATTTTGTGGCGCGACAAAAGACAAATGCGGGGATTCTTCCCCATTCGCTGCGCTCAGGGTCAGAATGACAACCTGGCGGGATCGAGGTATTTGGGATTGGCGAAGAATCGGCGTAAATTGGTGGAATGCAGATGGCGACGATTGTGTGGTTCGCGGTGGGATGTATAGCGGGTGCGCTGGTGGGGTGGTTGTTTGCGAACGGGCGTGCCCAGGGGGAACTTGCCGGTTTGCGTGCGAAGCTGGATGCGGCAGGCGAGAAGATGCAAGCGTTGTCGGATGTCGAGAAAAACTTGAAAGAGAGCTTTGCGTCGCTGGCTGCAAGCGCGCTGGACGCGAACAGCCAGAGACTGATGGCGCTGGCAAAGGGTGAACTTGGGCAACAGCAGGCCAAGGCCTCCAGCGACCTCGCGGCGAAAGAGACTGCAATCAAGAATCTGCTGGAGCCTATGCAGCAGTCACTGGCGAATCTCTCAACGTACAGCCAGCAATTGGAATTGAAGCGAGAAGGAGCGTACCAGGCGGTGCTGGCTGAGGTACAGAACATTCAGCGGTCGCATACAGACCTGCGCAAGGAAACGACAAAGTTGGTGGCTGCGTTGCGGGCGCCAAAGGTGCGCGGCAACTGGGGTGAGATGCAGCTCCGCAAGTGTGTCGAGTTTGCGGGCATGGTGGAGCACGCATCGTTCGAGGTGGAGAGGTATGTGAAGGGCGAGGATGGGGCGATTCGCCCGGACCTGATCGTTAGCCTGCCGAATGGGCGGAGCATCATTGTGGACGCAAAGACCCCGCTCGATGCGTTTCTCGACGCAAGCGGGTGCGAGGACGAGGTGCTGCGTTCGGGGTATTTGAAGGCACACGCGGCGCAAGTGCGAAAGCATCTGGACTCGTTGTGCGGGAAGGCCTACTGGAAGCAGTTTCCGGAGTCGCCGGATTTTGTAGTGTGCTTTCTGCCCAGCGAGGTGCTGTTCAGCGCGGCGCTGGAGCAGGATCCGTCGCTGCTTGAATACAGCGTGCGGAGCAAGGTGCTGCTGGTGACGCCAACGACTCTGATCGCACTGTTGAAGGCGGTGGCATATGGCTGGGAGCAGTCGAAGATTGCGCGCGATGCAGAACTGATTCGGGATGAGGCGCTGAAGGTCCAGTCAAAACTGGCCGGGATGTACGACGCGATTGCGGACCTGGGAGCGAAGCTGCGCAGAGCAGGTGAGGCCTATGACGATATGGTGGCGCGCGCGGAAGGGCAGGGCGGGTTATTCTCCATAGCGCGACGACTGCGGGACTTGAAGATTGGCGAACGGGATTTACCAGTAGCCAAGATTGCGGCGATGCAGTTGCGGCCGCTGAGCAGCGATGACTGGCAGGGACAGTTAACGCTCGCAGCCGTTGCGGAGCCGGAAGATCAGGTCAGGGATGAGGTCGTCGCCGAACCTCATGCTTAGCGCGCGCTGAGGATGCGGTCGGCGATGGCGGCGGCGGCGCGGGCGGGCGGGATGTCGTGGACGCGGAGGATGTGGGCTCCGGCGAGGATGGCGGCGGTGTTGGCGATCGTGGTGGGCAAGGTCGAATCCCACATCTCAGGTGCGAGATGTGGGGCACCCGGCTGGCTCGACTCCCACATCTCAGACGCGAGATGTGGGGCACCCGGGTTACTTGACTCCCACATCTCAGACGCGAGATGTGGGGCACCCGGGTTATTGGTGGGTTGGGTGGCGGCGATGGCGCGGGTGAGGAAGCTTTTGCGGGAGAGGCCGGCGAGGATGGGGAAGCCGAGCGCGTGGAGCTGGTCGAGGTGGGCGAGCAGAGGGTAATTCTCGTCAAGGATTTTGCCGAAGCCGAAGCCGGGGTCGAGCACGATGGCCTCGCGGGCGATGCCGGCAGCGAGGGCGGCGCGGGCGCGGGCTTCGAGGTCGCGGAGGACGAGGGGGAGGACGTCGGCGGGGGCGAGCTGCGGCTGCTCGCGCCACTCTTCCGGGCGGCCGCGGGTGTGCATGAGGATGGCGCCGCAGCCGAGCGAGGCGCAGGCGGGGAGCAGGCCCAAGTCCCAGAGGCCGCCGCTGACGTCGTTGACGATCTCGGCGCCGGCTTCGACGGCGAGGCGGGCGGTTTCGGCGTGGTAGGTGTCGATGGAGAGGATGGCATCGGGCCGTGCCTGGAGAATCGCCTGCAACACCGGCAGCACGCGCGCCTGCTCTTCCGCGGGGGCGATGGGGACGGAGTTGGGGCGGGTGGATTCGCCGCCGAGGTCGAGGATGCCGGCGCCGTCGTCGAGCATGTGGAGCGCATGTTCGAGAGCGGAGGCAACGTTTTGGAACCGGCCGCCATCGGAAAACGAGTCGGGCGTGACGTTGAGAATCCCCATGAGCAGCGTCCGCGGGCCGAGTAAGAGAGAGCGGGTGCGCAGGAGCCACTGGAAGTGTGCGCGAACCGCGAAGGGCATGGGTAACTCCTGGGGTGGGTGCGTTGGCTAATAGCTAAGATATATCGTGGAAGTGGGTCGCCTGCACGACGGATCCGGGCTGCAAGGGTGAAACTTGGGTAGATTTTTTCAATTGCGGATTTTTTCTATGTCCGAGTGGTTCAGGATGGGGGATAATTCTAGGAGTTAATCAGCCGTCGGTCCCTTATGAGCAGCCCCGACAAAACCTGAAGTCGCCGTAGAGCACCCCGGGCTCCGGAGGCACCGTGAACATTGCATTTCTTCCAGACTTGTCTGCACTGGCGATCCTGGTAGTGATCCTGGCGCTGGTGCGGCGCCGCCATTCCGATGTACGCGCGGACGCCTGGCTGCTGGGCCTGTTCTTTACCCTGGTGGAGGCGACGGCGCACACCCTGTATGCGCCGCAGGGCATGCCGGACCGGGTGCTGCACCTGGTGGTGCTGGATTGCTACCTGCTGGCAGGACTGGTGTTCAACTGGGCGGCGGGAGACCAAAACGTGGCGCGCAGTGCGCGTGTGGCGTACCTGTCGCTGAACGGTCTGACGCTGTTCGCGGTGACCAGCCTTTATGGCTGGAACGTGCGTGTCCCCAGCTATTACATTCCGGCGGTTGTGGTGGGGATGGTGGTCGGGGTGGTCAGTTCCATTCTGATTCGCCGCAAAGCGCGGTATGCGCTGCTGATGATTGCGGGTTGGGGAGTCCTCGGCATGCTGATTGCGCATCAGCACATCCGGCCGGCGGTCTACTGGAGCCTGGCCTGCCTGTATGCGACGGCGGCCATCAATTTCCAACGGCGGCTGAGCCGCCATAGCACCGGCAAAGTGGCGATCGTGATCGGCTTCTCCATCTGGGCGCTGAACTTCCTGCTGCATCCGTGGATCATTTCGTACCACCCGGCCTTTGCGGACATCGCCTCGCACGTGTGGAACATGCAAAAGTCGCTGATCTCGATCGGCATGATCCTGGTGATGCTGGAGGAGCAGGTCTCGACCAACGAGTGGCTGGCGCTGCACGATGAACTGACCGGGTTGCCCAACCGCCGGCTGTTAGCGGCGCGGCTGACCAGCGCGATCGACCATACGGACCGGCACCGAAGCAACCTGGCACTGGTGGTGCTGGATGTGAACGACTTCAAGAAGATCAACGATACGCTGGGACATGTTGCGGGGGACCAGGTGTTGCGCGAAGTCTCTGCCACGCTGCGCAAGAGCATCCGGGCGTCGGATACTGTCGCGCGGCTGGGAGGCGACGAGTTCATCATTGTGGCCACGGATATGGCCAACGAGGTTACCGTGGAGCGCTTTACCGAGGCGCTGCGCAGTGCGGTTGAGCGGCCGATAACGATCAACGAGCAGGCGATGGTCGTCAATGTGAGCTTCGGCTACGCGATCTACCCCACGGATGCGAAGGACGCGACCAAGTTGCTGCGGCTGGCCGACCAGCGCATGTATGCCTCCAAGCGGCTGCCGGTGGAGCATGACCGGCTAAGGGCGGCATCGATTTCGACTTCGACGGCGCAGCAGGCCTAGCGCACGCCTACAGGCGGGCAAGCGTCGCGGGATCGGATTTGCCGGCGAAGTATTTCTCGAGCGCCGCGCGGAAGACTTCTTCGCCGGGAGCGACGCTGCCGAAGAGCGTGATCGACGAGCGGAACTTGAGATCGTCCGGGTAGGCGAAGATGTCGCTGACGGTGCGGTTGGGGATTTGGTTTACGAGGGCGGTGCAGTCGCGCAGGCGCGGGCCCAGGGTGGGATGCGCAAGGTAGGCTTCGGCCTCCGCGCGGCCGNNTCGGCGAGCACCTGCGCGAAGACGCTGGCCTGGGCATCGACGAAGCGCTGGAGGTTGTGCGGATCGGATGCGGGAGCGGTCATGGTGTGTCTCCGCAGAGAGTCTAGTGTGGTGTCTATGAAGTTGATTGCATCAGTCGAGGTTCCAACCGCAGGTCCTTCGACTCCGATTGGCGCAAAACACGCGCCAATCTGCGCTCAGGATGACAAATTCAATTATGGAACGAACCTTTGAGACACCACACTACGCGAAGATGACGGTCTTGTTGGCGTAGGAGAGGATGCGGTGNNCCACTGCACCGCGCGCGAGAGCACCATGCGCTCCAGGTCGCGGCCCTTCTGGATGAGCGAGGGAAGCTGGTCGTTCTGCGAGATGCGGGCGACGTCCTGCTCGATGATGGGGCCTTCGTCGAGGGTTTCGGTGACGTAGTGACTGGTGGCGCCGATCAGCTTGACGCCGCGGGCGAAGGCGGCGTGGTACGGGCGCGCGCCGGTGAAGGCGGGCAGGAACGAGTGGTGGACGTTGATGATGCGGCGCGGATAGGCAGCGACGAACTCCGGCGAGAGCACCTGCATGTAGCGCGCTAATATCACAAGATCAATTTTGCGGCTGGTCAGCAACGCGAGTTGCGCGGCTTCGACTGCGGGCTTGGTGGCGGGCGTGACCGGCATGTAGTGGAAGGGGACGCCGTGGAACTCGGCGAGCGCGCGGGTGTCTTCGTGGTTGCTGACGATGAGGGCCAGGTTGGCGCGGAATTCGCCGGCCTGGTGGCGATGGAGGAGGTCGGCGAGGCAGTGCGGGTACTGCGAGACGAAGAGGGCGACGTTCTGGAGCTGGTCGGCGAACTCGATGCGCCAGTTCATGCGGAACTCCTGGGCGATGGGCTCGAAGGCGGCGCGGAAGGCGGGCTCGTCGAAGTTGGGGGCGTCGGTCGAGAACTCCACGCGCATGAAGAAGAGGCCAGCCTCGACGTCCTGGTGCTGGTCGGCGTTGAGGATGTTGACGTCGTAGGTGTCAACGAGGAAGTTGACGATGGTGACGACGATGCCCTTGCGGTCCGGGCAGTCGATGAGCAGGATGGCGGTCTTCGGATTCGGATTCGGAATCGGATTCGGGGTGGGCATGACAGTTGGGATCTAAATCCGCTTAGGTACCTTCGCCAGGCGAGAACTTGTTGCCGCAGCTCAGGCACGTCAGCGTGATCTTGTTCATTCCGATCATTCCAGTCCAAAAACTCCAGCCGCGCTTGCCTGCCTGGATCTGCGTTGAGCCACATTTCGGACACTTCACCTCGTTTTCGCTCAAAAGAGTTCCTCCTGATGTATTTGCGGCATGATACCAGTAGCGGCGCGGCATTGTCTGGGCGGCATATTGGGAGCGGAGCAAAGAATTCGAGCCGTCACTTGATGTCGCGCCAGTTGGGGTCGGGCTAGAGTTCGTCGCCGGGGTCGGGTGGATTGTCGGGAACCGCGTCGAGGGCTTCGCGAAGCGCGCCTCTCCGGGCACCGGCTGCGCGATTACGAAAGAACTCCTCAGCGGCCTCGGTTCCGGTGAGATGATCGGCGACGGCGATGGCGATCCATTCATCCACGGACAAGCCCCTCTGCTCAGCTTGATTGCGAGCAATATGGATGAGGTGTTCGGGCAACTGGACGTTGGCGCTCATCTGGTGAACCTCTCCTTAATGATACGCCCAGGTGTGATGACCTCAATCCCAAAATGGTTTGCGGCGGGGAGGAAGTCCCTGACGTTATGCGTCACGAGCGCGTCCGCGAAGCCGTTGATTGCCGCTTCCAGGACTAGTTCGTCGTCGGCGTCGCGAAGTTGTGGTCGCCACTGGAAATAGATCTTAACCGGCAACAAGCGTGACGCCAAGTCTTTGAGAGCTTCGTCGAGTTGCCAAGGCGACAACTGATGGACGGCAACCTGCTCTGGGCGAGACAGAACCGTCTCGTACTCCTTGAACAATGTGGGCGTCGCAACGAGGCGATAGCGATCTTCGTCGAACAGTTCAAGCAAACGGTAGCTAGCGCCACTTTTGCTGCGGAAGGCGGAGACGATAACGCAGGTATCGAGGACTAGGCGCAAGCAACCAGCTTACTTGATGTCGCGCCAATCGGTATCGACGAGGAAAATTTGACGATGGTGACGACGATGCCCTTGCGGTGGGGCAGTCGATGAGCAGGATGGCGGTCTTGGGGGTTGGGGTGGGCATGGGGTTCAGCAGCAAGCTAGACCGCTGATTCAGATTACTTGATGTCGCGCGAGATGCGGAGGGCTTGGCCGTATCGACCTATAGAGATTGATGATGCGGTTTTCCCTGCGATTTTAGCGCGGGCCTTCAGCCCGCAGGTGGTTTGGGCCAGTAGCCCTGGGCCGAAGCCCCATAAGCGCTAAGATAAG
>PLUT01000348.1 GCA_003162875.1 Granulicella sp.
GCCTCGCCAACTGGCAGAGCTATTACGGCGAGAACTCCATCGACCAGTGGATGATTCCCTTCTTCGGCGCCAGCGTGTACGACGATCCCGCCGTCTACGCCAAGTCCTCACCCATCACCTTCATCAAGCGCGTCAAAACCCCCACCCTGATCGTCGTAGGCGACCGCGATGGCGAATGTCCCGCGCCGCAGAGCTTCGAGTTCTGGCACGCACTCCGCGACCAGGGCGTGAAGACCCAGCTGGTGCTCTATCCCAACGAAGGCCACCATTTTGTCTCGCCCGATCATCAGCGCGACGTGCTCAAACGCGCGGTCGACTGGTTCGAGGCCGAGATGCCGCCAAAATAGTGCTCCGCCAATTTGCGTCTGCTCTGCGCAGCTTCTACACTGAGGGTTGTGAAACTAGCGTTCGCGGTGTGACCGTTCAGCTCTGTTTCCGGTTGGACGGGGAGGATTAATGCGTCGGTTTGTCACGTTGGCTGTTCTGCTTCTGTTTTCGATTCCATTCGGTGTCTCGATCACGGGCTGCGCGAAAACTGCCGCGCCTGTCTTCTGCAATGGTGGCGATTCCGGCATTACCACCGGCCAGGTCACCTCCATCACGCTCACCCCAATCGTGTATGGAATCTCGCTGAACTTTGCCGAGATCGGGCAGGTCAGCACACCCTCGGCAGCGGACTGCAAGGGCTCGAGTGCGTCGGCGGGAAGCTACACGTACGGAACCACCGACATGACGATTGCCGACGTCCAGCCCTCGTCGGGCCGCCTTTGCGGGGGGACCTGGAACCGAAACTCCGGTGGAGGCATCCCGGACTTCACCTATTGCATACCCACCAATAAATCCGGAACAGCCTATATCTCCGCGAGCGCAGCGGGCGTGACCAGCAATCCTCTGCCGATCTTCATCCATCCGGTGGTGACCAGCATCGTGCTGGGAGGTCCATCGTCCAACTGTGCCACCGATCCGACCACAGCCTGCTGCCCGCTGGCGACGGTGGGCGCGGTGACGGCGCCCCCGTACCTGGCAAACTCCTGCCTCTCCCAGGGGACAACTGCCCAGTTGGTCGCTCGTGTCTTCGCCGGCAGCGGGGCGAATCAGACCAACATCAGCTGTCAGGCGGGGCATTTGCAATACACCGTGCAGGGCGCCGTGTCTACCACGAATATCTCGTCAGTGGTCAGCATCGACCAGAATGGCGTAGCCACCGCCAACCAGCCGGGATCGGTCCTGATCACGGCGAATGTGGCGGACGCGGCCAGTTCAGCGGGCTTCATCTCCACCTGTCCGCCGACGTCGATCACCCTGACCACGCCCGGCGCCACCACCAACCCCGTGGTTGTAAACGAAAACAATCCGCAGGCGCTGCAGGTGACGGCCGTCGACCAGAATAAGGTCAGCCTCACCGGTCTGTCGCTCGAATACGTGTCCACCTCGCCGACCACGATTCCCGCCGGCGCCAATGGATCGGTGACTCCAGTCCTGGCCGGAGCGGCCTCGATCGCGGCGATCTGCCAGCCGCCGGAATGCAACTCGGCAGCCTATAGCCAGATTGGCCTGTTCGGCAATGGCAAGCCAATCACCTCAAATTCGGTCAATATCACCACTCCAGGAACCAACGGCACCGTTCTGTACATGGCCAGCACACAATCCCTGTACATGGAAGCCAGGGACTTCACCCAGCCTGGCGCAGGCGCTCCCTTTCTGCTGCCCTTTCAGCCGAATTCCATGCTGATCAGCAACGACGGCGCGAACATCTACATGGGCAGTTCGACCGCGCTGATGGTGGTGAACGCGGTGAATACGCTCAGTCTGTCGCGCACCGATATCGGTTCGCCGGGCGTGGTGCTTGCAGTGTCGCCGGACGACGGCGAGATCGTCATCAGCGATCCGGTAAAGCAGATCACTACGATTGAATCCACCACCGGGAGCGTCGTCTCCACCTACGGAGGCTACGCAACCCATGCCGAGTTCACCCCGGACGATCAGACCGTATATATCACTGCGGGCAATCAACTGCTGATCTACTCGAACTACACCGGCTGGACCAACATCACTCCAGCCACATCGGGCGGAACTCCGGTGACCGACGTGGCCATCACGGTACCAGGTGTAGGGGCGTATTTTGCCGGCCCGGTCACCACCGCACGGGGCTACTGCCCGATCAGCACTTCAACTGGCCCCACCACCGAGTCCAACGTGTTCTATCCACCGGCCGACAGCGCTGCAGTGACCACCGACCGCATCGCCGCCACCAACGACGGCCTGCACATCCTCGGCGCGACTGTTCAAGCCCCGACGCCAATATTGAGCGACCTGCACGTCACCATCCCAATCGGCGATTGCCCGGCGGCCGGCCTGACCTTTTCCAACACGCTCTCGACCACCCTTTTGAGCCAGGTGACTGCGACCACAGTCAACGGGATCGCGCCGTCTATCACCGGGGTCTTGCCGACTTCGGATTCGACGATCGCCTTTGTCACTTACAACGGCGCGGGCGGCGTTCTGCCCGCCTATGCTCCGGCGGCGAGCGGGCCCGGAACGGTTACCTATATCAGGTTGTCCGGCACCGCAATCGCTCCGGTCGCGGGCGTGATCAGCGCCGACAACGCGACCGTCTACGTGGGAACCTCGGGAGACGATTTGGTCCACCTCATCAACCGCGGAACCTTGTCTGACTCGTCGACCTTGGCGCCGAATCTTACCGGCCCCACCGGGGCCCCGGTACCGGTCGATCTTCTCGCACAGAAGCCGCGCAGGACGACCTAGGGCCGCACCGCTCCTCCATCCAGTAATCCTCGCCTAGCCGGGGAAACAGCTCCGTGCCGTGCGTCCTGTTTTCCCCACCTCAAGGTCTCCCGCGGGGGGAACCAACCATCCCTCGGTTCAATGTGGGACTCATCTTCGATTGACCTGCTAAATAAACTCACTCGGTTGCCGATAACCCCTATGATGTGTACGGGGGCAACACGCGTCTGCCTCTTCGTTTTGAACTGGGTTTCGGCCATGGATTACGGAACGTTCTTCTTCGCGAATATCGTCTCGGTCACCGTCTATACCGCATGTGTCAGCCTCCTGGCCTGGTACAACCGTCGGGTGATCGGGATGGCATGGTTTGCCGGCGCCCTGGTGGTGGGGCTGGTCAAGTTAATTCTGCAGGGGCTGGAAGGCAAGGTCCCTCCAGTGCTCAGCGGCATGCTGGCCAATGAACTCTATCTGGTCTCCTTCGTCATGCAAATGATGGGCCTGCGCTGGTTTGTGCATCGCGAACCGCTCCGGCACAAGTGGCCCTTCGTAGCCTTAGGGCTTGCGCTGGCAACGTATACCGCGCTGTTTCTTTTTAGGATTCCCTACGGCGGCAATGTCATCAATGTCCCCAACATTACTGTGTGCTGCGCCTCCGCGTGGATCCTCCTGAAATACGGGCATCTCCCTGTCTCGCGGATATCGGCGCTCATCGTCGTTGCCGAGGGGGCTGTGATGTCCTACCGTGCCTGGCTCACGAATCTGCGCTACACGCGGCCATGGGAGACCGTTCATGCCGAGACCGATCCGCGCTGGCTGTATTCGCTCGCCGCAATGACCTTCCTCGCCACCTGCATGGTGATGTGCTATTTGTGGCACCTAGTCACCGAGTTGGATAAAGAGTTGGCTGAGCAGGCACGCACCGACCCCCTCACCGGAGCGCTCAATCGCCGGGCAATGGAGGAAGCAGCTCTGCGCGAGACGGCGCGCAGCATTCGTCACGGTCATCCGCTGTGCATGATCGTGGCCGACGTGGACCACTTCAAGAATCTCAACGACAGCCACGGTCACGCCGCCGGCGACTGCGCCCTGCAGGCCCTGGTGCGCCAGGCAAAAGCCATGTTGCGCGGGAACGATCTGCTGGCACGCACGGGAGGAGAAGAGTTCACCATCCTGCTGCCGGACACGGCTGCCTCCTCGGGCGTGGTGACGGCAGAACGGCTAAGGCAGGCCATTGAAGCGCTCGAAGTGCCGTTCGAGGACCGGCCTATCCGCTTTACCATCAGCGCCGGCGTCGCCCAGTTCGACCCCTCCCAGGGGGATTGGGAGAACATGATGCGCCGCGCTGATTCGGCAATGTACGACGCCAAGGAGCATGGCCGCAATGTGGTCAGCCCGCGGGCGGCCAGACCTCAACCGGCGCAAACCGACCAGACTTACATTATCTGAGTCGCCCGGACGGCATCCATCGATCTCCGGGAGCGGAATCCCTTCTCTCAATCTCGCAATGCAACACACTCAGGCCAGGCGCAATTTCAACAGGGTGCGCGCGATCGCGTCCAGCACGCCGTTCAGGAACTGCACCGACTCGGGGGCGGCATAGCGGCGCGCAATCTCAAGCGATTCGTTGATGACGATCGCAGCCGGGGTATTCGGGTACCCGAGCATCTCTGCCACCGCGGCGCGCAGCAGGTTGCGGTCGACCACAGCCATGCGTTCCAGGCGCCAGTTCTGCGTGTGAGACTCGATCAGCGCATCGATCTCAGGCTGGCGGGCCGCAGCGATCCGGTACAGGTCCTCGGCAAAGCCGCGCGTCTCGGCGTCAACATCGTCGCGGGAGCGCCAAAACAGGTCGCGCACCTCGTCGGGAGTCTGTTTTCCCAGGTCCCCCTGGAAGAGCATCTGCATCGTCAGTTCGCGAGACTTGCGGCGTGTGCCCATTTATCCCTTCGCCGCCGGCTGGCGGCGCGGCGCCTGCAGCTTCCCTTGTACCGACACCATCTCGATGGCAGCCACGGCGGCCTCGAATCCCTTGTTGCCGGCCTTCACCCCCGCCCGCTCCAGCGCCTGCTCCAGGGTCTCGCAGGTCAGAACGCCAAAGGCGTGGGGCACGCCCGTCTCCTGCTGCGACTGGCCAATCCCGCGCGCCACCTCGGTGTAGATGGCTTCGTAGTGGGCCGTCTCGCCGCGCAGCAGGCAACCGAGCGCGATGACAGCGTCATACTCTTTACCCGCCGCCAGTGTGCGCGCGGCCGCGGGTATCTCCCAGGCGCCAGGCACGCGAACGACCTGAATGTTCGCCTTGGCTGCGCCGCTGCGGAGCAGGGCATCGAGCGCCCCCTGCAGCAGGCGATCGGTGATGACCGCGTTCCAGCGCGCGACCACAATCGCAAACCGCATGCCCGCCGCGGACAGGTCGCCTTCGACGGCGATGGGCTTGCCGGCAAGAGGGTTCTCCGACTCCCAGAATCCAATCATGAGGGAAGGATCGAGCGCGACCGTGAACAGCCGCGAGTTCCAGTGGGTCGGCGTAACCGGGGAAAGCAATTCGACCACCTCTTCGGTGCGATAGGCGGCAACCATCCACTGCTCCACCGCGGCGCGCACCTGATCAAGCTGGGTGACTTCGATCAGGATTGGCGGCACTGCGGGCAGGCGGCCCGCGACCAGTTCAAGATTCCCGAGCGGTGCCAGGAAGGCTTCGCCGCGGCCGGTCTCGTCCTGCCAGCGCTTGCCCGGCTCGAAGCCAAGTGCGGCCAGCAGGCTGGCGAGCCGGTCGAGCGCGGCCATTGAAGCCACTGGCGTCACCAGCGTCATTCCCTTGATCATAGCTTCGATTGTATCGTCTGAATTGGAGAGCACAGCCACGGAGGTAAAGATGAGTTACGAGACATTGTTGCAGTCGGTTGAAGGCCAGGTGGCAACCATCACGCTCAACCGGCCCAAGGTCCTCAATGCCATGAACAAGGTAATGTTTCACGAGATGGACGAGGCCTTTGCCGCGCTCGCCGGCGATGCGGCGGTGCGCGTGGTGCTGTTGCGGGGNNCGCAGGATTGAGACGCTGGGCAAGCCGGTGATCGCCTGCATCGACGGCTATGCGCTGGGCGGCGGCTGCGAGCTTGCCCTGGCCTGCACCTTGCGCGTGGCCAGCGAGACTGCGCGCCTGGGCCAGCCCGAGATCAAGCTGGGATTGATTCCCGGCTACGGAGGCACCCAACGATTGCCGCGGCTGGTCGGACAGGGCGCCGCGCTGAAGATGCTCCTGACCGGCGCGATGGTGGATGCCGCCGAGGCGCTACGCATCGGGCTGGTCGACGAAGTCGTCGCCGGAGGCCAAGAACAACTCATGGCGCGCGCCACCGCGCTTGCAACCCTGATCGCGGGAATGCCTCCGCTCGCAGTCGCCGCGGCCATTGAGGCGGTCGGCCGCGGAGCCGACCTCCCGCTCGACGAGGCCATCGCGCTGGAGGCGACCATCTTCGGGCATCTGTGCGGCACCGAGGACAAACGCGAAGGCACACAGGCGTTTCTCCAGAAGCGCGCCGCGGTCTGGGTGGGGCGATGAAGCTCGCGGCTGTGGAAACTGCGTCTAATGACTTGATATGCTAGAAAACGTGTCTATTCGTGCTCCTTTTCGCTGTTCCCGGCTTTGCACCGCCTCGCCGCGCTCTTCTGCCGGAGCGGCGATTGTGCTGGCTGCGGCGGTTGGACTCATCGTTCCGGTTTCCGTGCTGCTTACCGGCTGCAACCGCGCGTCTGCGGGCACCACCGTTACCACCGCCAGCCCGCAAGCGATCGAAACTGCGCGGCAGCAGATCGAGCTGATTCCGCCGCCGTCGAAGACCCGCTACATGGCGGTGCACAGCCTCTCCGGCTGGGAGAACCCCTACCTGACGGTGCAGGAGAATATGGCCACGCTGCACGTAACCCTGGCCGACGCCAACCCGTCCGACATGGGTGAGGGCGGGATGCTGCGACCGGTGGGCGCACGGCGGCAGGACCTGAATGTGCGCGTCAGCGATCTGCCGGCGGCGTTGAACGCGATTCCTGAGAACTCCTGGCCGTACGGGCGCGTGGTGGCAGTCGAAGAGGCGCACGACACGCCGGCGTCGGCTCGTCCCGCGGTCCGCCGCAACATGGAGGCAGCCATCAAGACGCTTGGCGACCTCGGGGTCGTGGTCTACGAGTGGAACGA
>PLUT01000043.1 GCA_003162875.1 Granulicella sp.
CCGTCCCCATCGCCGAAGAGCTCGCCTTTCGCGGTTATATCGCACGCCGCATCCTCTCGCCCAATGTCGAGAGCGTCCCGCTCGGAAGCCTCAGTCTGGTTGCCGTGCTCGCCAGTTCCCTGGCATTCGGCATCCTGCACGGTCGCATGTGGCTCGCCGGTACGCTGGCCGGAGTGGTCTTCGCCCTCGTCGCCAAGCTTCGCGGCCGGCTGGGAGAAGCCGTCGCCGCGCATGCAACGTCGAACCTGTTGCTCGCTCTCTGGATCATCGCCCGCGGCAACTATTCCCTCTGGTGAGCGGTCGGCGGCAAGCGGTTCTCTGTTTGTCATTCTGAACGCAGCGAAGAGCCTGTCCTGAGCGTAGTCGAAGGAACCCCGATACCGCTCGTCCACCTACAATCCTCCTCCCCTTTCTCCCACAAACTCCCGCTCATTGCTCATCGCTCACAGCTCATAGCCGAAACAAAAAAATCGCCGGGTGCCCCATCCATCGCAGTCTTATCGCGATCGGGGTCCCCCGCGAGTTTGCTCGCTGGGGTAAGGATGGGTGGGATTCAACCCCTGCAAAAACCCCAGCAAATCCCCTTCCCAAGACCCACAATATCTTCCCCTTTTATTTCAATCAGTTACCAAAACCCCCTCAAACACTGAATCAGCCAAGTCAAGTCCTGGGCTTCCCTTCCTTGAGCCGCGAACCGCGGTTCGGATGTTGTCAAGCCCCTCGAACCCCCAAATTCCATCTAACTAACACCAAACAAACAACTTAAATCTTTCAAATAGTTGGCATACTAGTTTCCCTCCATCCCGTATAATTAAATCAGTAAGCAAAACCAAACAGACCCGGCCAGCGCGCCGGGTCTTCGCATTTAACTGACCACTGGCCACTGGCCCGCGGCCCNNTTTTTCGCACACAAAGGGAGAGAGGTGGCTCGGTTTGTCTGAACAGATTTCCGTGGTTCTTAGGTGGAGATTCTGTCTTGGTTAGGCTGCCAGTTGTAATGGCGGCGTGTTGAAGTGGATCTGGTCGGGAGTTTTTCCCTTCAGGCTGGAGTGGGGTCTGGTTTGATTGTAGAACTCGATGTACTTTCGCAGGGAGGTTCTTGCGTCGTGGGCCGAGTCGTAGGCCCGGAGGTAGACCTCCTCGTACTTGATCGTTCGCCAGATTCGTTCCACGAAGACATTGTCGCGCCAGCAGCCTTTTCCGTCCATGCTGATGGCGATGTTATTTTTCCTTAGCTGCTCAGTGAAGGCCTCGCTGGTGAACTGGCTGCCCTGGTCGGTGTTGAAGATCTCCGGTTTTTCATTCATGGAAAGAGCTTCTTCGACCGCTTCGAGGCAGAACGAAACGTCCATCGTAATCGACAGCTTCCAGCTCAGGATCCTCCGGCTGAACCAGTCCACCACGGCGGCGAGGTAGACGAAGCCACGCGCCATCGGGATGTAGCTGATGTCCATCGCCCAGACTTGATTGGGACGCGAGACTACAAGATTCCGCAGTAAATATGGGTAAATTCTGTGACCCGGAGCGGGTTTCGAGGTGTTCGGCCGGCGGTAGATCGCCTCGATGCCCATCTTCTTCATCAGCGTGCCGATGTGCAAACGGCCTGCATCGACGCCTTGCTGCCGCAGCAGATCGCGCAGCATCCGGCTGCCCGCGAACGGGTAGTTCATATGCAGTTCGTCCAGTCTCCGCATCAACAGCCGGTCTTTTTCCGAGACCGGGCGCGGCGTGTAGTACGCCGTGCCGCGGCTGATCGAAAGCACCTCGGCCTGACGCTTGATGGGAAGCTGGTGTTCGCGGTCGATCATCTTCTTGCGCTCAGAAGTCCGGCCTTCGTGAGCGCCCCTTCTAAAAAATCGTTCTCCAGGGTCAACTGCCCGATCTTCGCATGTAGGCTCTTCAGATCAACGACGGCTTCAGCCGACCCGGCCTTCGCCTCGCCGCCAAAGACCCCAGCCGCGCCCTCCAGTAACTGGCTCTTCCACTGCGTGATCTGGTTGGCATGCACATCGAACTGCTGCGCCAACTCCAAGAGCGTCCTTTCACCCTTCAACGCAGCCAAGGCCACCTTCGCCTTGAATGCTCCTGTGTGATTCCGTCGCGGTCGTCTGCTCATAAAACTCTCCTCTGACCTGCCATCTTAGACCGGTCTCGACGAGAATCTTCCACCTGTCAGACTGTTCAGTTTTCCCGAGCCACCTCTGAGAACCCGCATGTCCGAAGCAACCGAACCCGCCCGGATCTTCGCCTTTAATACGTCTCACGCGCTTAGCTCGTGCTTAACTTGCGTATTTTGAATACTTTACGCTATTAGCACGGGGGGTACACCACCCCTCGGCGCCGAAGTCGTTATTGCCGCGGAAGTGCGGGAACCGAAGAGGGATTCAGCTTCTCGGCCGCGGCCATACCGGCCGCGCCCTTGGGGTCCTTGTCCTTCAGGTCCGCGTAGATCGTCTTCGCTTCGTCCCCTTTGCCCTCCAACTGGTAGAGGTCGGCAAGCTGAAGCTGCGCAAGGCCAGCAGGAACCGTAGCGGTCGGCTTGGCGATGAGCTTTTTGTAGAGGTCGATGGCCTGGGGATCGCGCCCCGTGTTGCGATAGAGCTGGGCGAGAGCGAACTTGGCCAGGGCGCCGAGGTCGCTGTCCCATCCGCCGGCGACCTTCTTCAGCGTCACTTCGGCCTGCTGGTTCTCGCCCGCCTCGATATAGGTCAGCCCGGCGAAGTAGCGCGCGTTCTGGCCGTCTGGAGTCATGCCATATTTGTTGGCGACGGCCTGGAAGAGCGCGCCCGCGGCCTTGGCCCGCTCCGCGATGGAGGGATAGGTCGTCACGCCGGGCGGCACAGCCTCGCCGGGTTGCGCCAGCGGCGTCTGGTAGGCCTGCATGGCGGCGCCGAAGGCGATGGATGCGGCCTCCGACCGGCTGTTGTAGACCACCATGCTGACGACGGCGACGAGAATCGCCGCCAGCAGAATCGCGCCGTTGGCGATCACCGACTGGCGGTGCTCGCTGGCCCACTCCAGGCCGTGCGTGGTAGTTGTGACGAACTTGTCTTTCTTGAGGGCTGCCTTGGTCCGTTGATCCACTGTGTCTGCTTCCTTTGTGCTCGAGCTGGTTCTGCTCTCGGGCTGAACTGGCTGTAGACCTTGCGCCGGTCTCTCCTGCAAGCTGCGAAGAGAACGGACGCGCCGGTCTGCGGCGCAACCAATCAAGTCTATCAGCCCGCCCGCGCGAGATGCTAGACTGCGCGCAGGA
>PLUT01000039.1:0-511 GCA_003162875.1 Granulicella sp.
CCCATGAGGAATCCGCTCTCCAGAGCTTTCCGCGCTCTGGAGAACTTCAACTTTCGCTTGTGGACGGCAGGCGGTCTGGTATCGAACATCGGAACCTGGATGCAGCGCGTGGCACAAGACTGGATTGTGCTGACGCAACTGACCCACCATGACGCGACTGCGGTCGGCATTGTCACGGGCCTGCAGTTCGCTCCGCAGCTGCTGTTGCTGCCCTGGAGCGGTTTGGCAGCGGACCGTTTCAACCAGCGCAAGCTGCTGATGCTGACGCAAGCATCCATGGGTGTGCTTGCGACCGCGCTGGGAATCCTGACGATCTCAGGNNCAAACCTTTGTTGGGGAGCTGGTGGGCGACGAACGGTTGCCCAATGCGGTCGCACTCAACTCGACCTCGTTCTTCGTCGGCCAGATGATCGGCCCGGCTGTGGCCGGTCTGGTCATCGCAAAGACCGGGACCGGCTGGGCATTTCTTCTGAATGGGTTGTCCTTCGGCGCTGTCCTGCTCTCCATGTAT
>PLUT01000039.1:532-655 GCA_003162875.1 Granulicella sp.
GACTCCGTTATGTATGGGCCAGACCGGATCTCCGATCGATCCTGGTCATGCTCTTTCTGATCGGAACATTCGCTATGAATTTCCCGATCTTCGTCTCCACCATGGCAGTGAATGTTTTCCACG
>PLUT01000039.1:728-20235 GCA_003162875.1 Granulicella sp.
CCCTCGCGGTGATCGGAGTCGCCGCACTCACCTTCACGAACGGGACAAACAGTATGATGCAGCTTTCGACTAAGCCCACCATGCGCGGTCGGGTGATGGCGATTCGTGTGGGCGTTGGGCTCGGGGGAGCAGCGATTGGGGCTCCCATCGTCGGTTGGGTAGCGAATCATTTCAGCCCGCGATGGTCGCTCGGCATCGGCGCGGTTTCCGCATTCCTCGCAGCCCTTGTCGCAGCCCTGATGATGGCGAAACCTGTGGCTGCGCCGCCAGACAGCTAGATACACATGCGGTCGGCGAGTGGTATCAACTTTCGATGCTCGCGTGGTTCCGTCGCCAGGCGGGATTGGTCCTCGGAAACGCCCATGCAGCCGGGAGGAATTCTGGATTCACGCTAAATCGCCGAGTCACTCAGCGAGCGAAACAATCCCCTACCGCAGCGCCATCCGCCGACTGCCCATTGCGGCCAGATACGGTCGTGCGCGCTCGAGCGCCGCCTCCGCCGTCAGGCCGTACTTCTCGCGCAACGACTCCACCTTGCCTTGCTCAATGAACTGGTCGGGCCAGCCGACCCGGACCACGGGGACCGCCAACTCAAGTTCGCTCAGTGTCTCCAGCACCGCCGAGCCGAATCCTCCTGCAAGCACGTGGTCTTCCAGCGTCACTACCAATCCGCAGTGCCGCCCATACTCAGCCACGCAGGCGCGGTCGATCGGCTTGGCAAACCGTGGATTGATCACCGCAGCCGAGAATCCCTCGCGCTCCAGCATCGCTGCCAGCCGCTTCGCCTCCGGCAGCATTGCACCCAGCCCGAAGATTGCCACCTCATGGCCGTCCTGCACCACCTCGGCCACGCCGATGGCGAGCGCCATGGGCTGCGCCTTCACCTTCGCGCCAGGACCGGCGCCGCGCGGGTAGCGGATCGCAGAGGGGCCATCGTGCAGTAGCGCGGTGTACATCATATCGGCGAGCTCGTCTTCGTCTTTGGGGACCATGTGAATGATGTTGGGCACGCCGCGCAGGTAGCTGATGTCGAACAGGCCGTGGTGGGTCGGCCCATCGTCGCCGGAGAGTCCACCGCGGTCCATGCAGAACACCACCGGCAGATTCTGCAGGCACACATCGTGGATCACGGGGTCGAGAGCCCGCTGCAGAAATGTCGAATAGATCGCGCAGAACGGCTTGTACCCCTTGGTCGCCATGCCCGCCGCGAAGATCACTGCATGCTCCTCCGCGATGCCGACATCGAAATAGCGGCCGGGATGGTGCGGCCGGAACAGGTCCAGCGCGGTGCCGTTGGGCATCGCCGCCGTAATCGCAACCACCTTGTCATTCCCGTCGGCCAGCTTTGAAAGCGTCTCGGCAAAGATCTCCGAGTAGGTCTTCTGCCCGGTTGGCTTGGTCTCTCCCGTCTCCGGATCGTACGGTCCCAGTCCGTGAAACTTCTTCTGCTTCTCCAGCGCCGGCTGGAAGCCCCGTCCCTTTTGCGTGATCGCGTGCAGCACCACCGGCTTATTCTGGCGCTTGAGGAACTTGAAGGTCTCGATCAGCAGCGGCAGGTTGTGTCCATCCACCGGCCCGTAGTAGCTCAGGCCGAACTCCTCGAACAGCATGCCCGGTCCGATCAGTCCCTTGGCCGCCTCTTCCGCCTTGCGTGCCACATGCAGTACGGCCTTGCCGCCGTATCGTTCCAGCAACCCCGCCGCGCGGTCGTGCAGCCCGGCGATGGTCGGATTGGTAACGATCTTGTGCAGATACCCCGCGATCGCCCCCACATTCTTGTCGATCGCCCACGCATTGTCGTTCAGCACCACGATCAGCCGCCGGGTCTGCGCGGCAATGTTGTTCATCGCCTCGAACGAGATGCCGTTGGTAAATGCCGCGTCCCCGCACAGCGCGACGATATGCTCCTTGCCGCCGGACATGTCCCGCGCCACCGCCATGCCCAGCGCCGCGCTGAGCGCCGTGCCCGCGTGGCCGGCGCCGTAGCTGTCATGTTCGCTTTCCGTCCGCAGCATGAAGCCGTTGAGGCCCCCCGGTTGGCGGATCGTATCGAACCGGTCATTGCGGCCGGTCAGCAGTTTGTGCACATAGGCCTGGTGGGAAACGTCGAAGACAAAGCTGTCGCGCGGCGTGTCGAAGACGTAGTGCAGGGCCAGCGTCAACTCGACCACGCCCAGGTTAGGGCCGATGTGGCCGCCGGTCTTCGAGACGCCCACAATCAGCCGCTCGCGTATCTCCTCGGCAAGCTGCGTCAGTTGCGGAATCGTCAGCCGCTTCACATCCGCCGGAGACTTGATCCCGCTCAACAGTTCTTCCATGCTTTTGCCTATTTCGGGCCGCTCCACCCGCTCGCTGCCTCGGCAGTGCGCTGGCCCCAGCCTTCCACTATACCAATCTCTTTGACGCGTTTCGCTGCCTATACGATGCGCTCGGGGCTGCCTGGCGGCGCCTCCGCGGCGATCATCGCACAAGAAGCGCACAAGAAAATGTCACGGCAGATTCCGCTCGCCTCCACTCCCGGCAAAACTCCGAAGTACCATGCTGTTCCCCTAAAGTACCAGTGCCTCAATACGTTGCGTCGCCTACCATGGATGGGTGTAAGATGAACGGCACATTGGCAAAAAGCGACGTTACGCGCAGTGAGTCCCTGCGTATCGAGACCCTCGATCGGTATCAGATCGTCGACGCCGCCCCTGACCCCGCGATCGACGACTTGGCCGAGCTTGCAGCAAAGGTTTGCAATGCTCCGGTGGCCGGGGTTTCCTTCGCCCTGGCCGATCGCATCCGAATCTACGCTCGCTACGGCATGCAGGAACTCGACCTGCCGCTGGGCAGCCTGCCCGCGGGCCCGCCGTTCCGCACCCTGAGCGTCTACGAAGTTTCGGACACCCGCCAGCATCCCGAATTCGCTCCGGGAGGCATCGTCCTGTCCGGCCGCAACTTCCACTTCTATGCCGGCGCTCCGCTGGTCACGCCCTCCGGAGTCCGCATCGGCGCGCTTTTCGTGGTGGACGCGCCATCGCGCAGGCTTACTCCCTTTCAACAGCAGACCCTCACCGTGCTCGGCCGCCAGGCCATGACCGCGATCGAACTCAATCACTCCATGCGCCAGATGGAGAGCATTGCCCGCTCGCGCCAGCGCATCGAATCCGCCCTGACCGTCGAGCGCAACTTCGTCTCCACCGTGCTCGACACCGTCGACGCCCTGGTCGCTGTCTTCGACACTGCCGGCCGCATCGTCCGCTTCAACCGCGCCTGCGAGACCGCTTCCGGATACGACTTCCCTACCCTGGTCGGGCGCTACCTGTGGGACAAGCTCATCCCCCACTCCGACGTCCCCGCCGCCATCGAGAACTTCGAGCGCCTGCGCGCCGACGGCGTCCCTATCGCCTTCGAGAACCAGTGGGTGCATCGCGACGGAAGCCTGCGCCGCATTGCCTGGTCGGCCTCGCCGCTGGTCGACGACCGCGGCCAGGTCAACTTCATCATCGCCACCGGCATCGATGTCACCGTGCAGCGTGCCGCCGAGGATACCCTGCGCGAGAGCGAGGCGCGTTATCGCCAGCTCGTCGAAGGGTCGCTCGGCATGGTTTGCACCCACGACCTCCACGGCATCCTGCTCTCCGTCAACACTCACGGTGCGCAGAGCATCGGCCGCACCCGCGAGGACATGGCCGGCCACCGGCTCTCCGAGTTCATCCCCGAGGATCGCCGCATCGGCTTCAACCGCTACCTCCGCGAAATCGTGGAGAAAGGCGAGGTGCAGGGCATGCTTCACCTCAGCCACGTCGACGGCGAGGTCCGCGTCATCGCCTACCGCAACAAACTCATCGAGGCGCCCGGGCGCGATCCCTACGTGCTCGGCTTCGGCGTCGACATCTCCGAACAGGTCCGCGCCGAGGACAGGCTGCGCTCCCTGATGCGCCAATCCAACTCCGTGCTGGAGTCCGTCGGCGACGGCATCTTCGGTCTCGATCTCGACGGCCAGGTCACGGTCATCAACCCGGCCGCCTCGCAGATGCTCGGCTTTAAGCCCGAGGAGCTCCTCGGCCGCAAGATGCACGAGTTGATTCACCACACCCGCGCCGATGGCGCAGCGTATCCGGCCGAGGAATCCCCCATCCGCAAGTGCCTCCGCGATCTTGCCACCGTCCGCGTTGCCAACGAGATCTTCTGGCGCAAAGACGGCACCAGCTTCCCGGTTGAGTATGTGGCGCGGCCCCAGATCGAGTTCGAGCCCCAGAGCGGCGCCAGTTCTGCGGCGAACGACCGGGAGCCCGCCAGCAAGGCCGTCGGTGTCGTGGTCGCCTTCACTGACACCACCGAGCGCCGCGCCCTGGACCGCATGAAGGACGAGTTCATCTCCACCGTCTCGCACGAACTGCGCACGCCGCTCACCTCGCTCCGCGCCGCCCTCGGACTGGTCACCGGCGGAACTCTCGCCACCCGCCCGGAAAAACTCCAGCAGATGCTCGACATCGCCACCGGGAACACCGACCGCCTGGTCCGCCTGGTCAACGACATCCTCGAACTCGAACGCATCGGCTCCGGCAAGGCCGAGCTGCACTACACCATGTGCTCCGCCGACGATCTCTTCCGCCGCGCTGCCGGACTGCAGCAGACCGACGCATCCAAAGGCCAGCTTCGCATCACCTTCAACTCCCAGGGCGTCAACATCTGGGCCGATCCCGATCGCATTCTCCAAACGCTGACCAACCTCATCGCCAACGCCATCAAGTTCTCGCCCCCAGGCACCGAAATCCACCTGCGCGCTCGCCGCATCGACGCCAACGAGGCCGAGATCCAGGTCCGCGACCAGGGCCGCGGCATCCCCGAAGATAAGCTGGAAAGCATCTTCGAGCGCTTCCACCAGGTCGACGCGTCCGACTCCCGCACCATGGGCGGCACCGGGCTCGGCCTCGCCATCTGCCGCTCCATCGTTGTCCAGCACGGCGGCCGCATTTGGGCCACCAGCACGGTTGGCCAGGGCTCGACCTTTCACTTCACCATGCCCACCAAACCCAGCAGCAATCTGCTCTAGGCCGTATCGACAGGAGGATGGTGAAAAAGCGCTTTTTCGTTAAGGGCACGGATTTATCCGTGCCGTAAATGCCGCATAACCAGTGCGGCTTTACAGACTGCTGAAAAACTCGTGGCGCGGCCTCTTCGGAGTAGCAGCGGCCTAGCCCAGGGCTTCAGCCCTGGGTCTGAAGCGGTAAAGGGTCAACAGAATCAAGGGGCTTTAGCCCCGGGCCTTTGGTTCGTCGAGCCGAGTCCGCCTTTTTCCGCAGCCTGTTCAGCCGCTGAGGTCACCGTTGCGCCACGTAACACTTTCAGGGGATTCGAGTTATCACGTTTGGACGGTAGACTGCACGTTGCCGAGCAAAGTTAACGGACGGGTGCCCCCAGCAGAGCGCCGGGAGGATTGATTTCAATGAAAGCATTCCTTGTAAGGATAATCACCGGCGATTCCGGCCAGGACCTGATCGAGTACGCCTTGGTCGCCGCACTGATAGCCCTGGCGGCAATCGGCGCCGTGAAGGGCCTCGACAATTCGATTAAGGGCGCCTTCAACGGGGTCGGCAACTCTCTGACCAACGCGCTCCTTTAACACCTTCTGGGGATGGGACGGTAGTCTCCCGGAGCATAGTCTGGTTTCGACACACAGGACCAGCAAAGCCCGAGGCGCGACGCAACTGCCGGCGCCAGGATGATTCGAGGATGATGCGCCAACTTAGTCGAATCGTGGCTGACGAATCCGGGCAGGACATGATCGAGTACGCCTTGATCACCGCCCTGCTGGCCCTCAGCGTCGCCACCGTATTGCGGAACTTCTCCGTCAACCTCAAGGGCGACTTCACCGGCATCGGCAACAAACTGACCAACGCCATCTCGTAGGAGGGTGCCGAGAAGGCGCTTTCTCGTTAAGGGCACGGATTCATCCGTGCCGCAAGAGCCGCAGAATCGTCGCGGCTTCAAGCCGCTGAGGTCACCATTCGCGCTCTGAGACGGCTTTTTCAGCACCCTCTTCAGCCCCCCGGAACACGCCCTCCCTCCATGCGCACCGCGGAATCGGATTGCACCCCCACTCCGGATTCCGTACCCTATATCTATGGATGTCACCCTCACCCCCGACCAGCAAGCCTTCATCAAGCTAGCTGTGGCGGACGGACGCCTGCGCAGCGAAGAAGAAGCGGTCGCCGAGGCACTCGCCCTCTGGGAAGAGCGCGAGCGCAACCGTATCGCCTTCCTCGCCACCCTCACCGACGCCCGCGCCTCCGTGGCCCGCGGCGAAGGACGGGAGTTGACGGATGAATCCCTGCAGGAGCTTGCAAAATCGGTGAAGGACCGCGGCCGCGCCCGCCTCGCCACCGACCTCGCTCGATCCGCCTGATGCGCCTCCGCATAGCTCCGCAGGCCGAAGCAGACCTCGACTCCATCTGGCTCTACGTCGCAACCGAAAGCGCGAGCGTCGAAATCGCCGACCGCCTCATCGATTCCCTCACCAGCCGCTTTCTCCTGCTCGCCCGTCACCCCTATGTCGGTCGCAGCCGCGAGCACGAGTTTGGCCCCGGCATGCGCAGTCTCGCAGTGTCGGAATACGTCATCGTCTACACCATCGAAGCAGAAGCCCTCGCGATTCTGCGCGTGGTCCATGGCCGCCGCGACCTGGATTCCATCTTCAGCCTCTAACGCCGCCACAGCACGGCACAAAGAATCCACCCCGCAACTCCCATCCCATCAATCATTTCCCCGTTTCCCACAGCCAGAATCCTTGACACGGCGCGATATACTTAAATCAAGGGGAAAGTAAAGAAAGTCCGGCACTGCGCCGGGCTTCTGCACTTAACCCATGGACTTGGTCCGGACTTTGGCGAACTGGTCCGGACCCAAGCAAGACTTGAGTCCAGCGGCAAGTGCCGAGCCAGCAGGACTTTGAGACCAAAAGTAGGGGGGAGGGGGCGGAGGGTGGGCCATCCACCCATTAGAAGAGATCAGTTTCCAGGCCTGCGATGAAGGGCAGGCCGGGGACGACCACTTTATGGAGGCGACGATCATGGGTGAGAAAGAGCTCGACGCCTGAAGTTGCGGCGATCGAGAGGTGCAGGGCGTCGAGTGCTTTCACTCCGTGGTGGGCTCGCAGTTCGGCGAAGAGGCGGGTTGCCTGGGGTGTATACGTGAGCATGGTGACGCCGTCCGAATCGAAAAAGTTCTGAATTGCGGAGGCGGCGGCAACGTCGTTGGCTTTGACGGGGCCGACGAGGAGTTCGCCGAGGACGAAGAGGCTGCTGCAGAGGGTATCGGACCGCTGCAGCATTGTCTGGTGGATTTGTTGAACACGCTGGCTTAGCTTGTTGTTGCCTTCCAGCCAGTAGGCGTAGAGCATCGTGTCCCAGTAGATACGCCTCATCTATCCCAGCTTTCGGATTCTCGGGCGTGGAAGGCTTCGGCGCCACCGAGCTTCTGATAAGCGGACTTCATGATTCCGCGAAGGCTGAGGAAGGCATCGACGGAGCTTGCCGGAGGAGTGCCTGGCGGATTCTGCGATCCGGGTGGGAGCGGGTCGATTTTGTAAATGAACTTCACGGTAGAACTCTTTCCTGAGGGTGGGCCCTGGACTTCCTTGAGGGTCAGGTGGTTTTCCCGCAAGAACTTCCTCGATTGCAGTGCATTGCAAATGATGGGGAAACGGTTGGGAGGCAGGACACGGTTCTGAACGAGGAACTTGTTGAAGTCGCCGGAGTGGATGGTGACGCTGGTTTGGCTTTGTTTGCGGGCGGGGGCGATGTATTGTTCGGCGGCTGTTTTTCGAACCATGTCGGTTGCCCCGTAATTGGCCATCTCGATCGCCTCTTGAATAAAGATAGCAAACATTTCTAAAATGTCAAGAAAGAGATGCCAATAATGTCAAAAGCTGAGCATTTGCGGCCCTAGCCAACGCTTCCCGCTCGATTGCATGACGAGACTTCGCCTATCTCTAGCCCTCATTTGCCGGGCGGCCTCTATTCGTCTCCTTCGCGCAGCTTGGCCAGGACTGAAAAGTCTTCCAGCGTTGTAGTATCGCCCTTCACGTCGCCGGTGGTTGCCAGCTCGCGCAGCAGTCGGCGCATGATCTTGCCGGAGCGTGTCTTGGGCAGCATCTGGGTGAAACGAAGGTCGTCCGGCCTGGCCAGCGCGCCAATCTCCTTGGTCACCCACTTGCGCAGCTCCTGGCGCAGGTCTTCGCTTGGCCCGTTGCCGGAATCGAGCGTCACGAAGGCCACGATCGCCTGGCCCTTCATGTCGTCCGGCCGGCCCACCACCGCCGCTTCCGCCACCTTGGGATGCGCTACCAGCGCCGACTCGATCTCCATCGTGCCCAGCCGGTGTCCGCTCACGTTGATCACGTCGTCCACCCGGCCCATCAGCCAGTAATAGCCGTCGCTGTCCCAGCGCGCTCCGTCGCCGGTAAAGTAGCTGCCCGGAACGTCGGAGAAGTAGGTCTGCTGGTAGCGCTCGGCATCGCCCCATACGGTACGCGCCATCGACGGCCAGGGCGTGCGGACGACCAGCAGCCCGCCCTGCCCCAGCGGAACCGGTTCGCCCGCGCGGGTCACCACTTCGGGAACGATTCCGAAAAATGGCCGCGTCGCCGAGCCAGGCTTGGTCGCAATCGCGCCCGGAATCGGCGAGATCATGATGGCGCCGGTCTCCGTCTGCCACCAGGTATCGACGATCGGGCATCGCCCTTTTCCGATCTCGCGGTGATACCACATCCACGCCTCGGGATTGATCGGCTCGCCCACCGTCCCCAGCAGCCGCAGCGACTCGAGCGAGTGCTTTTGCACCCACTCGTCGCCCCACTTGATAAAGGCGCGGATGGCCGTAGGCGCGGTATAGAAGACGCTCACCTGGTGGTCGTCGATGATCTTCCAGAAGCGGTCGTTCGCGGGAAAATTCGGCGCGCCCTCGTACATCACCACGGTCGCGCCGTTCTGCAGCGGCCCATACACCACGTACGAGTGCCCGGTCACCCAGCCGATGTCCGCGGTGCACCAGAACACATCCTGCTCGCGCAGGTCGAAGACATACTTGGCGGTCAGATAGCACTGCACCGAATAGCCGCCGGTGCTGTGCACCAGGCCCTTCGGCTTGCCCGTAGTACCGGAGGTGTAAAGGATATAGAGCATGTCCTCCGCATCCATCCACTCCGCCGGGCAGGTCGCGTCCGCCTCGTTCATCAGCTCGTGCCACCACAGATCGCGTCCGGCCCGCATGGGCACCGTCGGCTGCCACGCCTCGGCACGCCGGTAGACGACGACATTCTCGACGGTCGGGCAGCGGTCCATCGCCTCATCCACGATGTCCTTCAGCCGCACCTCGACGCCGCGCCGGTAGCTCACGTCCTGCGTCAGCAGCGCAATGCACGCCGAATCGTTCACCCGGTCGACGATTGCCTGGGCCGCGAAGCCGCCGAAGATCACCGAGTGCACCGCGCCGATCCGCGCGCAGGCCAGCATCGCAATCGCCAGTTCGGGGCACATGCCCATGTAGATCGCCACCCGGTCACCGCGCCGGATTCCCAGACCCTTCAGCACATTGGCAAACCGCTGGACTTGCGCATGAAGCTCACCATAGGTGAGCTTGCGAACCTCGCCCGGCTCGCCCTCCCACAGCAGAGCGACCTTGTCCCGCCGCGCGCCGTTCGCGTGCCGGTCGACGCAGTTGTGGCACAGGTTCAGCTTGCCGCCGGTGAACCACGTCGCGTGCGAAATGTCGCCGGTCTGCACCTCGGTCCAGGGCGCGAACCAGTCCAGCTCGCCGGCAGCCTCCGCCCAGAACGCCTTCGGATCGTCGACGCTGCGCCGGTACATCGCCTCGTACTGCTCCAGGCTCTTGATGTGCGCCTCTGCCGCGAACTCCGCCGGGGGTGGAAACACCCGGTTCTCTCGCAGCAAGGAATCCATGTTCGTACTATCCAACGTATGCACGCACATCCCCCGTTGTCGTAAGTGCCGCCAATCAGGCTGGCAAAAAGCAGACCCGCAGAAAAAAAGGTACGCTAAGCCTGCTGTGATGGGCAAACTTCTCCCGCGAGCCGGCGTCACATCACGCCGAACCGGCAAGATGCCGTAGACTTGCCCCCATGACGGACCTCTGGTCGATTGCGATTGGCGCTTTTTTCGGCTTCTTCTTTGGCGTAGGCTGCGCCCTGGCGGTGATGTACTCCATCTACATGGGCGGATACCGCGCCGCGGTCAAAGACTCGCAGCTCAATCCGCCGCCCGAGCGCCTCACCCGCGCGCTCGCCAAGCTCTCCCGCTAGGCCCGCTCGGATCGCCTTCACTTCTTCCGGTCACGGTACGGGCTTTAAGCTGTCGGGAACGATGCGGGAGGTAACTTCAAGCTTGTGATAGTTGTTGTAGTCGGCCTTGAATGTCCAGACCATTTGGCTCGGGACATAGGTGTTGCTCAAGGCAATCGAATCAATTGTTGCGGGCATCCAGAATATACGTCCATCCAGCGTTATAGGCGCATAGTCAACGGAAAAGACCCATTTGCCAACTACAGAGCGGAAAAGAACGCGGCCACTTCGTGACTTTATCCCCGGAATGATCGTGTGATGCGGAGCGGTGACCTCGACGCGCGTCACCTCCATACTCGCGGGATCGATGAAGACGCGTCCGCTGCCATCCTCCCGCAGCAGGCAATTTGGGGGATGCTGGCGATTGAACACACTCACAAAGTCGACGACATAGCTATCCCCCGGCCGGCTCCGGTCAATCCTATGCAGCGTGTACTGCATGCATGCCTGCTGGCTTAGCGAAACGAAAGACAGCCCGCCCGAGAACGCCCCGCTCACGATGGCCGGGCCGCTCAGAACTGCACCACTCGCCGGGAGGCCATTGACGGTCTTGATGTATCGCGACTCAGCGAGGGCCACGGTTTTGTCTGGATTGAGAGTTCGCACCAGGCGAAATGTGGAATTGGTGGTCCTGTTTTCATTCACGGAGTCCGGGGCCACCTTCGAAGCGACATGTTCATCGCAGAAGAAGCTGGGAACCGCGGCATTGTAGTGCTGCAGATTCGCTTCAAGCCGCTCAAGAATTTGGCTGAGCGTGGGAGGCCGTGACTGCTGGGCGCGAGAAGTCCCCAGAAAGGCGAAGGTACCGAACAGGACGGCCAGAAGGATCAGGCGTTTGCTGAATCTGCAGCGACCTTCCATCTAGGGCCCTCTGAGCGCTCCCTTGCGCCCCCGGACAACACTCTACTCCGCCCTCACGCGTAGCGCTTCTGGTGCCACTCCCACGCGCTGGCGATGATGGTGTCGAGATCCGCGTACTGCGGCTCCCAGCCCAGCTCCCGCTTGATCTTCTCCGCGCTCGCGACCAGCACCGCCGGGTCGCCCTCCCGGCGCGGGCACTCCTCCACCGGAATCGGCCGGCCGGTCACCCGGCGCACCGAGTCGATCACCTCGCGCACGGTAAAGCCCTGGCCATTGCCGATGTTGTAAATCAGCCGGTCCTTCGTTTCCAACGCCGCCAGCGCCAGCAGATGCGCGTCGGCCAGGTCCTTCACATGGATGTAGTCGCGGATGCAGGTGCCGTCGCGCGTCGGGTAATCCTGCCCGAAGATCTTGATGCTCTTGCGCCGTCCCAGCGCCACGTCCAGGATCAGGGGGATCAGGTGCGATTCCGGTTCATGCGCTTCGCCATATCCTTCGATGGCGCCGGCCACGTTGAAGTAGCGCAGGCTGGCGTAGCGAAACCCGTGAATGCGGTTGAACCAGCGCAGCATGTGCTCCACCAGCAGCTTGCTCTCGCCGTACGCGTTGGTCGGCTCAAGCTTCGCATCTTCCAGGATCGGCGTACTGACCGGCTCACCGTAGCACGCCGCCGTCGAGCTGAACACCAGGCGGTCGTGCCCGGTGGCCAGCATGGCCTCCAGCAGCGTGAGCGTTCCCGCGGTGTTGTTGCGAAAATAAATCTCCGGTCGCTGCATGCTTTCGCCCGCCTCGATCAGCGCGGCAAAGTGCATCACGCCCTGGAAACGCCCGGAGCGGAGTGTCTTCTCCAGCAGCGAACGGTCGGCCAGGTCGCCCTCAATAAACTCGGCCCCCGGAGCCACCGCCGCCCGCCGGCTGTGACACAAATTGTCAAAGATGGTCACGGCATGTCCGCCGGCCAACAGAATCCTTGCCACGGTGCCGCCGATGTAACCGGCGCCGCCTGTTACCAGGATGGTCATCGTCTCTCCACAGGAACCCTTTTCCCTACAACCAAAGTATAGGAATTTCGGTGCAAAAGAGTGATGTTACGAGTGTCCGGGTTCATAGAAGATGACAAGCAAGCGATCACTCGGCCTGCAAGCGGGCAGATGGAAGCACCTGACGCCGTGGGCGCATCTTGTTCTTAGCAAGCCTGATTGCGCCCGTTCGGTGGTATGCTCGGGTCAATTCGTGTCAGCCCGGCGGCGGGGATGACATTGGTAACCGCATCGGGCACCGAGGCGGCCGGTTTGGGAGGACCGGACTAATCAGAGATTTCTCAGGCAGTTGTGGACAAGTGAATCGGCCGATATCTATAAAATGAGGTCTTACAATGGCCGATTGTAACCACAGCGCGTTACCTCAGCGTCTCAGATTGCGTCATACTTAAGCTTCACCCTGCCGCAGGGGCAGGCGAATACAAGGAAGCAATCCCGATTATGGCAGTCCCACTCCGCAGTGCAAATCTCGGGCCAGCAAGAAGCATGCAGTTTGCGCACTTCGGCGTGCTCGATGCCGGACATCAGAGCAAGGCATCCACGGCTGTATCCCTGACGATCAATGTGTTGCTCGCGCTCGTCGTCATCATCATCAGCCTGGCCGCCACGCAGACCATTCAAGCCAACCAAAAGCTGGCCATGCTGGTCGAGCCGGTGCCCATCAAGAAGCCTGACGTGATCAAGCCGAAGGTCACCCCCCCACCCAAACCCAAGCTTCCGGAACTCACCAAGGTCGACCAGCCCAAGATAGTCATCCCCAGGATCAAACCCCCGGAGCTGCCCAAGCAGCCGATCGTCAAAATGGACAATCCAAAGCCGATTTTGGCGCCGCCTGCGCCTCAGAGAGTTGTCGCGATGGCCGCTCCCGTTGCCGTCAGCCTGGCGCACCCGCAGGCCGCCTCGGTTCCCAACCATGACGCGCATCCCAGCGCAGTCCGCCTGGGCAATCCCACCAGCCCGCTCAACAACCTCAAAGGGCCCGCAGTTTCTTCCGTGAATCTGGGGGCAGGTTTCCCGGGAATGAATTCGGCGAACACTGGCAACGGCCCGCCGGCAACCAAGGTCGTCCTCGGCAATGGAAGCCCGGAGGGCACCAGCATTAAGGGCAACGGCGTGGTCGCCGTGGCCGGCATTCCCCACGGCGTTCCCGGCGGTACTGGCAAGGCAGTCGCCGGTCGGATCAACCTTGGGCAGAACGAGCCGCCACCCGCGCTCAAGCCGGCCGTTGCCGTAGCCGCCGTTGAGATCAAGGCGCCCAAGGTCATCTCCAAGCCGAAGCCCGAGTACACCGAGGAGGCCCGGCAGATGCACGTCGAGGGTGTGGTGACCATCCACATCCGCGTATTGCCGGATGGAGCAGTCGAAGTTCTGGGTGTCACCAGAGGTCTTGGCCATGGTTTAGACGAGTCTGCCAAGCGAGCCATCATGGCTACAAAATTTGAGCCCGCTACCGACTCCAACGGCCACCCGATCGCCTGGGATGGCGATGTTCGTGTCGCCTTCCAGCTTGCGGGGTAGGAGCCGAACCATTTGGCAGTTGTTGCTGTCAGATTTTTGCTGTGTTCAGTGCATGTTCAGAACACGCTGAATTTATTTACCAAGGTGGCATTGCAGGTCACCACAGGGAGCCGCAAATCATGAATTTTCGCGCAAGATCCACCGTTGGCGTAACGCTTCTAGCCCTGCTCGCCGCGGCAACCTTCCCCGGAATCGCCGGAGCCTCCGTGCTCGGTATCGGCAAGAAGAAGGTCGAGCAGGATACGATGCCGGGGCGCAAGCTCACTCCGGCGCAGAACGCGCTGATCGACAAGGCCATCCTTCGCGAGAAGGACGTGATCAAGACGGTCAAGGAGCGCGCTCCCCTGGTGGAGACCTACATCCAGAACATGAAGCCGGACCCGGTGTTGCTCCAGGTGCCGGAATCGGACCTGCATTTCCTGGCCCGGGTGGACTTCGGCAAGATCATCAACGACGACTCGTACAAGGACTACAAGGGCAACTTCGCGGCCAAGAAGAGCAAGCTCTCCTTCTTCAAGGACTCCCTCGGCGCCATTGGCGGCATCTCCTCGAGCCTTCGCCTCACCTTCCACGACTCCGGCTTTGTGCAGATGATCCTGATGGATTCGAATGGCTTCGACCGGCAGCACTACACCTTCACCTTTATCCGCAACGACTTTCTCGGCAATATCCCGACCGCCGTCTTCGATGTCCAGCCCATCAGCGGCAAGAGGGAGTTCGGACGCTTCTTCGGACGCATCTGGGTGGAGACCCGGGATGGCAACGTGGTCCGCTTCAACGGCGATTTCGCCGGCAGCATCCAGACCATCAAGGAGTTTTACCACTTTGACAGCTGGCGCACCAACGTGCAGCCGAACCTGTGGCTGCCCACCTCTTTCTATGTCGAGGAGAGCGACCCCAAGAGCACCAGCAGCACGCTGCAGTTCAAAGCCATCAACTACGTCTGGGGCTATGTTCTGAGAGTTCCCGCCGGGGATGCGGAGAACACGTCGCTCGAAGTGGTCAACGCCCAGGATGTCTCCAACGACGCTCCCGACCTGAGCCCGTTGGGGGCGCAGCGCGAATGGGTGCAGCAGGCCGAGGACAACGTGATCGAGCGGCTGTTCCAGGCCGGCCTGCTGGATGCCCCCTCGGACTTCGACCAGACTCTCGAAGCGCTCGCGAACAACATCCTCGTCTATAACAACATCCAGACCAGCCGCAAGATCCGTGTGCGAACTCTGCTCACCGAGCCGCTGGAGTCGCTCGCCGTCGGCAATACCATCATCCTGTCGAAGAGCCTCATCGACACCACCAGCGTGATTACCTCGGATGGCGCGCAACAGATGGGCAACCTGAATGCCCTGCTCGCGTTCCAGTTGGCCCACATCATTCTGGGCCATCGCCTGGATACCAAGTATGCGTTCAGCGATCGCCTGCTCTTCCCCAGCACTTCGGTGTTTGAGCGCATCCCCATGCACCACACCGACGCGGACAACGAAGAGGCTGCCAAGAAGGCGATGGACCTGTTGAGCGCCAAGGAACTCGCCGGCGGACAGCAGTACTTTGGACTTTATCTGCAGCAACTCCAGCAGCGGGTGAAGGCGCTGCCCGCTCTCAACACGCCCGTGATCGGCGATGCCCTCATCAAGAGCGACAAGGATACGACCTTCTGGATGCAGGCGATGGTCCCCAAGGGCATCAAGCTGGACATGAAGGACCTGAAGCAGCAGGCGGCGATGCCGCTGGCCAGCTTCCTGCGGTTCGACCCGTGGACCGATCAGGTGGTCCAGATGCATACCAGCTTCGAACCGATTCTGAGCTCGCGCGACAAGATGCCGTTTGAGGTTGAACCCGTCTATCTGAAACTCAGCTACTACAATCCCCCTGCTCCGCCGGCCACGGCTGTTGGCGCCGCGCCTGCACCAGCCGCAGCCCCCCCGGCAGATGCCGCGCCCGCGAACCCCGCTGTCCCGACTCCGGCAGGTACCGCGGCGGCCCAGCCGGCTCCGCCACCGCAGTAGGAAAAGTTTTGTTCATGGAGCAGGCGTGCAAACGGCCGCTCCGCTTTGGATGTTGCGCCAATTGTTGAACTGATATGGCAAGAGCGCAGTTTCGACTCTTCCCAGGAGTACGGAATGCTGAGAAGTTGGATGATCGTGGGCTCTCTTGCGTCATTGCTCTCGCTCGCTTCTACTGGGAATGCCCAGGCATTGCCCACCGCCCTGGCCAAAGGCGAATTGCAGGTTGGCGGCGGGTACTCCATAGGCTCCTCGGATTACGGCCAGGCGAAGATTCAGGGCTTCTCGGGGTTTGCCGACTACGACATCCTTGTCCACTGGGGAGTGGAAGGCGACATTCACTCGCTCACGTTCTGGACCCCTGACGACATCGCGGAAAACAGCTACCTGGCCGGTCCCCGATTCGTCTATCGCAAAAGAAATCTCAAACTCTATGCCAAAGCTTTGGTGGGAGCTGGCAGTTTGATCATTCAGAATCCTCAGCGTCACCCATATGAAGTTGGCGGAACCAACTTTGCGTACGCGCTCGGCGCCGGGGTCGATGTCGTGGTGAAGCCGTATCTCGTCGTGCGTGCGGTCGACTTCGAATACCAGCGCTTCAACTATCAGACCGGCCTCACTCCAATTGTCTTCACCTTCGGAGCGGCCTATCGCTTCCACTAAACCTTGCGCCTAAAACTTGCGCCGGTCCAGACAAGTGGGCTGCACCCAAACGAGAGCGATATAATCGCTCTCGTTGGCTCTAAGCTGTCACTGCGGAGAGGCCCCTCTTGATAGGACGACTGGCGTTATTGTTCCTGCTCGGGGGCGCATCCGCACTTTATTCCCAGGCCCTTCCCACCGCCTCGCGCACAGGAGACGTCCAGATCGGCGCCGGCTACAGCATCGCCCGGCCCGACTACGTCCAACAGACCTTCCCCGGATTCGCCGCCTATGCGGACTTCGACTTTCGCCCGCACATAGGCGTGGAAGGCGAATTCCACCAGGTCTATAGCACCAATGGCGACCAGAGCTACGAACGCACCTATGCGATTGGCGGCCGCTACTTTCGCACCTATGGGGCGCTGGTTCCCTATGTCAAAGCTATGGTCGGGCGCGGCGACTTCAACTATCCCTTCGGCCAGACAGAGCTTGGTTACAACCTGTTCGCGGCGGGTGTCGGCGCCGATCTTAAGCTCGGCCCCTGGCTTCGGGTTCGCGGCGAATACGAATTCCAGAAGTGGGCCAGCTTCCCCAACGGTGGCTTTACCCCGCAGATTGTGACCATAGGCGCTGCATACCACTTTGCCGGAAGACCCGGCTACCGATAGCTCCCCGGGCCGGCACCGCGCGCATACCGGCGCCGTGAAACTCGGTAATCGCTTTGAAAGGTAGGGGCTTTAGCCCGTACGTGAGAGCCACCGGTAGCTCCGCTTTGAAAGGTACGGGCTTTAGCCCGTACGTAAGAGCTACAAAATCAGCCGGGCTTCAGCCCCGGAGGGAAGCTGGCCTCGAGGCAATTGATCTGTCTCCGCGGCGCACTCCACTAGAAGTGATACGCCACGCCGATGGTCGGCATGGAGATAACCTCGTAGCGATTCGCATTGAAGTTGGTCTCCCCGAAGCTAGGCGTCTTGGTCACAAAGCCCCGGTACTCCACGCGGATGTCGAAGCTCGGGCTCAGCTCGTAAGCCAGGCCACCGCCGAACAGCCCGGCAAGGCCCTTGCTAGACCTGGTGCCGAGCAGGTTGGTCCCATTGTCCAGAACCGGGGTGAAGATGAGCGTGCCCACTCCAACCTCGGCAAAGGGGCTGAAGCGTTTCAGGTTGAGGCTGTAAACGTAGGCCACCGTCGCCTCCTGCATGCGCGAGTGGATCCGGGCATACGGCTCATAGCTCACGTCATACTTCTGATCGTTCTGCGCGAAGCTGTAGTTCGCTTCGAGCGCGCTGCGCGGAGTCACCATGTATCGGTAGCTGAGCAACAGACCCAGTGCGCCGGTCATGCTTTGTTGCACATTCCCGGCGCCATGTACCGTGGGACCGAAGATTCCGGTGCCGCTGAAGCTCACGTCTTGCCGGCTCTCCTGCGCATACCCTGCAGCGGCCGACAGCATCAGCACGCCCAACAACATCGTCTTCTTCATGCTTCGTTTCTACCCCTTCCAGTTCCTTCGCTCGCTCGGCCCTTCGTAAACCCGGTCCTTGAGACCCGAAGAAAATGCGACTCGCACCGCACTCTGCGCTGGCACCTGTCACTCCCATCATTGTAACCGCAGCCCGAGTCTCGTGGGGCGTCGCGCCACGCAGAAAGGCCGGAGAAGCAAATTGCCTCCCCGGCCTCTGGTCCGTTTTGCTGCTAACTATTGAGGTGGTGCTGCGGGTGGTGCGCCACCGCCGGGTGCGCCGCCGCCGCCAGGTCCACGGCCCCGCGGCATCGATGCCAGATAGGCGTCGTACTTCGCCTTCTGATCGTCCGTCAGAATGGCCTTGATCTTGGTCTGCTCGTCTGTACGCATCGCCATCATCTTGGCGCGCATGTCCGGATCCTGTGCCGCCATCATATCGGAGCGCTTCTTCGCATCCAGATCGAGAATGGCCTTGACCTGCGGCTTCTGATCCGACGTCAGGGTCACGGCCTTGTCAATTGCCGCCAGTTGATCGTCCGGGGTCATCATCATACGGCCACCACCGCCGCCGCCCTGCGCCATCATCGGCACCGTGCATAATGCGGCGCTACACAATGCCACAGCGCCAACGCGCGCGGCAAATCTACGAATCGTCATATTCATTGGCTTTTCTCCAGTGTCGATACCGGCATAGTTTCACCGGCGGACAAGTCTACCGCTACAGACGGACGACCCGCCACCAGAGTTTGAGCAAATGAAAACAAATCTCGCAGATGGAATCCTCAGGCCGCAACCGCTTTCGCTCCGGGCTATCCGCCTCAAGCTCCCCGTTCCGGATGAAAACAATAGGGATCGCCATGCGCCGCTGCGTATTCCTCCACCACCTTCAGAAAGGCCACCGCGACGTGGGACAGGCTGGCCTGCCTGCGATAAACCAGCCGCAGCTTGCGCTCCAGTTGCAGCTCCCTTACCCGAACCCGCACCAGCGCGCCGCTCTTCAGCTCCGTCCGGACGCTGAGCCCAGGCACCAGGGCGACGCCGTTGCCCATCTCCACAAAGCGCTTAATCGCCTCCAGCGACGGCAACTCCACACCCATGCTCAGCGGCGTCTTGTACCGCTTAAACGTCTCAATCACCTTCTGCCGCTGCGGCGAGGAGATATTGTGAGCGATAAAATTCTGCGTCCCCAGCTGTCGGATCGACACTTCCTCCGCCTGCGCCAGCGGATTCTTCGGATTCACCACGAAGTTCAGTTCGTCGCGGTACACCACCACCGACCGGATCTGCGGATCGTCCGGCCGGAAGCTCAGTACCCCGATCTCCACCGCATGCACCAGCACTTCGTCCGCTATCCGGCTCGCCAGAGCGCGCTGCACCGTCGCCTTGATGCGCGGATTCCGCCGCCGAAACTCGTCCAGCAGCGGCAGCAGGTAGAGGCAGGTGTACTCGTTGGCCGCAATATTCAGCCGCCCGCGATGCAGTTCCCGCATCTCGCTCAGCGCGCCCGCCGCCTCACCGCGCAGGTTCAGCAGCTTCACCGCGTACTCGCGCAGGATTTCTCCTGCATCGGTCAGCGTGCCGTCGCGCGAAGACCGCTCCAGCAGCACCTCGCCCAGCTCCGCTTCCAGCTTGGCGA
>PLUT01000051.1:0-536 GCA_003162875.1 Granulicella sp.
CCGCCGGCAACACCAGCAGCACAATGACGGCCAATACGCCGGCAGCTCTTTTCATCACGACCTCCTGGATCTTCTTCGCATGCGAACACCATACGCCTGCTTCAAGCGAGTCATCGAAAAAAAAACGAGTCAGCAAGCCATCGACCACCTTGGCTTTTGCTGACTCGCTGACCTGCTGACTCGCTGCTCTTAGAAAATCTGGAAGTTGACCTCGACGTTCAACTGCACCGCGACCGGCTTGCCGTTGTACCGCGCCGCCTTGAACTTGTACTGCTTCACTGCCTCGAGGGCCTTCTCGTCCAGCCCCATGCCCACGCCGCGCAGCAGGTGCACGTTCTGCGGATTGCCATTCTGGTCCACCACCAGGGTTACCGTCACAATGCCCATGAACTTCGCCTTGCGCGCCTCTTCGCTGAACTCAGGATCGACCTTGTAGATCAGTTCCGGCTCGGACACGCCGCCGCCGATCTTCATCAATCCGCCGCCGTATCCGCCTCCGGTTCCCGGCCCCAGCCCCGACCCATTGCCCGAGCCCA
>PLUT01000051.1:609-5624 GCA_003162875.1 Granulicella sp.
CCTTCGGCATCTCCGGCGGAGTCGCCAGCTGGACCAGCAGCATGGCCTGGTGCTTCACAAACGGCACATGCTCTTTCACCGCCCACAGCACCAGCAGGATCATCAGCGCATAGATGACGAAGGACGCCACAGTCGCACGCGGGTCCTGCTTCGTCTTCATCCTGTCGATCACCGGGATCGGCTTCGACTCCAGCACCAGCGGCGGTAGTTTTACGGGAAAAAACACTTCACGAAGACTCGTCCACAAAGAAGCCAGCGTACCCTCTTCGTGCAGCATCATCGCGCCTTCGCTCAGCGAAGACTCCACCCCAGCATGCAACACCGGGTCCGGCTTCACCCGTTCGTCCCTCGGCACTATCTCAAATTCAGACAAGTCGGTTTGCCTCAGCGGCAGCGTCCGGCCGTGGCCGCTCTGCCTTTCTTCTCGAATCTCGCGCGCCTTGCAACTCCTGAAGCATTTGCCGGTCTTGCGCCGGTCTGTTTCATGCTGCGCGCGGTTCTGGCCCCACACAACATTCTACAAAAGAATTGCTCGCGACACCTCTCTTCAATCTTTGACGCAGTTCACTCCCCGGAAGTCTCGTCTTTTGCATCGGCTTAAGCGTCAAATCAGGAAGCCATTTGCGCCCGCTCCCGCCGAAGTCCGCCTCCCCGGTCGATTTCCCGTGATTCCGCCCGAATTCGGCGCAGCCTCGCGCGCCAGCCTCGGGTGTCAGCCTCGCCCGCCAGCCTCGGGCGCCGGGCTCGCCATCCCGGTGAAGCCCGACCCTGCGGTTTCCGCTGCCCTCCGCACCCGGATACAATAGAGGTTTGGCTAGGATTCAGAGCGGTTTAGCGAACCCCCTCCACCGACCCCACTCAGCCCCGGAGCCACCCGCGCCCCACGAGGAATGAATGCCCGAAGCACCCGACCCCAAGACCGCAGGCGACAAAGCCCCAAAGCCGCTCAAATCCACCCTGAACCTCCCGCAGACCGCCTTCCCCATGAAGGCCAATCTTCCCGTCAACGAGCCACTCCGTCTCAAGTCCTGGGCTGGGGGAGATGGAACCGGCCAAGCTCTCTACGACCAGATCCGCCGCGCCTCCGCCGGCCGCCCCCGCTACATCCTCCACGACGGCCCTCCCTACGCCAACGGAGCCATCCATCTCGGCCACGCCCTCAACAAGACGCTAAAGGACTTCGTCGTCAAAACCCGCACCATGGCCGGCTTCGACGCCCCCTACGTCCCGGGCTGGGATTGCCACGGCCTGCCCATCGAGATCAAGGTCGACGAGCAGCTCGGCCGTAAAAAGCTTGAGATGCCGGCCCCGGCCGTACTGGATGCCTGCCGCGCCTACGCGCAGAAATACGTCGACCTTCAGACCTCGCAGTTCGAGCGCCTTGGCTGCTTCGGACGCTGGGACAAGCCCTATAAAACCATGGCCCGCGACTACGAGGCCCGCACCCTCGAGGCGTTTTACGGCTTCCTGGAAAAAGGCTTCGTCTACCGCGGTCTCAAGCCGGTCTATTGGTGCATCCACGACCGCACCGNNTCAAGGTCGACGAGCAGCTCGGTCGCAAAAAACTCGAAATGGATCCTGTCCAGGTCCGTCGCGCCTGCCGCGAATACGCCCAGAAGTACCTCGACCTCCAGCGCTCCCAGTTCATCCGACTGGGCTGCTTCGGCCGCTGGGCCCATCCCTACTCCACCATGGACCCCGAGTACGAGGCCCGCATCGCCGAGACCTTCTTTCACTTCTTCGAGAACGGCTTCGTCTACAAAGGCCTCAAGCCCGTCTCCTGGTGCATCCACGACCGCACCGCCCTCGCCGAAGCTGAAGTCGAGTACGAGCAGCACACCTCGCCCTCCGTCTACGTCCGCTACAAGCTGACCAGTGACCCCGCGGCAATCGCACCCGAACTGGCTGGTAAAGATGTCTACACCATCATCTGGACCACCACCCCCTGGACCCTTCCAGCGTCGCTCGCCGTCGCCTTCCACCCGGAGATGGAATACGTCGCCCTCAACACGCCCGACGCCATCTACATCGTCGCCCAGGCCTTGCTCTCCGAAGTCATCGTCCGCGCTCACCTCATGAGCGCCGCCCACCCCGCTGAGCCCGCATCGCAGGCCGACATCCTCGCCCTCTTCAAGGGCACCGCGCTTGACGGCGCCACCTTCCAGCACCCCTTCCTCGACCGCACCGTCCTCGGCGTCAACGCCACCTACGTCACCACCGACCAGGGCACCGGCGCCGTCCACACCGCACCGGCCCACGGCGTCGACGACTTCGCCACCGGCAAGCGCTACGACCTGCCCGAAGTCCAGTATGTCGACGACGCCGGCCGCCAAATGCACACCGAGCGCTTCGGCGGCGGCCAGCCCCAGCCCTACGAAGGCCTCACCGTTTTCAAATCTAACCCGGTCATCATCGAACTGCTGAAAGAAAAGGGCACGCTGCTCTCCGTCACCAGCTTCGAGCACTCCTACCCCCACTGCTGGCGCTGCCACAACCCCGTCATCGTCCGCGCCACCGAGCAGTGGTTCATCGCCATGGACACCCCCATGCCCACCCCTTCTTCTGAAGGTGTCATCCTGAGCGGAGCCCCTGAGCGAGCCGCAGGCGAGTCGAACGGGGCGGAGTCGAAGGACCTGCGGCCTTCTGTCCCCACCCTCCGCCAGCGCGCCCTCGACGAAATCAAAACCGTCAAATGGGACCCAGCCTGGGGCGAGGAACGGATCACCAACATGGTCGCCACTCGCCCCGACTGGTGCATCTCCCGGCAGCGCTTCTGGGGCATCCCCATCGCCGTCTTCCTCTGCCGCAAGTGCGGCGAGCCGCTCAACAACCCCGCCGTAAACAAGCTCGTCGTCTCGCTCTTCATGCGCGAGTCCGCCGACGCCTGGTACATCCGCACCCCCGAAGAAATCCTCCCGGCCGGCACCGCCTGCAAAGCATGTGGCCATTCAGCCTTTCGCAAGGAGATGGACATCCTCGACGTCTGGTTCGAGTCTGGCTCCAGTTCCCACGCCGTCCTCGACTTCGACCCCGACACCCAGCAGCGTCCCGGCGCGGACCTCGACGCCACCGACATCGACCCCCGCGCCGACCTCTACGCCGAAGGCGGCGACCAGCACCGCGGCTGGTTCATGTCCTCGCTGCTCTGCTCCATCGGCATGCACAACCGCGCGCCCTTCAAAACCGTCGCCACCTTCGGCTGGACCCTCGACGAAAAGGGCCGCGCCCTCTCCAAGTCCCTCGGCAACTTCGTCGATCCCGTCGAAATCATGGACCAGCTCGGCGGCGACATCGTTCGCCTCTGGGTCGCCTCCGTCGACTTCCGCGAAGACGTCGTCGCCAGCCTGCCGCTGCTCCGCCGCCTCGCCGAAGAAATCTACCGCAAGCTCCGCAACACCTTCCGCTTCCTCCTCGGCTCGCTGCGTGAATCTTTACCAAGCCTTGTAACTAGGCGCCTCCTAGGCTCCAGATGGCAGATTTTTGAGGACCGTGTCTCCTACGAGTTCGATCCCACTAATGATTCAGTACCGTTCGATCAGATGCAACCTATCGACCAGTACATCCTCGCCCGCGCCGCCGAGCTCACCGCCAAAATTCGCAAGGCCTACGACGAGATGGAATTCCACCGCGTCTACCACCTGCTCAACGAGTTCTGCAACTCCGAACTCTCGGCCTTCTACCTGGACGTGTTGAAGGACCGCCTCTACACCTACCCCGTAAAATTCAAGCCCGGCCACGCCGAGCAGGAGCGCCTCTACCTCGCCCGCCGCTCAGCCCAGACCGCCATCTACAAAATCACCGACGCCGTCGCCCGCCTCACCGCCCCCATCCTCAGCTTCACCGCCGACGAGGTCTACCAATCCCTCCCCCACACCACAGGCAGCGTCCACCTCACCCTCTTCCCCGAACCCAAAGACCTCGCTCCAAGCGAAAATGACGAACTCATCAGCGAATGGGGTGATCTTCTCAGCTGCCGATGGACTGTTCTGGGAGAGCTGGAACGAAAACGAAGCAACAAGATTATCGGGAAAAGTCTAGAGGCCGATGTAACTCTGCGAACCTACGATGCGCTCTTCGAGTTTCTTCAGGGTCGAACCGCAATCTTGGCCGAACTGCTCGGCGTTTCAAGCGTCAGAGTAGAATTTGACAAAAGGCTTGCGCAGATCTTCAGCGATAGCGGGACTCCAGAGGACGACGTTTCGCAGACGCCAGAGGAACCGACTTGGCCGGACATTGCTCCGGCAGCCGAGATACTCCGTTACGACATCATCCGTGGTTGCAAATTGGATGTTGATGTCATCCGGGCTACCGACATCAAATGCGACCGCTGCTGGCGCCACGTCCCCGACGTAGGCCAACAAGAAAAATACCCCACCGTCTGCCTCCGCTGCGCCGAAGCCCTCGACGCCATCGACTTCCCACCCTACCCCGCGCAAGCTGAAAGCTGATCGCCGAAAGCTGGAAGCCGAAAGCCATTACCGAAACTCATAGCTCATAGCTCAAAGCTCATAGCTGTACATCAAACCCGCAACCCTCGACCCCAACATGCAACTCACGGAGCCGCGCCGCTAAAATGTCACTAGTCACCATGCCCACGCCCACCCAAACCGAACCCGCGCAGTCCGCAACCACCCCCGACCGCCGCCCGTACCTCTTCCTCATCACCGCGCTCGTCATCCTTGCCGACCGCCTGTCCAAGATCTGGATCGTTCACCACATCCGTCCCGGCTACTGGCTCCCGGTCATCCCGGGCGTCTTCCGCCTCTCGCACGTGCTCAACACTGGCGCCGCCTTCAGCCTCATGGAGGCCTGGCCGCCCAACGCCGTGCGCATTGGTCTCATCGCGTTCTCTGTCTTTGCCGCGGTCATTGTCTTCGGCCTTCTCTGGAGCACTGGCCGCAGGCTCACCCTCACCTCGGTCGCGCTCGCTCTCATCCTTGGCGGAGCCCTCGGCAACCTCTACGACCGCATTCGCTTCCACCACGTCGTCGACTTCCTCGCCGTCCGCATCTACC
>PLUT01000264.1 GCA_003162875.1 Granulicella sp.
GTCTGCGGCCCGCCATGCATCAAAAACTTCACCGGATACTTCTTCGCCGGATCAAACTCCGGCGGCCGCATAATGAACCCTTCCACCTTCGTCCCCTCTGCCCCCGCAAACCAGAATGGCTCCATCTTTGGCAGATCAAGCTGAGCAATCAGTGAGTCGTTCAGATGAGTAATCGCTTCTTCACCGCCCCACTCGGAAACTCCTGCCTTGTGCTTCTTGGGAAGCTTTATGATCTCCGATGGCCCTTCCGCAGTCATGCGAGTCGCAATGAGGATGACTCCTTCATCCGGCACTCCGGCGCCGGGAAGCACATGGACATCACTGAATTCTCCCTCACCTTCAAGCCATCCAAACTGGTTGCCAGTAACACCAACATAGTCAACGTTCTCTTCGCCTGCACACCCGTTCACATAAAAAATGCCCTCCGACTCCGGGGTCCAAGTGAACTCATCCACCCAGTTATCAAACTTCGGCATCATTTCCTTGATCGTCTTCTTCTCCCGATCAAACAACATCAACCGAAACTTATCGCTCTCAAATCCCGCCTGCGCCTGCGACCGAAACGCCAGCCACTTCCCATCCGGCGAATACTCCGGCTCGTCATCGCTCCCCGGGCTCGTACTCACCTTCACCGCCTTCGCCCCCGGCTCGTCCAGCCGCAGAGTAAAAACATCGTTGTTCGTCGAAGCCGCCGGCACCGGGTCCAGATTCGTCACATACGCAATCTCCTTCGAGTCCGGAGCCCACGCATAGTCCTGCACGCCCTCCAGCGTCCACGTCGGAGTCTCCGCATCCCCCACCACGCTCGCCGGAGTCAGGTCGCGCACATGCGTTCCCTCCACATCCCTCACCAGCACGTGGCTCCGCTTCTGGCCCGTGTACTGGTCCCAGTGCCGGTACAGCAACCCCTCCCACACCTGCCCCTTCACCGCGCTCGCATCCGTCGCCTTGTCCCTGGCCTCATCGCAGGCGTTCTCCTCCGCCCACGTCGCCGGCTCCGCCGTCTTCCACGCCGCAACATCCCGCGTCCCACCCACCACCACCCCATTAAAGTTGTCATCCTGAGCGGAGGCTGGCGCACCCGCGCCAGCCGCAGTCGAAGGACCTGCGGTTGTTTCACCGCCACCACCCTTCACCGAACACTCCGGCCACACATCCGCCACAAACATCAACCGCTTCGAGTCCGGCGACCAGATCGCCCCATCCGCCCCGCCCGCAATCTCCGTACCCGTCACGATCACCGGCGCGCGGACCGTCCCGTGGAACTCATCCCATCCCGCCACGTAAATCTGCCCGCCCACGGTCATCGACACCCACTTTCCATCCGGCGAGAACCGCCCAAACGTCTCCCCATCCCCAAACGTCACCTGCTTCTCTTTTTGTTTGTCATCCTGAGCGGAGGCTGGCGCACCCGCGCCAGCCGCAGTCGAAGAGCCTGTCCTGAGCTCGTCGAAGGAACCTGCGGTCGCATTTAGCCCCACCACCCACAGATGGTTCACCTTCGTGTTCTTCTCCAGCGACACATCCGTCACCGAGAACATCACCCATTTCCCGCTCGGCGAAATCTGCGGATCGCTCACCCGCTTCATCGCCATCATGTCGGCAAACGTCATCGGCCGCTTGGCTTGCCCCGGAGCCGTGTGCCCCACAATCGGGGTCCCCGGCGAGCGCGTTTGCTCGCTGGGGTGAGCGTCTCGACTCTGAGATGTGGGATTTTGCGCCACGAGACTGAATCCCGTCGCCGCAACCCCAACCACCCCAACCGCAACCGCTCGACACCAACAATTCCTCATCGCGCCAGTCTAAACCCGGCTGCCCCCGCCTCGCGGCACCACCCTCACAAGGGTGCTCCAGCGGCCACGCGACCGCGCCAGCCTCCGCCCTCGGCGCCCGCAAATGCTTGACACCCCGACTACAATAGAACTAGGGGGAACATTGGAAACAGAGCCTGGGCAGCCGCCGCACTAGCCGGCCTCCGGCCCGCCTAACTCTTCTGGATTCTTGACATTGACGCAGAATCAGAACTTTCGGAGAGCAGTCCGGACCAGTCCGGCTCGGGGTCCGGTGCCAAGCGCCATTAGAAGGAAGACTTTGAGACTCACGAGTCCGCAGAAAGGCTGGAGATAGGTGGGGGGAGGGGTCACCCCAATGAGCACAACAACGTCTAACCATTCGCCGCTCCACCAGCGCTCGCGCACCGGAGTTACCACGCCGATGAAAATATTTTTCAAGGCACTCGCCACGCTCCTCACTCTCGCTCTCGCAGCGCCATTCGCCGCGCACGCGCAGCAGGGCTTCGGCCCGCTCGACCCCAGCCCGCCCAAGGACCTCACGCCCGAACAGGTCGTCACCAAGATGGGCGAGCGCGAGGCCGTGTTCCGCGATGCCCGCGACAGCTACACCTTCCGCCAATCGGTCAAAATCGACGGCATCGACGACGACACCGGCAAGGTCGTGGGCGAATACCAGCAGGTCACCGACATCGTCTTTGACAAGGACGGCAAGCGGGCCGAACACGTCGTATTCGCCCCGCAGAACACCATCGACAACGCCGGCGTCACCATGTCTCCCACCGACTTCGATGAAATCGAGCACCGCCTTCCCTTCATCCTCACCACCGAAGACCTGCCGAAGTACAACGTCAAGTACCTCGGCCGCCAAAAGATCGACGACCTCGATACCTACGTCTTCCAGGCCGGCCCGAACAAAATCCAGAAGAACCAGCACTACTTCCAGGGCAAGGTGTGGGTCGATCAGCAGGACTTCGAGATCGTCCTCGTCAACGGCACCACGGTGCCCCAGGTCACGCGCCCCGGCCACGAAGACCTGCAACCGCCTTTCACCACCTACTACGAGCAGGTTGACGGCAAGAACTGGTTCCCCACCTACACCAAGGCCGAGGGCGTTCTGCATTTCGCCGCGCAGAACGGGGCTCTCAGCCAGGATGTTCACCTGCGTTCAGTCGTCAAGTACACCGACTACAAGCAGTTCCGCTCCACCAGCCGCATCATCTACAACGGCGAGGACATCACCAACAAAGGCTCCGATAACCCGAACAATACTTCGCCGCCGGCCCCCGCAGCGCCGCCCAAGTGAGCCTGCAACGCATCGGCGACAGCGAATTCAGGCCGGAACCCTCGGCTCCATTCTTTCCGCGCGGCTTGCCCAACCGTTCGTCCGCCACGATATCCAGTAGACGCCGGCCGCGTACGGGACCGCGCAAAGCAAATCGAAAAAGTAGTGCTGGCCGCTGCCCAGGGTTGCGAGGATCGTGAGCGCCAGAAACACGCATCCGAACAGACTTCCAATGCGCCAGCCGCGGAGAAACCACCAGATCAACAGCGCGCCTGCGGCGTGCACTGAAGGAATTCCGTTGGGAGCCGCAGCCAGAGCGATCGGATGCGGAACAATTGGCGGCGGCAGACTGGGAAACGCCAGGAACGCGAACTGCGGGCCGCACACCGGAATAAGAAAGTAGATCGGTACGGCCAGAAAAAGGTTCAGCACGAAAGCCCGCAGCAGAAGCGCCACTTCGGCTTCGGAGCGTTCGTACAGGTAGACAATGAATACGCCGACAAAGACCATCGTCAGCATGCCGTAGCTGATGCTCACCAAATCCTGGAGCGCGCGGCTGCGCTGCACGACGCGACCGAGGAAGAAGCTCGGTTCGCCAAAGACTGCGTCGACGCGATAGATATACAAATCGTACTTCAGTGGTCGAAGGACGGAAATGTAGTTGACCACGGCCACCGCCGCAGCGGCTGCGATCACCGCAAAGATTCCCGCGAGCAGCACGTACTCTGTCCGCCTTCGGTCCGAAGGCACGAGATGCCAACGCGCAATCGCAGCCAAGGTCAGCAGAAATGACAGCACAACCGATGGATAGGCAACTACGAACGCCATGAACGCTCCAGCAGTTCGGATCCGCGAACGCCTAGGAACTTGTTGAAATTCGGTTGATCTGTGCGGTTTTATTGGCGATCTGTGTCGTTACGTTGGCTGAATCGGTTCGGATCTCGCGTTATACGAGTGTTTACGCGGCTTTTTCAGACTAGTTAAAGGCCATTTCAGGCCTTCAACCGTGCTTCAGGCACACTGCTCCCTGAGTCCTTCCGCATGTCTTTGCGCGATCAGCCTGGGCAGGCGCA
>PLUT01000056.1:0-4139 GCA_003162875.1 Granulicella sp.
GCCTACCAGACGGACGTGGGTATGAGCGGACCGTTCGATTCCGTGATCGGGGTGGAGACGGAGATGGTGGTGCAGCGCTTCCTGACCGGGATGCCGACCAAGTTTGAGCCGGCGAAGGCCAACCCGAAGATGTGCGCGACGCTGATCGAGTGTGATGGCGGCACGGGACGGGCGCAGGGGATTCGGCGGATCATGCTGGGCGAGTAGCGGGCCAGGGCAGCCACGGAGAAACAGGGATTAACCCCGACCAGAGCGGGTATGATTCCTGCATGCAAAATACCGGGTCTTGCCGGCGCGTGTATGTGAGTGGTGTGGTTACGGCTGCGCTGATGGCTTCGAGTTTCGGTTTCGCACAAGGCGCGGCGCCCTCCAGTGCGCAGGCGAGTGTGTCGCAGATGCCGAAGTTCGTGCAGAAAGATGGGCGTTGGGCGTTCATGGTGGATGGAGCGCCCTACCTGATGCTGAACGACCAGGTGAATAATTCCAGCGCATGGCCTGCGATGCTGCCCAAGGTGTGGCCGGCAATTGACCGCCTGCACGCGAACACGGTGGAGATTTCGGTGTACTGGGAGCAGTTGGAGCCGGTGCAGGGCAAGTTCGACTTCAGTGTCGTCGACGCGCTGCTGGCGGGGGCGCGCCAGCACAAGGTACATCTGGTGCTGCTGTGGTTTGGCACGTGGAAGAATGGCGCGATGCACTACACCCCGGAGTGGGTGAAGCGCAATCCCGTGAAGTATCCGCGGATTACGAGCGCAAATGGCACGCCGGGAGATACGATGTCGCCGTTTGGCGCTGCCACGCTGGAGGCGGACAAGACCGCGTTTGTCGCGCTGATGAAGCACTTGAAGGCGACCGATCCACGCCACACTGTGCTGATGCTACAGGTGGAGAACGAGATCAACGCTTATGGCAGCCAGCGGGACTATTGCCCCGAGGCGACGAAACTGTTTGCGGGGCAGGTTCCGGCTGACTTCGCGGCGGCAATGCATGTGAAGCCGGGAACGTGGACCGAAGCCTTCGGCCTGGAGGCGGAGAACACGTTCCAGACGTGGTCGATTGCACGCTATATCGAGCAGATTGCGAAGGCCGGCAAGGCCGCGTACGGGCTACCGCTATATCTGAACCACTCCCTCGAGAACCCGCTGGCGACGTCGCGCGAGGGGCGGCCGGAGTGGTCCGCGATGACCGATCACGTGCTGGATATCTGGAAGGCGACGGCCCCGTCGCTGGACCTGGTTGCGCCGGACATTTACATGCCCCAGTATGCGCAGTATGAAAAGATCGTGAAGACCTATGCGCGCAAGGACAATGCGCTGTTTATCCCGGAAAGCGGCAATTCGGCGCAGTATGCGCGCTATCCATTTATGGCGCTCGGCTATGGTGCGATCGGCTGGTCGATGTTTGGCATCGATCTTACGGGATACGTCAATGCTCCGCTGGGCGCGGCGCAGATCGACGACACACTGATCGACGCCTACGCGCTGGACTACGAACTGCTTGGGTCGATGGACCGCGAGATTGCGCGGTTGAACTTCGAGGGCAAGCTGCAGGCCGTCTGCGAGGACCCGGCCGTGCGTTCGCAGACACTGGTGTTTGGGCCATGGACAGTGACCGTCGGATATGGGCAGCCTCAGTTTGGAGGAGTGCGCCTAGGCGCCGCGGCGGCGACTCCGAACCCGGACCCGACGGGGCGGGCGTTGGTCGCTCAGTTGGGGCCGGACGAGTTCCTGGTAACCGGCATCTCGGCGCGCGTGGATTTTCGTCCCACGGATGCCACCAGCGGAAAGCGGCGCGCGTACATCCGCGTGGAAGAAGGGACCTACGTAGATGGAAAGTGGAAGATGGCACGGATATGGAATGGCGACCAGACAGACTACGGCTTGAACTTCAGGAGCCTGCCGCAGATACTGCACGTCACGTTGATGACGTACTAGGGAGTGCGCGTCTTGTTAAGGGCACGCCTTTAGNNTGCCGTACACACTGCATTTGTTCGCCGGCTTTAGCCGCTGAGGGAATGCTAAAGCCGGATCAACAAGGATAGGTAAGAGGGCTACGGCTTATGAAGAAGATCGAACTCAGCAGGCGCGCGTTTGTTGCTGGAGCGGCGGCAGTGGGAGTCGCGGCACAGGTGAAGTTTGCCGGGGCGCAAAGCGCAGCGACGACGCATGCGGCGGAGCCATGGCCGGAGAACGGGACGCTGATTCCGGACGAGGGCTGGCTTCTGTGGGTGGATCGCGAGGCGAAGTGGAAAGACGACACGATCTACCTGCCGGAGGATGTGACGCAGGATGCGGACGGCATGGTGCGCGGCAAGGGTGAGCCGCTGCCTGGCAACGCGCCGACGGGCGGCTGGAATGTGTTGGCGGGCGAGCCAGCGAGGTCGATCGAGGTGCGGCTGCCGGGCACGGTGGAGCAGCACTTCTGGGGGAAGTTTGGCGCGGGTGAGGATGGCAAGCCGCGGCCATACACGCCGGATGAGTATCGCTATGCAGCGGACGATCCGGTGCCCCTGAATGGCGCGTACTTCGGCGTGTCGTGGTGGTGGCGGGAGATTGAGATTCCCGCGTCGATGGCGGGCAAGCGGATATTTCTGCATGTGCGCGGCGCGCATCTGCGGGCCGAGGTGTATCTGAACCAGAAGCTTGTGGGTTACTCGATCATGGAGGAGCTGCCGTTTGAGGCGGAGCTGACTCATGCGGCGAAGCCCGGCGGGAAGAACGTGCTGGCGATCCGGATCACGAATCCGTGGGGGCGGTTCGACTGGGTGGATGGGCTGAATGAGCAGTGGGGCGCGGTGAAGTTGTACCGGTCGCATGGGTTCGGCGGGCTGGATCGCGGAATGACGATCTCGGCGCATGGCCTTGTACGTATCCAGGATCTTTGGGTGCTGAATCACAAGGACGCACGAAGCGTCACGGTTCATTCGCTGGTCGAAGCGCCTGGAGGTGCGAGAGATATAGGAGAGATCGGTTTCGACGTTATTGATCCACGAACAAGTAAGGTAGTCGCGATCCACTCAAGCACCGAAGTTTCGAAGTCCGGGCCAATATTTGAATTGTCCGATGTAAAAACCAAGTTGAGCAGTGCGGATATTCAATTCGAACAAGCTGAGCTTTGGGACTTGCAGTCACCTCGGCTCTATCACTTGCGAGCAACCGTCTATTCGCGCGACGGAAGGTCATCGACACGCACCATTGCTTTCGGCTTCCGCTCGTTTGCGCCGGAGGGGTTGGGGACGAATGCGCTGTTTCGGTTGAATGGGCGGCGGATGAAGATTTATACGGCGATCTCGTGGGGCTATTGGGGGATCAATGGGATGTGGCCGACGCCGGAGCTGGCGGAGAAGGAGGTGGCGCAGGCGAAGAAGTTGAACCTGACCTGCTTGAACTTCCATCGCAACCTGGCCAAGGAGGATGTGCTGCGCGCGCACGACCGGCTTGGGCTGCTGCGCTACATGGAACCGGGTGCGGGCAAGATGTCGATTGGGCGGCTGCCCAGCGGCGTGGCGGCGAATGCGCCTTCGATTGTGATGGAAAAAGCGACCGGCACGGACGATAAGTTTGCGCAGCGTTACATGTTTGTGAAGTGCGTGGAGATGGTGAAGGTGTTCCGGTCGCATCCGTCGGTGATTGAGTACTGCGTACAGAACGAGATTGGCGCGGACCTGAAGAACCCGGACACGATTGCGGTGCTGGAGGCGATGCGCAAGGAAGACCCGAGCCGCTGCGTGGTGCTGAATGATGGCTTTGTGGCTCCTCCGAGGAAGGCTGCACAGGCGTGGTACGAGCCCTGGAGCGACAAGCTGCACCGCAGCGACGAGGAGGAGTGGGGCGGCTGGTGGAATCAGCACCAGGGCGCGGGCGACCAGTGGTACGACGAGTTCTACAAGTCGCCGACGGAGTTCACGTACAAGAGTCCGGAGAAGAAGGCGCTCTCGGAGTTTGGCGAGATGGAAGGGTGCGCGACTCCGGACAACCACTCGCTGATGCTGCATGAGCTGGCGGACCCGAAGGGCACGGGGATCGGCAACCAGCCGGCGAATACCAGCTACGACCTGCGCGACCACCAGGAGATTGTGGCGGCGTATGACAAGTTCCTGGACAAGTGGGGATTTCGTGCGGCGTTTCCGGCGACCGAGA
>PLUT01000056.1:4170-4330 GCA_003162875.1 Granulicella sp.
GCATCAGCGATGAGCTGGACTTTGCGGCAATCTCGGGCTGGGAGTCGACGGCGATCGAGAACCACTCGGGCATCGTGGACAACCTGAGAAATTTCAAGTCCGATCCGACGCCGATCTCCGCGACGCTGTTGCCGGTGCGGCCGGTGGCGAAGCAGCGGGC
>PLUT01000206.1 GCA_003162875.1 Granulicella sp.
TCGTCAGACACTACCTAAAGCCACCAAGATTCCATGAGCATATTCGTGGGGAGGCCCACCCAGAGCTAAAGCCCTGGGCTACCAGCCTTGGGTTACCAACCCCACGCTAATCCGCCGATCGGGCGGCGGCCTCGAGTTCGGCGATGACGAGCTTCTTCATGCCCATCATGGCCTGCATGGCCTTGGGGTGCTGGATGAGCTCGGGCAGGCGGGCGGGCACGATCTGCCAGGAGAGGCCGAACTTGTCCCTGAGCCAGCCGCAGGCGACTTCGGCGCCGCGTTCAGTGAGCTTCGACCAGTAATAGTCGACCTCGTCCTGTGAGTCGCAGCGGACTACGAAGGAGATTGCGTCGGTAAACTGGTGCGCCGGGCCGCCGTTGAGCGCGGTGAAGCGGAGGCCGTCGAGTTCGAAGGAGACGGTGAGGATGCCGCCTTTGGGAACCATGCGCGGGTCGTCGATGCTGTTGTTGCGCAGTTCGCTGAGGCGGCGCGAGTTTTTGAAGACGCTGAGGTAGAAGTCGACGGCCTCCTCGGCATTCTTGTCGAACCAGAGGAAGGGCGTGATGCGAGAGTGGTTTCCGAGTGCGCTCATGGAGTCCTCCTTTTGACGAGTTGATGGATAGCAATTGAGTTTATTGGATGCGTCGAGACTGTCTCTACTGACTTCGGGCCCGATTGTGTGAGAGCGTTCAATCCGTGAAATGGGTTTGATCGTGCTGGGAGCCGTCTTCGCCCGGGCGCGCCGGGCGGAAGAGTTGGACGATGTAGCGGCGCAGGTGCTCGATGGATTCGCGGGCGATCTCCGGGCCCTGGGCGGCCTTGGCGAAGATAAACGAACCCTGCAGGACGGACTGCATGAAGTAGCCGACGCTTTCGGCGGACCAGGGTGCGTCGGGTGCGTAGAGATCCTTGGCGGCCTGGACGTCTCGAGTGAGGACTTCAATGTGCGAGGCGAGCGCGTGCTCGCAGGCGGTGCGGATATGGGGGTGGGTCGAGTAGGTCTCCTGGACAAGAGTGCCGAGCAGGCAGGTGTAGTCGGGCAGTTCGCCGGTGAGGATGGCGGCGCGGAAGTCAAGGTAGCCGAGGAGGCGGTCGACGGGGTCCTGGGCGTGGTGGTAGGACGCGGAGGCGAAGAAACTTCCGGTGCTCTGTTCCCAGTACTGGACGGCCGCAAGAGCGAGATCATCCTTGGTCTTGAAGTGGTGGAAAAAGCTGCCCTTGGTGACGCCGGCTTCGCGGCAGATGTCGTCAACGGTAGTGGCGGCGTAGCCTTTGGAGCGAATGATATGGAGGGCAGCATGGAGCAATCGGAGCCGGGACTCGTGCGGGGCTTGCTGCTGGGGCGGAATTGCTTGGGGAGTATTCACAATTAGCTTGTCTCCATACCAACTAGATGGTATGTTTACATACCAATTGGTATGTGTCAAGGGAAGAATGCACGCGGAGTCTTGACTTCCTGGCAGCCGTTTTGCCGGGGGTTCCATGAAAACCAACCAAACAAATGGAGGAAAAGACGATGAAGCTGAATAAAGCGAGACCCGCCTGGCGGCGGGTCTCGTTGGTTAGGTCAGATGGAACGGGCTAAGCGGAGATGGCGGTTTTGAGGTTGAGGGTTGCGGCTGCCGGCGGGTTGGGCGTGCGAAAGACTGATTTTCGAGGGCCGCGTTTGCGGGCCACGAGGACGCGGACGCGTTCCAGCAACTCGGCGGGGGAGCATGCGCCTTTGGGCAAGAAGACGTCGGCGCGGCCGGCGCGATCGTATCCGGTGACGGTACCGGAGACGATCATTGCGGGGAGGGCGGGGTGGAGTTGTTTGGCGCGGCCGACCAGTTCGTTGCCGTCCATCTGCGGCATAAGGAGGTCGCAGAGGAGGAGGTCGAGCGAGCCGGGCAGGGAACCGGCGATGGTTTCGAGGGCGTCCAGCGGGCTGGTAAGGGCGATCACGCGATAGCCCCGGGTTTCAAGGAGGAAGGTTCGGACTGACAAGATCTGTTCGTTGTCATCGACGCAGAGGATAGTCTTCTTCGGGCGCATAACTTCTCAGTTCTGCCTGGAGGGCGTCGCGAACCGGCTTCAGAACCGGATGGCGCGATGCAGCCTGGCGGATGGGCGTCGACGGCGCGTTTGCTGGTTGGCGGGCGCGCTGGCGGGCGGCGTAATTTCTACCCGCGGTGTGGGCCGGTCAACTCGGATCCAGCGACCTGGGGATTGGCTCGACCGGGCCAGGCAGGAAAGACATGACTCTTAAGCTATGCCTCGGGGCAAAGCTCTCCTGTCGGCTCGGCGAGGAGCCGTATCCCCGGGCACCGGACGGGCTGATGCCCGGACGACGAACCGCGGGTTCGAGAGAAGCCGGTGGCGGCGCAGATTGCCACGCGGGTTTGGAGAACGCATTCGTTCCGGCTGGCGGAAGGCGAGAGAGCCGCGGGTCGCGAGCCGATGGGCCGGAGGAGCAGGTCCAAGGACAGGGACGGGTTTTGCCTGCACTAGCAGTGCGGAACGGTACGTTGGGAAAGCCGCGACTGCGAGCCGATGGCTTCTCTCAACTCAAATTGGTGAAAAAACGGAAATCCTTTACTGCAACTGCAACTGCGATACGTGTTGGTGGATCGAAATTGTTTATGTTTGATTCCTGGAGCTTGCTGTTGCCGAGTTCATTTGACTCGTCTCTCAACGCTCCCCACAGTACGGATACGAACCCAACTTGACAACAGCGAACACACAGCGAATATGAGGGGCAAATTTCGATTGCACATTCACCGAATTTTCAAAGAGCGCATGGTTGCTGGCGATTTGCACGATGGCCCTGTTGAAATCGGGTGCATCACGGCAGGAAAAAGCGTCCGGTTGCAATGGGAATGGTGCGCCCGCCAACGCGGACATCGCAAACCCGGACGCCATCGAAGGCCGCCTGAACCGAGATGCGGCTGGGGCGGAGCATCTCAAGGCCCTGTTCGAGGACGACGATCTGGTTGCCGGATGCGAGTGAATGGCGCACGAGATACGCGATGGTGCAGCCGGAAGCCGAGCCGGTGGCGGGATCCTCTCCGCCGTAGAACTGCATGCGCGCGTGCCAATCCGCACCCGAACCTGCGGCCGCGCGGGTGATGCAGTGGAAAAATTTCGCGTCGCTCTGGTCGAGATACGCTTGCGCGGCCGACTGCGGGATGGCAAGCCGCGCCGCGACTTCGAGCGATCGGAGCGGAACGATGCAGAAGGGCATGCCGGTTGAGACGGTCTGAATGGGCAGGCCCGGATCGAGGTCGCCGACCGTGAGCCCGAGCACGGCGGCGACGGCGCGAGGCGAGTGGATGTTGCCGAACGTGGGATCGTTCTGGCGCATGGCGCCGTAGACACCGAGGCCTTCCTGCTGGGCGGGGAAGGTTACGGGGATGGGGCCGACCTGAAGGTCGAGGGCGATCGTCTCGGCACCGGCGAAGACGGGATGGTTGAGATACAGCCAACTCGCAGTGCCGAGCGTGGGGTGGCCGGCGAATTGGAGTTCTTCGCGAACCGTGAAGATGCGAACCTGCACGCCGCGTTCGCGCTCGGTGCCGGCGTCGCGGGGCAGGATGAAGGTGGTCTCGCAGAGGTTGGTTTCGCGGGCCAGCGATTGCATTTCGGCAGGGGTCAGGCCGCGCGCATCGGTGAAGATGGCGAGCGCATTGCCTTCGAGGGGCCGTTCGGCGAAGACGTCAACCTGTGCGTATTCGTACGCTTGATGTGCGGTGGCGAGCGCGGAAGTTGTAGCCGGGGCAGTTGACATAGAGGCTCCTCAGACGTATGTTTCAGATAGACCGCAATGGGGCGAAACTGCTCCAGGCCAGCCAGGCTGGCAGCGGCCAAAAGATTAGCCATGACGATAATGCCGAACGCGAACTCCATGCCCTGCTGCTGNNTAACCTTTTCGATTCGAGTACTGCGGAACCCACCCAGAGCCAACGAGCCGGGTGGGTTTTCTAGTCTGTCTTGCACCCAGGTTCTGCCGATCTGTCTGGATCATAAATCCTAAGACGAGGGAAAAACGATGTCTCTTCGCATCAATGACGTAGCTCCCGACTTCACCGCCGAAACAACCCAGGGGACGATTCATTTTCACGAGTGGATCGGCGACAACTGGGCAGTACTGTTCTCGCACCCTAAGGACTTTACGCCGGTCTGCACGACGGAACTGGGCGCAGTAGGCGCACTGGAGAAGCAGTTTGCCGCCCGCGGAGCCAAAGTAATTGGCCTCAGCGTAGATCCCGTGGAAAGCCATGGCAAGTGGGCGAAGGACATTGAAGAGGTGACTGGTTCGGCAGTGAATTACCCGGTCATTGGCGATCCGCAACTGAAGGTGGCGAAGCTGTATGACATGCTGCCGGGCGATGCGGGGGACAGTTGCGAGGGACGCACTCCCGCGGACAACGCGACGGTGCGCATGGTCTTCGTGATTGGGCCGGACAAGCGCATCAAGCTGACGCTGGCCTACCCCATGTCCACGGGCCGCAACTTCGACGAGATCATCCGCGTGCTGGATTCGATGCAGTTGACGGCGAAGCACAAGGTGGCAACGCCGGCGAACTGGAAACAGGGCGAGGACGTCATCATCACCGGCGCGGTTTCCAACGACGATGCGGCGAAGATCTTCCCGGGCTACAAGACGGTGAAGCCGTATCTGCGGACGACCGCCCAGCCGCGGTAGGCACGCGGGACAAATGCACCGCCGTGCATTGAAGATCGAGATGCGCGGCGGCGAGAAGCACCGATGGCGAAGTGGCTAACGCGCTGGTCTGCAAAACCAGTATTCATGGGTTCAAATCCCATTCGGTGCTCCAGAATTGAGATCGGAGCGACGATGCCAAGGCTCCGGGAGGAATCTCCTTTCACCTGGCGAGCTTGGTTTTGCAAGTTGCTCGCTCAGCTAAGGCAGCGCGAACGCGAATAGATCTGTTCCCGCTGCGATCGCGAAATACTGCTTTCCGTTTATGGCGTAGCTCATGGGCGACGCGTGGACCAATTGGCCGATGTGGAAGTGCCATAGGGCCTTTCCGGTGTGTCCATCGAGAACCACAAAGTTCTGGGCATCGTCTCCGAAGGCAACCAGTCCCGTTGCAGTGGACATCACACCACCCCAGCCCTTGTTGGCGCCGACGAGAGGATCGCGCCATACGAAATCCAGCTTATTCAGGTCGAAAGCATTGATGTACCCTTTGGTGCTGTCGCCGGGCGCCAGCCGCGTGCCAGTTGAGTAATACGAACTCCCTTCTTCGAAGGGTTCGGTTTTCGAGCGGAAGATGGCGCATGCCTCCAGCGAGCGGAAGTAAAACATGTGTGTCGCGGGGTTGTAGCTCGGCGAAAACCAGTTGGTCGCTCCACCGGCGGCGGGACAGACGCGAACCCCCTGCTGGTCGGGAACCAGGCCGGCGGAGATGGGCCTGCCCGTCTCATCGATGCCCTTGGCCCAGGTCTGGAGGTCTGCGAATTGCTTCGCGAAAAGGAATTTTCCGTCGGTCCGGTCGAGGATGTAGAGGAAGCCGTTGCGGTTGGCAGTGACGATGAGCTTGCGCGGTCTGCCGCGAAAAGTTGCGTCCACCAGGACCGGTGTCTGCACCGCGTCATAGTCATAGAGGTCATGGGGGCTGTATTGGAAGTACCACTTCAGGCTGCCGGTGTCGGGGTCGAGCGCCAGCAGGCTGCTGGTGAAGAGGTCGTCACCCGGGCGGACGCTGCCGTCATAGTCGGGAGAGGGATTGCCAGTCCCCCAATACAGAGTGTTGAGGGCGGGATCGTAGGTGCCGGGCATCCACGTCGTTCCACCGCCGTGCAGATACGCGTCGCCTGGCCAGCTTTCGCTGCCTTTTTCTCCGGGAGCAGGGATGGTCCAGAACCGCCAAACCTCCTTGCCAGTATTTGCGTCGAAGGCGGCGAGGAAGCCGCGCACGCCATCGTCTCCGCCCGAGGTGCCGACCAGCACCTTGTTGTGCACGATGAGGGGTGCGCTGGTTGCGCCGTAGTTTCTGTTGCCCGTAGCGTAGAGGACGTCCCACAGCAACTCGCCCGAGCGTGCGTCGAGACACAGCAGGTGGGCGTTGTCGGTCTCCATGTAGATACGAGTGCCGAGGATGGCGATGCCGCGGTTGTGGTGATTGGCGGCGTCGTCCACGAGCCCCTGGGTGACGGCGCGCGCATGATGCCACAGCCGCCTGCCCGTCTTCGCGTCGAGCGCGTAGACGTCGTTCGCACTGGTCACGAACATGACGCCGGCCGCTACGAGAGGGGTCACTTCCAGCGGGCCCGGGTCGCGGACATGGAAGACCCACTGCGCTGCCATGTGGCTCACGTTTGCGGGCGTTATCTGGGTGAGGCCGCTGAAGCGCCTGCCGGTATAGTCGCCGTTGTAGGAGACCCAGTTCCTGGCGAGTTGCGGTTGCAGCAGATCATTCTGCTTCACGTCGACCTGGCCCAGGAGAGCGGCTGCTGCCGGGCTGACAACGGAATGCTCCGCGGCGGCGGGCAACGAATCGGCTTCCAGCGTACGCAGATAGCGCACTATGGCAGCGATGTTCGCGTCGCCAATCTGGGCGAACGGAGGCATGCCTTCCGAAGTGCCATCGTGCAGGATTCTGGCCAGTTCGGCATCGGAGAGGGTCATCAGGCTTAGCGTTGTTGCTACCGCTACGGCCTTGTCGCCGCCCTTTGCGTCGGCTCCGTGGCAGCCTGAGCAATTCGCCGTGTACTGCCGGGCGCCGCGATCGCCGCCCTCCGGTTGCGCGTAGGCCGCCGTGCGCATTCCTGCAATCGACAAGAGAAGGAGAAGGGCTAACTGGTTGGAAGACCGGCGACCTGTCATCGTCCTAAAAGGTACTCCATCCCAGCGGGGATGAGTCAATGGAGCAAAGAAATTGTGGCAGCGAAGCAGACGCGGAGCAGGGTCTGCGAGTCTAATGTCCAGAAAGAAGAGTGCAAGGGGGCATCCCTCCGGCGCTCTTCCGGTGTGAGATACTTGTTTCGCAGTTTCGCGGAGCACATCATGCGCGCTGTTATCCTGCTTGGCCTCCTCGCCTCTGCCGCCTTCGCCACAACCCAGACCGTTTTGCAGACGTCCGCTGCGGACGGGAGGATTCATACCCGGATCGAAGGCATCGACATTCCCTCTATTACAGCCGCACCGTTCACGGCGAGGGTTGTGGTGACCTGGAATCAGCCGCTGATCGGCGGCGGCACGGTCTCGCGCACGTATTACACGGTGGTGGCGCGCGATTCCCATGGTCGTGTGCGGCGCGAGACACGTGACTTCGTTCCCGCCGACTCCAATGCGGAGCCTCCGTTGCTCAGTTTCGCAGTTACGGATCCCGTCGCCGGTTCGCGGATCACATGTGAGCAGGGCGCCATGAATTGCACGGTCGTCGACTTCCGTGTCGCACTGACTGTGGATGAAGCAACCGCCGGCTCGGCTACTGGCCAGACGAAGGGCTTCACTCGGCAAAGTCTCGGCCAGCAGACGATGGATGCCCTGCCGGTTGCGGGAACCCGGGAAACCACAATTGCGAATTCAGGGACGGGCGGCAACAGCCGCGTTCTGGTGAGGAGCAGGGACCTTTGGTATTCGCCGGACCTGAAGATGTACCTCTCAGTCATCCGCAACGACCCGCAAATGGGGCAGGTCACACTGACGGTTACGGACCTGGTGCTTGGGGAACCCGACCCCTCCCTGTTCGGCGTTCCCCCAGGTTACAGAGTTGTGGACGCCCGCAGCAATCAGACTGCATCCCAATGAAACCCTAGAGCCAGCGTGCGGCGGCATGCTGCTCGAAAGCATGCCCCGCATCCCAATGCCGCCAGAACCCTCCGGACGCTGCCGTGCCAATCGGCGGTGGCGGGCGGCAGGGTAGGCGGCGGTATCGCCGGACCTCAGGGATGAAAGGACGGGATGAAAGGCAAGGAGGCGACCGAATTGTCCAGGATGCTGTCCCCGAGAGTGATCGTGAAATCGTCCGGGGGGGACCCTAAGCGGGGCTCGAAGGGCGCGTCGACCTGAGGCTGAAGAGCATAGAGAGTGGCGATGTTGGCGCGCGGATTGTGGGCGATGTTAATGGCCGCGGCGGCGGTTTCCTGTGGGAGCGGGTTGGTGCCGCTGCCCTGAGCATTGGCGAAAAGAGTTGTACAGCCCGCGGAGGCGGGACCGCCGGTGTTAATGCAGGCGGCCAGGATGTTGGCGAGTGTGTTGATTTTGCTCTGGGGAACCGCGGTGCGGCGGTCTGAGGGCAACGAGGCATTGGCTTTGCCGGTAGAAACGCGAGCGAGATTGGCGGCATAGGCCACGCCTGCGGCGGTCGGGAGTCCGGGACCGGCGATGTGGGTCGGGTCGGTGGCAATGCCAGCCATCGCGTAAGCAGCCGCGACGGTGGTTACTTCGTTGACGAAGACGAAAGGCTCGGCCGAATCAAAGTTTCCCGCCTGGGGACAGGCGCCGAGCGAGGCCATGAGGCCAATGGCGGAGTTGGTGCCGCTGCCGCCGCTGTTTCCGCCGCGCACATACAGATAGACCTGATGGACGGCGGTGCAGGTGTAGTCTCCCGCGATGGAGAAGCCGCCGTACTCGCCGGTGAGAGCATAGTAGCCGATGGGGTCGCTGGGATTCCCGGTGGAGGAGTTGAGCAGAGAGACCGAGGGGCTGCCATAGCCAGTTGTGTTGACCTGCAGCACATAGACCCGGGCGCCAACAACGGCACGCGCACGGCCTCCATTGACCAAGCCCTGAAATGGCTTAACGGCAGATGCGTCGGAGATCAGCTTCGGAGAGCCTTTGGAGACAATTACGCCACCTGAGCCGCCCGATCCACCGCTTCCGCCAGAACCACCCCCAGAGCCACCCATTCCGCCGGACCCTCCAATACCGCCGGAGCCGCCAGTACCGCTGGTAATACCCGATCCCGTGCCGCCGGACGTGACCGGCGGTCCGCCGGAGGTGCCGCCGCCTGAACCGCCCGAACCCCCGATGATTGCTACGCCGCCTCCGCCCTCAACAATGGGAGGTTTCGAGCAACCGTTCAGCAATATGACGCACAGAAACACGGACGAGGCCAAGACTGGAAGACGCATTGAACCCATTGCGGTTTGAATCTGCTTTTTGCGCATTGGACCACCTATCGAAACCTGGGTTTGAGTCAATTCGCCCTCAGAAACCGAGACAGTCGCGCGGACGCTCGGCGAAATCCAGAGCCCGAGGGTGCAAGCACTTGGACTCATGCCGGACCAACAAGTTTGCTCCCAAAGAGTATCAAATCGGCCGCTCTGGGCTAGTTTACGGTGACGGCGACCGTGGTCTGCCCCATCACCGTCCCCGCCGTCGCGGTCACGGTAATGGTGTAATTGCCCGCCGTTGTCCCCGGATTACTGCTCACCATGCCGCCGCTGTTGCCTCCGCCGCCGCATCCGGTCAGGCCGCCGCCGAGCGCCGCCAGGCACACCAGCAGCCCCAGCGGCCCAAGCATCGCCCGCAGCCTGCGTCGCCGCGCCGGAATTACCAGCAGCAGCAAGCCCGCCAACGCCGCCCCGCCCGTCTCGTAGCCTCGGCTTCCCGGCCGTTTCGGCACCGCCAGCGCCCCGCTTCCCGAAGCCGTTGTCGCCACCGTCAGCGTGCCCGACGCCGACCCCGCGCCCGTGATATTCACCGGACTGGTCGCGCCGAAGCTCGGCACCGGCAGGTCGGTTGCCCCGGTCGGGCTTTGCGTCACCGCCGCCGTCAGCGTCACGTTCCCGGTAAACCCTCCACTCGGAGTGACCGTAATCGTGGTGCTGTTCGCCGTCGTCGCCCCCGGCGCAAACGACAAGCTTGCCGCCCCCGGCATCAACGTGAAGGTCGCCGTCGTCGCCGCCCCGGTCGAGACCACCAGGCTGACCGGGGATCCTGACGCCGCGCTGTTGCCTGCCGGCGGGCTCTGGCTGATGACGCTCCCTGCGGCCACCGTGGCGCTCGACGCCGTAGTCACCGTCCCCAAGGTCAACCCCGCCACGGTAATTGCACTCGTAGCCGCCGCCTGGGTCAGTCCAACCACATTGGGGACAGTGATCAACGCCGCCGTCACCGTCACCGTATTCGCGCCTATCGCGCTGTTGTACGTCGACGAGCTGTTCGCATCCGGCGTGTAGTTGGCCGTCAGCGAGTCCAGCCCGATCGCCAGCGATCCCGCCGGAACGGTGATGCTCGCGCTGCCGCTCACCAGCGCCGTCGCCGCAGACGTGTACCCCGTGCTGGAGAGCGTCACCGATCCGGTCGCCGTCGGGTTCCCGCCTCCACCGCTCACGGCCACCGTTACCATCAACGCCTGCGCGGTGGTAATGCTGGACGCCCCCGGTGTCACCGTCACCGTCGGCGTGCTCGTCGCCGTCCCCGTCACCGTCACACTCACCGCCGCAGACGGGCTCCCGCTGAAATTCGTATCCCCGCCATAGACCGCGTCAATGCTGTCCGTGCCCACTGTAGTCAGCGCGGTTGTGGTCAGCGTGGCTACGCCCGAGGAGACCGTTCCCATGCCGATCACGGTCGGCCGGTTGTAGAACGTCACCGTCCCCGTCGGACTCGCCGTGCTGCCCGTGGCCGGCGTAATGGTCGCCGTAAACTTCACGCTGCCGCCCGGCGCAATCGTGCTGGCCGAAGCCGTCAGCCCCAGCGCGTTCGCCGCCGGNNAGGTTCAGCAGCACCGTCGATCCCGCGAGGATGTCGTACCGGCCGTCCGTGGTCAGTTTCACCGCAACTGCGGTTCCACCGGCGGCAATGTTGATCAGGTCCTTCGGCACAACGTATCCCGAGCCCGGCACCGACGTAAACGTCCCATCGCCCTTCCCGTAAAACACGCCGCTGAAGTCGTTCGCGTCCAGCAACGCCAGGTCGGGGTTGCCGTCACCGTTGAAGTCCGCCCCCGCCAGCAGGCCCAGCCGCACGCCCGCACTACGAACCAAAGCAAACCTGGAACGGGTCGGCATCGCACGACTCCATCGGAGACATCAATTCGCGTTCAAATTGTCAGGGGGCCCGGAAACCGGTAAGCTGTGTGGAAATCATACGCCTGTATCACGTCTCAAGAGACGCGGGCTAGCTCGGAAATGATGCATGCTTCGTCCCACTACACCCGAGTCGATCGCAGAGAACCAACAACCGGCTCTCTCCGCGAACTGACTCGCCATTTCTGCCTAGTGGTAATTGCCGATCAGGACGAATGGAGCCCAATAGTACGGATGAGAGTAGTCGGTGATTCGCGCAACAGATGGCGACACCCCTTCCGCTTCAAAGCCGCGACCGGTCGCCGCGCTCGGGGACGCAGCCGATCCGTGTACGAAAGCAAGTTGCGCCTGCCGCAGCGCCTCCCCTTTGCCTTCGGCGGCATGCTTCACCCAGCGATCGTAAAAATCGCTGATCAGCCGGCTGGTACTGGCGTCATTCACGTCCCAGAGCGTGGCCAGCACCGCCTCCGCCTCCTTTTGCTGAGCAATCATGCCCAGGCTGTCCATCTCCAACCCGTTCCTGGAGGTGTAATCCTTTCCGGTACTGCAAGCCGACAGCGTCAACAGCCGTGTGCCATGAAACGCGACCGAGGAGTTCTCCATTTCCGAGAGGTCCCAGGCATAGCCCGTCGCCTCTCCGGTATCGCCACCGCCGAGCATGAGGTATGGTTCCGCACCGCTGCCTGTCTCCACGACAAAGTGGCTGGCAATGTGCACCACGGAAAAGCCGTTGCCGGCGCCAAGCTCCGTCTTCAGCGCTGCCAGCGTGAACTGCTCGTTGCGCAGCAGCTTGCCCTCCATTGAGCCATGCGACTCCGGCACCGCCGGATCGTGCACCACAGCATCCAGCTCCGGCATCACGCCGGGCAGCGCCGGCAGGCCGCCATAACTCTTGGACAATCCCATTGCCAGCACGCGCATTCCGGCGGAGTTGGCTCTGGAGGATGCGGTCATATGCCCGTAACTCTCGGGAGTGAAGAGGACGTTGCTGAAGCGCTCGACCATGTAATGATGGCCATCATACAGCGCTTCCATTGGTACGTAGCGCATCACGCCGTCCAGCGACCATAACAATATCGGGACACGGCCATCTTGAGTGGTGGGCCGCTGCAGGGCGTCCAGTTCGTCCGCGAATGGAGCCACGACCATCGCGTATAACTCCGCCAAATGCGGCTTAGGGTCGGACGTGGGCGCGCGCAGATCGTTGCGCACCTGCAACACCTTGCTGCGCAACTCTGCCGGCGTTGCCTTCAACTCGAACTTCTTGCGCGCCTGCGCCGTTACAACAATCGCATACGCATGTTCTTCGCCCAGCAGCAGCCGTATGCCCATCACGTGCGGTCCCAGTGCCGCCAGCGTATTTTGCAACCGGCTGACCTCCGACTTCTCTTTGCTCAATAAAGCATTCGCATCCTGTGCGCCGGCCTTTTGCGCCAGTGACGGATACAGCGTCTTCCTGAAGAAATCTGAAACCTCTCCATTTTCCTTCTCGATGCTCGCTTCCAGCGTCTTCAGTCGAGCGTCTTCCTCGGGTGTGCGCGTTACTTTGGCCTGCAATCCGGAATATTCGATGCTCAAGTCTGTCAACGCCACGGCCGTTTTCTCTGCCGTCGTCAGCTCGCTCTGCGCCTTCTGCTGAATAGCGTTAAGTTTCAGCGGCTCGACCTTGGCCTCCGGATTGCCGGCCGCTCCGCGCACCACTTCCTTCAGTTCCTGCTCCTTGAGCAGATCGAGAACCTGTTCAGCTTCGCCGAGCCGGTCGGATTCGACCAGCAACTCCGCCAATTCGCGATAGGTTGCAGACTTCGATTGCGCAAATCCTGTCTGCAAATCCTTATCCAGTCCGTAAATGTTTTTACGAATCTGCTGATAGCAATTCACCGCTTCCATTCCGAAGAAGATCGCCTCCTCGGGACGCTGCTGTCCGCGAAAGCCGATCATCAGCGAGCTCTCAATCACGCCCTCAATCTCCGGATCGCCCGCGGCCTTCGCCAGAGACAATGCGGCCAGTTCGCTCGCCAGCGCCTTCTCCGTTTCCTTCTGCGCCCAGTACGCCCAGCCGATGGTCATCAGCGCCAGCGCTTCGCCGCGCCGGTCCTTCACCTCGCGCCAAATTGGCAGTGCCTGCTTGTCGAACTCCAGCGCCTTGTCCGCCTCTCCCAAGTCGGAATAATCCCGGCCCATATTGTTCAGCGTCATCGCTTCGCCGCGCCGGCTTCCGGTCTCGCGCCAAATGGGCAACGCCTGGTTGCAATACTCCAGCGCATTTTGCGCTTTACCCATGTCGGCATACGCCCTCCCGATATCGTTGAGAGCCATTCCCTCACCGCTGCGGCTGCCCACTTCGCGCCAGATGGGCAACGCCTGGTTGTAATAGTCCAGCGCCGTCTGCTGCTGCCCCAGGTCGCGGTATAGCCGGCCCACGTTGTTCAGCGTCATCGCCTCGCCCTGCCGGTTACCGATCGCTCGCCAGAGTGCGAGCGCCTGGTTGAAGACCTCCATGGCATTCTGCTTCTGTCCCAGGTCCGCGTACGCACGGCCCATATTGTTCAACGTCAGCGCCTCGCCGCTCTGCTCTCCCGCTTCCCGCCAGATCGGCAGCGCCAGGTTGAAATATTTGAACGCCTCTTCTCCCCGGCCCATGTCGGAGTATGTCTTTCCCAAATTGTCCAGTGTGCTCGCCTCGCCGGCGCGGCCGCTTTTTTCGCGCCAGTTCGGCGGCAATTCATCATTCAGTTCCTTCAGCGCCCTCAGCTGACTCAGGTTGCGCAGCCGATCCCTGGGGCTCATCATCCGCGTTTTGCCCTGCCCGTTATCCAGATCGTGCCAGATCGACAGCGCCTCGTTCAGATCCTTCAGCGCCTCGTCCGGCTGACCCAGGTTGTCATAAGCCTTGGCCCTATAGTTCAGCGTGCTGGCTTCGGCCATCCGAATCCCCAGCGCGCGCCAATTCGTCAACGCCTGGTTGAACAGCGCCAGAGCTTTGTCTTCCTGGCCAAGGTCCGTGTACACCCTGCCCATGATGTTCTGCGTCATTGCCTGAGCGGCCTGGTTGTTCTCATTTTGTTCAATGGGCAAAGCATCGTTCAAGCACTCCAGCGCTTTTTGCATCTTCCCTGACTGCCGGTACAGAAAGCCCAAAACATTCAGCTCCGTTGCCTCTTCTCTTCCGCTCTTGGCCGCGCGAGCCGCTGACAGCTTTTGCTCATGCTGGTCGATCTGTTCTTGAAGTGTAGACTTCTGCGCGCAAGCAGGAGAAAAGTTCATGGCTCCGGCAATGGCCAACACCATAACAAACCATCTGATCGAGCGCTGTCGGCGAACGTCAACCATTCCATTCCTCCATTCAATTTGCATATCCATAATGTGCTGAGCGCGCCGCTTAGAGAACCTCTGATTAGGTCGATGTTTTGAAAGGGCACGACTGGTAGGTCAGGGTTTTAACCCTGACTGCCGCAAATGCCGCAAAATCAACGCGGGCTTTAGCCCCTGAGGGAATGCTGGATCAATAGAATCACATGATCAGAGGTTCCTTAGAGCATTTTACCCGTTGTTATAGAGTGGATCTCCTGCTTGGCTCAAGGTTGCCGGTCGTTGAAAGAACAGGTAGCGCCGTCCTCCCGGCTGGCCATCGCCTGGGCATCGTTGACCGCGCCGCATAGTTTCATATTTATATCGACGTAAAAACTGCAAAGAAGTATAAGTCTCGCAATGTCCAATGCAAATAAATTTGTTGATCGAGGGGAAATGCCGGTAAATAAGTGATTGCCTATGATTCAACAGCAGATCGCGGCATTGAGCCGGAGCGGGAGTGAAAATCTTGAACGAAATAGATTATTTCCGAAGAGCGTTGCAACATTATGAATAATTGGCGCATAATCAGGATGGTTGCTGCACAGAGCAGCGTTTTCTGTCGTTTGTCAAACGGTACTTACTCCACTATGAATCAAATCGAGCGCCACCGTAACATTCTGGAAGTTTTATCGCGGCAGGACTTCGTCGACCTGGAAGATTTGTGCAAGCGTCTCAAAGCATCCAGAGCTACGGTTCGCCGCGATCTGATTGACCTGGAACACAGCCGCAATATCCGCAGAGTGCGTGGCGGGGCGATGTCCACGAACACGCGCGAGGAGGCGCTCGACTTCAGGCAGCTCTCCGTGAGTTGTCACGAAGAAAAGATGCGCATCGGGAAAGCTGCGGCGGAACAGATCGAAGATGGACAAACCGTCATCCTGGGCGGGGGATCCACGGTCGTCGAAGTGGCGCGCTGCCTCTACGACCGCCCCATTCAGATCATCACCAATTCGATTCTGGTTGCTCAGGTCTTCTGGGAGTGCCGGCAAACCGAGGTTACATTGACCGGCGGATTTCTCTATCCACGCCTCGGCATTCAGTTTGGCCCCATCTGCGAACGAATGCTGCACAGCGTCTCTGCCGACGTCGCCATCCTGGGAATTCGCGGCATCACCGAAGCGGGTCTCAGCGACAGCAGCCCTCTTGTGGTTGCATCGATACGCGCCATGATAGAGTGCGCGCAGCGCGTGATCATCGTTGCCGACCATACAAAATTTGGCAGAAGTGCAATGATCCACGTAGCCGATCTAGCGGAACTCGATCAAATCATTTCCGACCAGAGCCTTGCCCCGGAACAACGTCAATTCCTGGACGAACAAAGGGTCAGCTACTTGCTGGCTTAGAGCGTGTTTCATAAACCCGCTTTGTATCAGTCATCCACCGGCTTCGCCGACCCACGGGAAATGAAACTTTCGCTAACTTGCTCGTCTCCGCGTGGCGGAAGCTAACTTGCTGCACTTGTTCAAAAAACTTTGGGTGCCCCACCGTCGCCGCTTCTGAGCGAAGTCGAAGAATCTGCGTTTTGGTCATCTTGCGGCATCGGGGTCCCCGGCGACTCGGGGTCCCCGGCGAGCGATTTTTGCTCGCTGGGGTGAAGGGACAGGTCTTCGTCCGTGGGGTAGAGGTCGTGCTGCTCAAGAATGCGGCGGAAGCGAAGGATCGTGGTCTCGTCGGGCGCTGCGGCGCGGTCCAGATCGACTCCGGCGAAGCTGCGCAGTGCGGGCGACTCGTAGAGCGCATCCTCGGCGCCGGGATCGGAGAGATTAAACCACTGCTGCAGAAAGTAGACGCGCAGCATGATCGACAAACCAACCGGCTGACGGCCGTTGCCTGCCTTGGGGTAATGCGGTTCGATCAGCGCTTCCAACTCAGACCAGGGGACCACGGTCTCCATCGTCTGCAAAAACTGCTCCCGGCGGCTGGGCCGCGCATGCTTTTCAAAACTCGGCTGGCAAGCAAATGTTATCTGGCGCATCGCACTCTCCATCTATATGCCATTGGATGCATGCGCAGTGCGGTTGGATGACTTAATCAGAGGTTCCTTAGAGGATTTTTTACTGTTTCTGTAAGGTCGGTTTCATGGTTTCCCACCCTAGCCGCAA
>PLUT01000394.1 GCA_003162875.1 Granulicella sp.
AACCTCTTGTAGTACACGTCCAGCAGCCGCCGCGACTCCGCATCCAGCCCCAGCGAATCCATCTGCTTGTCGAGCGTGGCCACCCGCTGGAACAGCTTCTCGTTCAGGAACATTGCATCCTGCAGCGCGGCAATCTTCGGCGCCTCGATCTCCTGCACCTTCTCCAGCACTGGCGTCGAGTTCGCCTGCGTCACCGCGTTCAGCACCGCCTGCACGCGATCGAACAGTTGCCCGCTCTTCTCCAGCGCCACCAGCGTGTTGTCGAAGGTCGGCGGCGCCGGGTTTTCCGCGATCGCCTGGATTTCCTTCAACTGTTGCGCAATCCCGGCCTCCAGCGCCGGCTGGTAGTCGCTGTCCTTGATCTTGTCGAACGGCGGCGCCTGGTACGGCAGCGCGCTCGGCGCATAAAACGGATTCTCCGGCCCAANNGTCGCCTGCCCTGCCGCGGCCGCCCCGCCCCCACCCAGCACCGCCGCACCCGCCATCATCATCATCGCCATCCGCAAAAATCTCCCGCTGCTCATCTGGCCTCTCATCTTTGCTCCAAAATTCATTCAATACTCGACCGATTCATTGTAGCCGTTTGTCCCTGCCATCCCCGCCGTCGCCGGGCTGCACCCGCCCCCCTTTGCGGCCCACCCAGCAGAACCTCTTTGTTGTCACACCGCAGCGAAGCGTAGGGATCTGCTTCTCGTCTTTCGCTTGTCATTCTGAGCGCAGCGATGATTCCCCGCATTTGCTTTTGCTTCTGAGATAGCCCGGACACCCAGCACCCCATATAGGAAAGAGGCGCTTTTAGCCGCTGCAGACGCCGCCCAGCTTCTCCCCTTTACTTCTAAGACACAGAAGTGCTATGTTTTAGCTCCTCCCCGACCCTTGAATCAGGAGAATCGGCATGCATTGCGCCCGATGTGGAACTGAGTGCCTTCCGGAGCAGAAATTCTGCAAGAATTGCGGCAACGCCCTGGCAGCCGACGGCGCCCAGGCGATTCCGCCAGTCTTCCCGCCGCTCGCAGTGCAGGCGGCTCCACCCCCTCCGCCCGCCTATTATCCTCCCCCTGCCGCGCCAATGGCCTATCCAGCCGCGCAACCGCTGGCGTACCAGGCCGTTCCCCAGCCGGTGTATTACGTCACCGCACAGGCGGCCGCGACGCAGGCCCATCACGTGCAGCAGAATGTGATGCACAACCTGCGCGCGCGCATCCAGAGCCTTGCCTCCACGGAAGAGTTGGAGGGGTTCAGCCTCCCCCAGATGTTCTCCGAGGTCTTCAAGCGGCGCGGCGCCGACGAAGTGGAAGATTACATCCTCGTCGGCACCCTCAGGACCACCCCGCCGATTGACGTGGTGGAGACGGGCTGGCCGAAGCCCTGGCTCTTCTTCCGGCTGCTGGCCGCCCTGGTCATTGCCTATGCCGCGCTGACCTTCATATGTACGGAGACAGGCAACACCAACTGCATTCCGGGCATTATGTTCCTGGGCGCGTTTGCGGTTCCGTTGGCGACGCTGATGCTCTTCTTCGAGCTCAACTCGCCGAGGAATGTATCGCTGCACATGGTGGGGAAGCTGTTCCTGGCGGGGGCGGTGATCTCGCTGGGCGTGGCGCTGCTCGGATATAGTCTGCCCATCTTCCAGTTAGGCACCTGGGAGGCGGGCATTGTCGAGGAAGTGGCCAAGCTGCTGACCGTAGTCGTCATCATGCGCACTGCGCGCTTCAAGTACATCCTGAATGGGATCCTGTTCGGGGCGACGGTGGGCGCGGGCTTTGCGTGTTTTGAGACAGCCGGGTATGCGCTGAACGATGGCTTTCTGGCGGGGTTGCTGCCGGTGGTGGTGCAGACCGGGCAGCTAACGGTCGCGGGAACACAAGCGGGCGTCAGCCAGATGCTGTCCATCCTGCTGCTGCGCGGAATTCTATCGCCGCTGGGCCACGTGGCCTGGACCGCGATCGCGGCCGGCGCCTTCTGGCGCGTCAAGGGAGACAAGCCGTTCAGCGTGTCCATGCTCTTCGACCATCGCTTTTTGATGGCCTTCCTCATTCCAGTATCCATGCATGCCATTTGGGACGCGCCCTGGCAGTTGCCCTTCTTGGGCAATGACATCCTTACCGGCCTCATCAGCTGGTATGTGGTCTTCGGCCTCGTGCAGCAGGGCCTGCACCAGGTCAAGGATGAGCAGAAGATGCACCTGCAGACCACGCTGGACAAGGTGGAAGCTTCGTTGCAGGCCCCGGGGACGGTGACCGTGTAATCGGCCCTTTGCCCCATCGCGAACAATCGCAGCATTCACCAGCATTCGAGGAGAAAAGGACATGAAATTCTGCAGTAATTGCGGCGCACCGGTCGAGGCAAATGAGCGTTTCTGCGTCAAGTGCGGGACCCCCGTCTCCGCGGATGGGGCAGCGGTCCCTGCAAGCGCGCCGGTTCCCCTGGCCGCTGTCCCGCCTCGTCCCATGCCGCCCATGCCGCCGCAACCCTTCGCGGCCGTCCCCTTGGCGTATCCGCCGCAGATTCCGGTTGCCATGCCCATGCCGCCGCAGGCCCCTGCCCAATCCGGAAACAAGATGTGGACGTGGATTATCGTCGCTGTCCTGGCGGCAGGAGGCTACTACTACTACACGCACAAGCCGCCGGTAACCCCGGCGACGCCTCCGGCAGCCCCCACACCGGGTGCCGGATCCAATGCGGCGCTCGCCAAGCTCCAGGTATTCAGCGCTCACTGGCAGGCCGTAAGCGGAGTCATCCAGATCTCGAACGGAACGTGGGTCGATAACGCCACTGTTCCCATCCAGTCCTCTACCCTCGAGTGCGATCAGTACGACGCCAATAACAACGATCTCGTTCAGATGACGACCACGCTGAACGGCCCCATTCAACCCGCAGCCACCCTCAACTTCAATCCATTCAACATGAGTGCCGTCGCCCCCACCCTGGACCACGTCAGCTGCACCATCACCAATGTCGTGCAGGTGGCCGCCGCACCGTAATCCCGGAAGCCCCGCACCGTAGTCCTCCGACCTGGGCGCGCCAGTCAGCGCTTCACCGCCGCGAAATCCGGTAGAGGTGCAGTTTGCACTTGCTTTGA
>PLUT01000320.1 GCA_003162875.1 Granulicella sp.
CGAAGTCGATGAGGGCGATGTCGTCGCCGTCGGCGCGCATGCCTCCGGGCGCGGTATGGAGGGTGAGTTTGATGGCTTCGGGCGGACCGGCGGTGCGGAGTTCATGGGTGGCGACGATGTTTTTGCCGTTGTAGCCGACGGCCTTGATAGTGCCGGGGGCGAAGGCGATGTCGGGGAATGTGTAGAGGTAGCCGTTCTCGGGCGTCGTAAGTTTGCCCTGAGACTTGCCGTTGACGAAGAGCTCGACCGCGTCGACGTTGTTGGCGACCACGTACATAGGCTTGACGGTTTTGGAGCCATCGGGCTGGGTGAGGGGATAGGACCAGTGGCCGATGATGTGGATGTCGGGCTTCTCATTCTGCATGACGCGCTCGACGAAGTAGACCTCCTTGGGCAGACGAACGGCGTCGACCTTGCCGCTGACGCGAGCGACTTCGCTGGAGTCCTGGCGGCCGTCGGCGTTCTCGTCGGTGAAGTAGATGGAGGAGTAGGCGGCGAACTTGGAGTGTTCGGGGTCGGTGTTGGAGATGCGGTTGGAATAGAACATCCAGTAGCGCTTGATCTGGGCGAGGGCAAAGGTTTCGGAGTTGTAGTTCCAGGTGTCGGTGGGGCCTTTCTTGAAGCCGTAGTAGGGCGGGGAGTAGTTGTCCCAGAAGCGGCGGGCGCCTTCGTCGCGGAAGTCTTCGGTTTCAATGATGGGCTCGCGGTTGCGAATGTCGTCGTTGTAGGGTCCGCCGAGCATGGTGCCCCACCACTCGGCTACGGCGACGGCCCCGGGCTCGCGAAGTGAGCGGCAGCCCATGACGCGGCCGCCGTGGGGATCTAACTCTTTGCGGAGGGCGACCATCTGCTCCATCTGGGGTCCGGTGACGCCGGTGTTGCCAGCTTCCCAGAAGAGGATGCTGGGGTTGTTACGCAGGTAGATGATGGAGTCGCGCATAACTTCGGCGCGCTGATCCCACTGGCGGCCCATGCCGTCTTCTTCTTTGTCGGCGGCGGGGGCGACCTCGACGATGCCCATGCGGTCATAGGACTCGACGTCTTCCTTCTGTGGGGTGACGTGCATCCAGCGCATGTAGTTGGCGTGGTCATCGCGGATCATCTGGGCGGTGAAGTCGTGCATCCACTCCGGATACCCCACGCCCACGCCCGCCCATTCGTCCGCCGAGCGCTCCGAGAATCCTTTCAGGTAGACAAACTTGTCGTTGATATACACCCCGCCGGTGCCCACCCCGCCCTTGAACTCCGTCTTGCGGAAGCCTGTCGTCGTCTTCACGACGTCCACCACCTTCCCATCCACCGCCAGCATCGAGTACACGTCGTACAGGTTCGGCTCATCCGGACTCCAGAACTTCGCACCGGTCAGCGGCGCCGTCGCCGTAAGCACCGTCTTCGCGCCCTGCAGCACATCCGTATTGGTGCCTTGCATCGATGCCCGCACGACGCCGTCCCTATCCACCACAACCGCCGACAGCGACACCTTCGTACTGGGCGCTCGCCGGTCGGCCGTCGCGTTATGCACCTGCGACTCCACCGTTACATTGCAGCTCTTCCCCGCAATGTTGTAGTTGGTGCAGTAGATGTATGTGCCGGTTGTGCCCAGGCCGTAGTAGAGAGGCAGCGTCTGATAGATCTTCCCCGTTACATGCAGCCACACCCGCCGATTGATGCCGCCAAAGTCGGGGTTGAAGTCGTTGGCATTCCACCGATAAGGAACGTCCGTCGCCCGCTCGTGATAAGTCGTCGTGTTGTCCACACGCACGGCGAGAACATTGTCCTGGTCGCCGAAGTGGAGACCGGAGGTGAGATCGATGCCATACGCGGTCACTCCGTTCTCATACAGCCCATAGGGTCTGCCGTTCAAATAAATCTCGCCCGCCTGTCGCATCCCTTCAAACTCAATAAATACTTTCGAGCCTGCGGCCTCGGCAGGCAGCTTGAAGTGCTTCCGATACCAGCTGATGCCCTTGTAGGTCCCGCGATCGCCGCCGCTGTGGTCGATGATGACGTGGAAGGAGTCGACGTCGTTCATGGTGTGCGGAGTGCTGACGGTCTCCCACTTCGAATCGTCAAAAGCGACCTCCTGCGCCCCCACGATGTCGCCCTTCGTGAACCTCCAGTTCGCATTGAAGTTGTATGTCGTCCGCGCCGTCGCGGGCGTGGCGAACTTTGTGCCGACAGCCGGTGGCGGTGGCGGGGGCAACGGAGCCGGCGCCGGCTCGGCGGCAGGTGGGGGAGGGCGCCGGGCGCGAGGCTGTGCGGGAGCCTGACCGGAGGGCTGCGTGCCAGGGAGGGTGTCAGTCTGACTGGGAGCCTGGGCGACGGCGCAAGTGGCGAGGGCTAGAGCGAGGAGGGGCAGTAGGGCGCTTGGCTTCATGGTGCGCCAGTTTATTCCGGCGAGTTTGTGATTGGCAAGCGGGGGAAGAACGAACAACGACGAGGTAAGAACGCAAAGGATGCAAATGAAATTAGGAGATTAGTGCGCCAGAGTGAATGGCGGCAATCTGCGCCAAATCGCAGCCTGTGCGACTTGTCTAGGCGGGTGGACGTATACTCCCTGTCGAAGGAAAAAGTTTCCCCTGGAGTATTGCTATGAAGTTTGCCCTGAGGTTTTGCCTTGTCTCACTGGTGGTCCCGATGTGGATAATGCCAATGTTACTTGCACAGCAGGAGCGCCCCTGGCAACAGGTCACGGTGTCTTCGACGCAAGAGGTGGCGGCGAACTTCAAGGCTCCGCCGCGCGAGTATGGCGCCATCCAGCCCTTCCAGAGCTGGAACGGGACGGACCCCGCGGAGGTGCGGCAGCGCATCAGCCGCGATCTCGACCGGCTGTCGGCCAGCGGCATATTCATCATCAATCTCTCGCCCGGCCGCCGCGATATGGCCCACGGCGAGCCCGCGTATCTCTCCCCCGGCCACATGGACCAGGTGAAGTACACCGTCGCCGAGCTGGCCAAGCGCAACATGCGCATGTGGATTCAGGACGAGAGCGACTACCCCAGCGGATTCGCCGGCGGCTACATCACCGAGCGCTACCCGGAGTTGGGCATGCAGGACATCGTCGCCGACATTACCGTGCACGTAGCGCCCGGCCAGACGCTGCAGATGCCGGTGCCTCCGGACACGCTGGCCATCTGGGCGACGGAGATGGACGCGCAGGGCGCGATCGAGAAGGTGATTCCGATCCCCATGCCCGCGGACCTGCAGTTGAAGTACCTCACTCCGGCCGAAGGCACCACGCCGAATGAGCCGCGGCATAGCTGGCAGGTGCAGTTTATGCGCCATGTATACCTTAGCTCGCCGACGCGCAACTTCAATCGCGCCGACGGCACGCGCGCCAAGGACGCGACCTACACCATCATCGATTATCTCGACCCCAAGGCGACCGACGCGTTCCTGCACACCGTGCACGAGACCTATTACAATGCAGTGGGCGACCAGTTCGGCAAGATCGTGCTGGGCTTCTTCGGGGACGAGCCGGATTACTCGAGCGGCATCCCCTGGACCCCGAAGCTGCTGGATACCTTCAGAGCGCAGAAGGGCTACGACCTGACGCCGTACATTCCCTCGTGGTTCGATCGCAAACCGATTCCGGGAGCGGACCTCGCTCGGGCGGATTATTACGATGTGTGGAGCGGCATCTTCCGCGACTCGTTCTTCGGCGAGCAGGCTAACTGGGCGAAGGCCCACAAGGTCGAGTACCTGGTCCATCTAAACCACGAAGAGACGATGCTTGCGTTGGAGCGCAGCGAGGGCGACTACTTCCGCGATGAGCGCTACGTCGAGGTTCCAGGGATCGACAACCTGAACCAGCTCATCCCCAGCGCGGTCCACACGCCGGACGGCACATGGAACATCAACAACAACTTTCCCAAGCTGGCCAGCTCGGACGCGCACCTCTTCGGCAAGCCGAAGGTGTGGGCGGAAGAGGGCGGCGGCACGGGCATCGACGGCAAGTACCAGCTCGACTTCCAATTCGTCCGCGGCGTAAACGCGATGCAGATCCGCGTGCCGGTTACGCGATTTGGCCAGGACGCCAACGCAGCCGCGCCGCCTCCGCCGACTCCGCCTGAGGCCGCGATGATTGCTTGGTACACCAACCGCGGCGGCTACCTGATGGCCATCGGTCGTCCTGCCGCGCAGGTCGGCCTCTATCATCCTGGCAACACCATTTGGCTTGGCGGCGACGCGGCCACCGAAGCCGACCGCAGCACCACCAAGCTCGGCTGGCAGCTCTTCGAGCACCAAGTGGACTGGGATTACTTCGACGAGCAGTCGCTTAGTTCCGTCGCCACACTCGCCAACGGCGGCTTCACTAATCTCAGCGGGCAGACCTACAAGGCCATCGTCCTCCCGTCGATGACGGTCATCACTCGCACCGGCCTTAGCCGCCTGCGCGAGTTCGCCAAACAGGGCGGCAAGGTCATCTTCGTCGGCAAGACGCCCAGCCTCATCCTCGACAAAACCTTTATGGACGCGAAGGAGAAGCCCGACCTCAGCTTCGCCACTCTCATCGAGCCCTCCGGCGACATCACCCCCGCCGTGCTGGCCGCGCTGCCCAAGCCTGACGTCAAGCTCGACGCCGACTTCCCACGCCTGACCTACACCCATCGCCAGTGGACTGACGGCGACATGTACTACTTCTTCAACGAGAGCAACAAGTCCGAGTCGCGCATGGTTACCGTCGCCGGCCATGGCAGGGCGCAGAACTGGGACATGGGCACGGGCGAGATTCATCCCATGATGAGCGCAACGTCTGACGCAGATGGAGTAAAGATTCCGCTGGTGCTCGCGCCATATGAGGCGAAAGTGATCGTTGTCGGTCCGCTACCGAGAGAGGTTGCCGCATCGGAGCCATCGTTCGCCGCAGGCACCACGCTGGCCGAGCTGACTGGCGAGTGGAACCTCGACCTCAACGGCAAACCAATCACGACCGAACTGAAGCCGTGGGAGGATCTCGGTGCCACCGGATTCGCCGGACCGGCTACCTACCGCAAGCAATTCACCGCTGAGGCCGCGCCAAAGAGCAAGCGCGTGTATCTCGAAATCGCCGACGTGCACGACTACGCCAAGGTGACTTTGAACGGCAAAGATCTGGGCGCGACCGACTGGCAGCCGTATCGCTGGGACGTGACCGGCGCGCTGAAGAAAGGTACGAACGACCTGGTCATCGAAGTGGACGCGCTGGTCACGGGCGGTCGCGGTGGGCCGGGTGGTCCGCCTCCGGCTGTTGCACCAACGGCAGCGACCACCGCGCCTGGTTTAGCGACGGCTCCGCCCGCAGGTGTAGGCCCAGGCGCTGGTGCAGGAGCGCGCCGCAGATCGGGCGCAGGTGTCGCCGGAGCCGCTGGCGCAGCCGCCGGGGCGGGCGCACCTGCCGCTCCAACTGGAGCAGGTGGCGGAGGACGCGGTGGAGCATCCACGCCCGCAACCTCCGGCCTCTTCGGCAGCGTCAAGCTGGTCGCGTACTAGCCTCTCCCCCTACCGAGACTACGCCGGACGCGGCTAAGGCAGGCATTGGCCCGTGGTCTCAGGCTCGTCTACACACTCGCTATCAGTCAGGGCGAGCTGTTTCTTGAAAGCGATATACTGGCTCCCGCTCTAGAAAAATACATCGCACGGTTCCTCCTGTTGCATAACGCTGTTAGAGAAACCCTGGCAATGCTGAAGCAACCTTGGTGACGAGGCCTCCTGATGAAGACGAATGCCCTTTTGATAGCAGCTATTGCGCTGATGTCTAACGCGGCAATCGCGCAAAGCAACGCGAAGCCTGTACATCGCTATG
>PLUT01000381.1 GCA_003162875.1 Granulicella sp.
CTGAAGATGGACTTCCTGGGCCTGACCACGCTGACTGTCATCGACGACGCGCTGAAGCTGATCAAGTCGACCCAGGGTGTGGACCTCAATCTCTCCACCATTGCTCTGGACGACGCGCAGACTTACGAGCAGGTCTTCCATCGTGCGCTCACCTCCGGCGTCTTCCAGTTTGAATCGAGCGGAATGCGCGATGTGCTGCGCCGGTACAAGCCGAACCGCGTCGAAGACCTGACCGCCCTGAACGCGCTCTACCGCCCCGGGCCCATATCGATGATCGACGACTTCATCGAGCGCAAATGGGGTCGCCGCGCGGTGGAGTACGACCTGCCGGAGATGGAGACCATCCTGCGCGAGACCTTCGGCGTCATGGTCTACCAGGAGCAGGTGATGCAGATCTCCAACGTCATCGCCGGCTACTCGCTGGGCGAGGCAGACCTGTTGCGCCGCGCCATGGGCAAGAAGGATGCCCGCGAAATGGCCAAGCAGCGCGAGCGCTTCATGTCCGGCGCTGCCGCCAACAAGCATCCCAAGGACGTCGCCGGAAAGATCTTCGACCTGATGGCGCTGTTCGCCGGATATGGTTTCAACAAGTCGCACTCGGCTGCGTACGCCCTGCTTGCCTACCACACCGCGTGGCTCAAGACGCACTACCCGGTGGAGTTCATGGCTGCGCTGCTGACCAGCGAAACCTCGAAGCCGGAGAATGTCGTCAAGTACATTGCCGAGTGCCGCGAGAGGAATATCCCCGTCGTCCCCCCGAACGTGCAGGTGTCGGGCGCGAACTTTACGCCAGTGCACACGGCCGCCGGCGAGGCCATCGGCTTCGGGCTCGCCGCGATCAAGAATGTCGGCCACAACGCCATCGTCTCCATCCTTGCTGCACGCGAGGCGCTGCGCGCGGAAGGGAAGCAGGGCTTCGCCAGCCTGTGGGAGTTCTGCGACAAGGTGGACCTGCGCCTGCTGAACAAGCGCGTGCTTGAATCCCTGATCAAGGCCGGCGCGATGGATGCCTTCGGCACTCGCGGGCAGGTTGAGGCCGCGCTGGACAAGGCTATCGAACGCGCGCAGAAATCGCAGAAGGACCTGGCCGCCGGCCAGTCCGGGCTGTTCGGCGGCATCTTCGACGCCGGTGACGCACCTGCCGCAAGCCGCACCATTGAGGCGCTGCCGCCCGCGCCAGACTGGGACGAGCACACCCGCCTGCAGAACGAAAAGGAGGTGCTCGGCTTCTTCGTCTCCGGCCATCCGCTGGACAAGTACCGCGAGAAGCTGCGCAACTTGAAGGTGGTCGACACCGCGACCGCGTGCGAGATGAAGCCTGAGCCGCAGAACTTCCGCTGGGGCCAGAATGAGCCGCAGAATGAGATACAAATTGCCGGCGTCATTACCGGGCTGAAGGTCGCCAAGTCGAAGAAGTCGGGCGAGATGTACGCCCAGGCCGCGCTCGAAGATGCGGCCGGCAAGATCGAGCTGATCGCCTTCTCCACCGCCTACACCAAGCTCGCCGAGAAGCTGAAGATCGATGTGCCGGTGCTGGTCCGCGGCGTGCTGCGGGGCGAGGAAGACTCCGCGCCGAAGCTCTCGGTCTCCAACATCCAGGCGCTGGAGGACGTCGCGCTCAAGCTGCCGGAATCGTTACGGATCAAGGTTCCGCTGCAACATCCTGACCTCGCGCTGCTGGAGAAACTGCGCGCCGTCTTCCTGGCCGCGCCGGGCAAGGGCAGGGTCCTGCTCGACCTCGAAGAGCCGGGTGAGTTCTGCGCGGTGCTGGAGCCGCACAACGTAACCGTTAGCGCCGATCGCCTCTTCATCGACCGCGTGGAGGAGTTGGTTGGCCGCGGCGGCGTGCGCGTGATCGACTAAGGGCCACCGCCAGCGGGGACCAATGGCGCAGGGGCGCTTGTTGTCGCGCCGCCGCTGAGGGAGAAATTGACGTTAATGGTCGTTTCGACCTCTGCCGGTTCCCCTTTGACCAGGTAGGGCATGTATCTCCACTGCTTTACCGCATCGGCGGCTGCAGATTGAAGCATCGGCGGACCACCGACAATCTGCAAGTGCTCGACTCTGCCCTCTTTCGAGATTGTCACATGCAAGACAACTACTCCCTGTACGTTGGCGGCCTTTGCCGTCGAGGGGTAGACAGGCTGGGGTGCCGAGATTGCCATTCCGGGAAGAGGTCCTGAAGGACGGAGTGGAGAAGGCGCTCTCGAGGCGTCCGCTTGCGGAGCACTCCCTGCGGTGCCGAACTGACGGTCCAAGACAGGCAAAGACCACGCCTTGGCTATGTCGCTCTTCTTGTTCTTCGGCGGAGGCAGCATGTGGATGTAGGCCGGTGCGTTGCGATCGACCGTCAGCACGCCGTCCTGCTCGTGCAGTTCCGTCACGTGCAGGAACGAGTGCCTCGCCCAGCCGCGATCATGTCCTTCCGCGTCCGGACCGCCCTGCCCGGTGAAATAGAAGAGCCACGCGCGACTGCTGCCGTCCACCACCACATCTGCGTGATTGCCCATGGCGCGGTCGGTGGGCTGCGTGCCCGGCACGCGGAGGAGGTTGTCCGGCTGTTGCTTCCAGGTGGTCAAGGCATCGGAATCCGAGCGGAAGACCGCGAGCCCGGCGTGGGGGTCGTTGATCAGCCAGTAGTGGCCGTGCCACTGGAAGACCACCGGGCCTTCGCCGTGGTTGGTGGTCGCGATGCCCTTCGGGGTCCAGTGCACAAGGTCGGGCGAGTCGCTGAAGTAGACCTTCGAGCTATCCGCCTCGTTCTTGTACCATAGCCGCCAGTTGCCATCGGGCATCCTGAAGACGCACGCATCGATCGTCCGGTCCGACTCCAGGTTCGCGTTTTCGAGCGGCTTCCAGTGCAGCAAGTCCTTGCTGGTCAGGTGCAGGATGTGACGCGGATGCTGCCAGTCGCTGAAGGTGCCGGGAACCACGGTGAGGAACATGTGGTAGAGGCCGCCGGTGTCGATCACCTCGGGCGCCCACAGCGTGTAGTCCGGCGCGGGCAGGGGAATATCTGCCTCGCTGACGTATTTCCAGTGCGCGCCGCCGTCGGCCGACTCGGCAATGCCGATGTGGGTGCCGTGCACCCAGGTCACGCCGTTCGAGTCGGCGAGATCGGCGCGGCGGTTGGTGTAGAGCATCCACCAGGTCTTGCGCGCGCGGTTCCAGACGACGACAGGGTCGGCTGCGCCGTCGTGGATGGGGTCGCGGAATAGGGGAACGGCGGCTGGCTGTGGCGTGGTGTTAGCCTTGCCGCCGCCCGCGGCATCGCCGGGCATCGCGCCCACGTGGGGGTCGGGGATCTGGAGTTTGACGTCGAAAACCTGCGTGGTGTGGGTTGGGTCGACGACGATGTTTATCCGGGGGAGTCTTTCGTAGCCTTTGGCGGCGGCTTCGAGGTGGTACGGGCCAGGCTGCATTGGGGATATCGAGTAGGCGCCGGAGACGCTGGTTTGGCGGCTGGTCGCGACACCGGTGTCGGTATTGGTGAATGTGATGGTGGCCCCGCCGATCGGCTTGCCGGTGGAATCAGTGACGACGCCCAGGATTCTGACGGCAGGCGAGGACTGAGCGACCGATGACATCCCAGCGACTAGCGCCAGGACGCACGAGACCACCGCGAATCGCCGGAATCCATTTCTAAGCCTCCTCATCGAAGCCTCCGCTGAACGCACCAGTGTAGCGCGGGGCGAAAGACTTGCGGGCTCCGGGAAGAGAAGCTGCTGGGGGTACCCCCCTCCCCCCGGCATTTGATTCCAAGATATTCATGCGAGAGGACTTCGATTCGAACCGGGATATGGAGTTGGTTCGGGTTGGATATATCGTGTGTCGGGTAAGTCCAGAGGTGGGCGCGCCGTGGTCGGTTCCCGCTGCGGGAAGAGTTCGGTGGGGGTACCCCCTCCCCCCGGCATTTGATTCCAAGATATTCCTGCGAAAGGACTTAGATTCGAACCGGGATATGGAATTGGTTCGGATGGGATATATCCCGTTCCGGATGAGTCCAGAGGAGTGCGCGCACGTTTGGTGTGGATCATTGGTTCGTTCTTTCCCACGCTGCGGCCGGCGGTGCGACAGGCTCCAGGTCCGGTCCGGTGTTGCAGGACACGACTCTGGGCGCTGTTTGGCCCTTCTTTAATTGGGGATTATCCC
>PLUT01000200.1 GCA_003162875.1 Granulicella sp.
CTATGCGCTGGGCGATGTAGTGCTTTGGCAGGGGACGAGTTATATCTCGCTCATCGCAAGCAACCACGGGAACAGCCCGAGCGCCAGTCCACAGCAGTGGGGCGTGCTGGCGGCGCAGGGTGCGGCCGGGCCAACCGGTCCGACGGGTGCGGCGGGGCTGGCTGGAGCTGCAGGGGCGGCCGGAGCGACGGGACCGGTTGGGCCAGCCGGACCACAGGGCCCCGCAGGGACTTCAGGGGCAGGCGGGCTGGAGTACCAGGGGAATTACGATTCGACGCAGAACTATGCGCTGGGCGATGTGGTGCTTTGGCAGGGGACGAGCTATACCTCGCTCATCGCGAGCAATCACGGGAACACGCCGAGCTTCAGTCCACAGCAGTGGGGCATGCTGGCGGCGCAGGGTGCGGCCGGCCCAACCGGTGCGACGGGTGCGGCGGGGCTGGCCGGGCCTCAGGGACCGCCGGGAACGATGGGCTCAGCCGGGCCGATGGGGCCGGTGGGGCCGCAGGGAATCGCGGGGTCGGCCGGAGCGCAGGGGCTTCCCGGGGTGACGGGAGCGGCCGGGGCCAGCGGGCCGCAGGGGCCGCAGGGAATCGCAGGGACGGCCGGAGCGCAAGGGATTCCCGGGGCGACGGGAGCGGCCGGGCTTAGCGGGCCGATGGGGCCGCAGGGANNTCGACGACGAACTATGCGCTGGCGGATGGAGTTTCGTACAACGGCGCGGGGTATGTATCGCTGATTGCGAGCAACCATGGGAATACGCCCGACCAGAGTCCGCAGCAGTGGGCGCTGTTTGCGGCGGCGGGTGCGGCCGGGGCGACCGGGCCGGCGGGCGTCGCCGGCGCCATCGGGACGACCGGGCCGACGGGGCTGCAGGGACCGGCCGGGTTGCAAGGGCCGGCTGGCGCGACGGGGCCGCAGGGGCCTCCGGTGGCGAACTACCTGGGCAATTACCAGTCGGCGACGAACTATGCGCTGAACGACGCAGTGAGCTGGCAGGGGTCGACATACATATCGCTGATGGCGGGCAACAATGGGAATACGCCGTCGCTGAGTCCGGCAGAATGGGCGGTGCTGGCGGCACAGGGGATTCCGGGAGTTGCCGGAGCGGCCGGAGCGGCGGGGNNGGCGGGGCCGATTGGGCCAGCTGGGGCTGCGGGAGCAGCCGGAGCAACAGGGGCAACCGGCGCTACGGGTGCGGCCGGCGCTGCGGGAATGAACTTCCGCGGGGCATGGACGATGGGCACGGGGTACGCGGCCAACGATGCGGTGACGTTTGCCGGGTCGACATATCTGGCGGCGATGAGCAATTCCGCATCCGAGCCGGACCTGTATCCGCAGGCGTGGACGGTACTGGCGCAGGCCGGAAGCGCGGGACCAACCGGCCCAACCGGCTCAGCGGCAACGGTGGCGGTTGGGACGGTGGCCACCGGCGCGGCAGGCAGCCCAGCCACGGTGACCAACGTCGGGACCAGTTCAGCGGCAGTGCTGAACTTCAGCATCCCTCAAGGCGCGGCGGGAGCGCCGGGAAGCGGCGGCGGCGGGACCAGCGGGATTGCATTCGCGTCGGTGTATCACTCCGTTCAAAACTCTTCGAACTACCCGTACTACTCCGTGAACAATCCCAATGGGAGCAATGCGGAGTCCGTTCCGAATTCAGTGCTTACGTGGGTCCCGGCGGGATGTACGGCGACGGCCCTGAATATATTTTCGGAGCAGGGCGGGACAATTACGGTTACGCTGCGCATCGGTACTCCCGGGAACATGGTGAGCAGCACGGACCTAACCTGCACGGCGACGACAGGAAGCTCCTGCTCCGTGACCGGCAACGATGCGGTGCCGGCGGGCGGTTTTGTGGACCTGGTGCTCAGCGGCGCGAACAATGTTCCTGGCGCCGTTTGGACCGCGCTCGCCTGCAACTGATGCTCGCTGCCGTGTCCGCCCGACGCGCGCGCGGTGACGCAGCGTAAGATTCCGCTATGCGCACGACGCTCGTCACCAGCCGCGCCAACCCCCGCGTGAAGCAACTGCGCGCGGCGTTCGGCGGAAACGCAAAGCTCTCCGGCGGCCTGGTCGCGATTGAGGGCGAGCACCTGCTGCACGAGGCGATGCGCAGCGGGCTGGTGTTCAAGACGATCTTCCTCAGCCAGCGGCGCGATGCCCCCGAGTGGGTTCCGGGCAACGTCGAGAAAATTGAGCTGAGCGAAGAGGTCTTCGCGAGCTGCGTGGATACGCGGTCGCCGCAAGGGATTGCCGCGCTGCTGGTCCCGCCGGTCTGGAGCATGGGAGATGTCTGTCCGCCGGGCGTGGCGGGCGGGAAGGCGCCGCTGCTGATGATTGCGGCAGGAGTGCAGGATCCCGGCAACCTGGGCACGCTGATCCGGTCTGCCGAGGCCTTTGGCGCCACCGGGGTACTGACCACCGCCGGCACCGTAGACGAGTGGAACCAGAAGGCGTTGCGCGCGTCCGCAGGCTCGGTGTTTCGCGTTCCCGTGGTCGAGGCCGGTGCGGCTGAGTTAATGACGCTGAAGGCGCGCGGCCTGCGTCTCTTCGCCGCCGTCGCGGACGATCCGCTCAGCCCGCCAACCCTGCCCATCGCCGCCGCCGACCTCAGCCAGCCCTGCGCCCTCATGATCGGCAACGAAGGCGGCGGTCTCTCCCCGGAACTGCTCGCCCTTGCCGATAAGTGCATCACCATTCCCACGCCCGGCCCTGTCGAAAGCCTCAACGCGGCCATCGCTGGCTCGCTGCTCCTCTACGAAGCTGCCCGCCAGCGCGCCGCATCGCAACAAACAACGAACAACTAGGTGTGGTGCGTCACGCAGGACGGGTTCTATGAAACTCATTGAGGCTCCAGTGTTGGAGTATAAGAAACCGATTGCGGCGTAAAGTCCAGTTGTCCATCATCACTAATAGTGAAGCGAACCTCTACTGGGCTCGTTGATAAATTCTGAGAGCCAATCAGCGTCACCAGTGCCCGATAATCACCAGGAGCAAGATCAAGCTCTTCCGTCTCATAAATTGAACCCCAAGAACTAGGTCTCTCGACTACCTTCTGCGCTTTCCACTTGCCACTTTCGCACATGGCTAACATGACCATTCGGGGGCACCCTCCCGTAAGGTTTACGCTGAGATAATCGTTGTCTACCCACTTGCACGGCATTACCACGGTATACCCGTCGTCTGAGTAGAAGAGTTCTACCTTTGCTTTTGCGTTTAGGAAGTCAGCTATCGACTCATTGGGGATTGGGTAGTTCTCAAAAGTCGCAAGGAAGGATCTCGGTCGATCCTTCGCTCCATCGGTTTTCCAGAACCCCATGAACTTCACGTTGGGTTCCTTCTTTGGCTTTGCCTGGGCAATAATTCTGTCGACGGGTGGCGGCTTTTGTTCTAATTCTTCCTTTAGGCGTTTCTTGTCGCGCTCAAGGTGCTCAATAGCATCTTTATTACGTTCTAATCGCGAACGGAAACTAGCCCAAATGGCCCACCATCCAAGACAGACGCAGATAACCACAGATCCAAAAAATGAGAATGGTGCCCCCTTTATCACGGGCCACTCCCTATGCAGGAAATCAAGAGAACTCGTATCCGGAAGCTGCATATTCCCAATATTAGCCCTTACCGCGGCCTAAAGGCCGCTGCTAATCCGAAAGGCCGCTGCTAATCCGAAAGGCCAATGTGTGCGCTCTTTTTCAGCATCCTCTGAAGGCCGCTGCTCCTCCGAAAGGCTACGACTTGCGGCACCTGATACGTACCGATTTTTCCAACGCACTACACTAGCAACTGACAACTGTCTTTATGTCTCTCTTCGACGCATCTCCGATGACCGCGGCTGCAAACGCTCTGAGCCATGCTCCGCTGGCAGACCGCATGCGGCCGCGCACGCTGCAGGAGTTTGTGGGGCAGGAGCATCTGCTGGGGCCGGGCAAGCCGCTGCGGCTGGCCATTGAACACGACGATCCGACGTCAATGATCTTCTGGGGGCCTCCGGGAACGGGCAAGACCACGCTGGCGAAGATCATTGCCGCTCTGACGCACGCCACCTTTATCGAGTTCTCCGCGGTGATGGCGGGCATCAAGGAGATCAAGCAGGTGATGGTGGCCGCGGAGAAGGCGGCCAGCATGGGGATGGGAGCGGCGGGGCGCACCATCCTGTTCATCGACGAGATCCATCGCTTCAACAAGGCGCAGCAAGACGCCTTCCTGCCGTACGTGGAACGCGGTGCAATACGACTGATCGGCGCGACCACAGAGAACCCGTCGTTCGAGTTGAACGCCGCGCTGCTGTCGCGCTGCCGCGTGTACACGCTGCAGCCGCTGACGGAGGCGCAGATTATCGGGCTGTTGCAGCGCGCGCTAGCGGACGAGAGCCGCGGGCTTGGCGGCGCCCTTATTGCCGCGGACGAGGAAGCGCTGGCGACGATTGCCGCCTATGCCAGCGGCGACGCGCGCAATGCGCTGAACGCGCTGGACGTGGCTGCGAACCTGGCCGCCGAGCAGCCGGACCGGCGCATAACGAAAGCGATTGCCGCCGAGGCGCTGCAGCGGCGTGTGCTGCTGTACGACAAGCGGGGCGAGCAGCACTACGACATTGTCTCCGCGCTGCACAAGAGCGTGCGCAACTCCGACGCCGACGCCGCGCTGTACTGGCTGGGTCGAATGCTGCAGGCGGGCGAAGATCCGCTGTACGTAGCTCGCCGGGTGGTGCGCATGGCGGTGGAAGATGTAGGGCTGGCCGCGCCGGAAGCGCTGAACCTTTGCCTGTCCGCGCGCGATGCGTACGACTTTCTGGGCTCGCCGGAAGGCGACCTGGCGCTGGCGCAGGCGGTGGTGTACCTGGCGCTGGCACCCAAGTCGAACGCGGTGTATACCGCGTATGGAGCGGTGCAGGCCGACATTGAGGCGACGGCCGCGGAGCCGGTCCCGCTGCACCTGCGCAACGCGCCCACCAAGCTCATGAAGTCGCTCGACTACGGCAAGGGCTACCAGTACGCGCACAACGTGGAGGGCAGAGTGGCGGACATGGATTGCCTGCCGCCGTCGCTCAAGGACCGCCGCTACTACCATCCGACCCAGGAAGGCCGCGAGAAGGCGCTGGCGCAGCGGATGGAGGAGATCCGGCGCATCCGCGAGAACAAGCGCGGCAAACAACAATAGGTGTGGGGATACTTCCTCACCCAAGCCAGCAAGCTGGCCGGGGATTCGGTCCAGACCAGGCGAGCTTATGAAGCCGGGCTTATGCTTCGGGGAGGAGGGCCTTTGCGCCCGCAACCAGGAAAAGGAAGCCGAAGCCGGTGGCGACCAGCAACCAGCTGCCGGGTTCGGGGATTGACCCGGTCTGCGCCGTGAACTGGGGCGGGACGATGGGCAGCACCGGCAGCACCTCCACAACCTGCGGCGGGAGCTCGGGCGGCAACAGAGTCTGCGCGATCTCCATGGTGGGGAGGTCGGTGATGACCGGCGGAGCGGCGAAGGAAGTTGGCGTGAAGACGAGATCGAGATTGACCGGGTCGGTGGGAATGGAGCAGGCGAAGTTCACCTTCTCTACCGCCTCCTCCCGGGTCATGACATACCTGGGCCGGTGAATATTCGGGTTGGGTTTCCAATTGGGATGGGCGGCCCGCCAGGCAGCCCACGCCCCAGCCGTTTGCTTGCTGACTTGATTGCGCACCGGCGTGGTGACATAGGTACGGACGAAACGCTCGCAGGTAGCGGAAGCATGGACCGCGAGGATTCCGACCGATGCTGGGAGAAGAATAAAGGCAAGTACGGCAATCTGAATTCGAATTCGGGACCTATTCATCGGGGCCTCCCTTCGACCAATGCAGACCCATGTCGACGGGACTTCGCCGCCTTCTCAGGCGGATGCAACGTTGGTAAATGCCAATCCGCGCGTCCACGGCCGGCTAATGTGTTCGAGGGGGGTGGATAGCGACGTGCGCGGCGCCGGCTTTCTAAACTGCTGTTTTCACTTATCGGCCGGCAATGCAGTCTTGATACTCGAGTTACCCCTCATTTTTTCAGGCCAGACGCGGCGCGTCAACGAAAAAGAGGAATCAACGCGGCTCATCTCCCCTGTTGCAGCGACCAACGCCTGACAGACGCAAGAGCTTTCACAGCCCTTATTGGGGAAGGTATCTCATTCCGGCGGACGGTAGGAATACCACTTTTGGGGGTAGGGAATCGGCGCAAGTCGCGGAAAAGGCAGACCCTTGCCCCACGCAGGCGCGCCGCCCGGCCCGCGGGGTTGGAGACGGACAAGTGCGGACGCCAAGCGCGGACTCACCGAGACAGGATGCGGTTGTGCCCAGGGGCTATGGGCTAATGCGGTCGGTGTGTGAGGGGTGGCCTGAATGACAGGCGATGTGGGTTGGAGGTAGCGTTAAGGGCTTAGCCGGGGGTTGGGTTGGTGGGATCGTGGTGGACATGCGATGGGAGGCGTCGGCGATGAGGACGGCGATGAGAATGAAGATGCGGAGAGCGGGGTGGGTGGTGATAGCCGCGGCGTTGCTGGCGGCGTCGGGAGCGAATTGTGGTGGATCATATTGAGAGGCCGTCGGAGAACTGAGGCCGGGTACCAGGTTCAAAGTTCAGGTTCGAGGTGGGTTGCGGAGGTGCGCGATGGCGAAGCGGGCGGTTTCGGTTTTGCGGATGACGTGCATGGCGGCAGTGTGCGCGGGGATGGCGTGGGCACAGGATGCGCCGCCGCCGGGGATTAATCTGCCGCCGGTGCCGCATAGTCAGCGGGCGAGTGGGGCGGCGATGATCGATGTGCAGCAGCCGGGGTTTCCGGCGGAGGTCGTGCTGTCGCAGCACGATGCGAGCCACTGGATGATGGGCGTGCAGATTGCGAACAAGGCCAAGCAGGAGTTGATGTCGGTGCGGCTGGGATGGGCGTATGCGCTGGCGGGCGGGCTGGAGTTCCATGCGAGCGATGTAATTGCGCCGGAGCAGGGGGTGGGCGCGGGCGGGACGTTCAGCGTGCCGGGGGAAGATGTGCCGGTGCGGCCGGATGCGAAGGGCTTTCTGGTGTTCGTAGAGCAGGCAACGCTGGCGGATGGGAGCGTGGCGAACGCGGACCACGCGGCGATTGCCGCGTTCTACACGCAGTGCTGCACAACGGCGGGCGCAGCGAACAAGGGGGCGACGCAGGCGGCAACGCCGCGGTCGGCGACGCTGACGGAGCCGGTGGTGCGGATTGGACCGAAGGTGAATGCGCAGGGGATCGGGATGATTCCTGTATTGCAGACGGATATGCCGACCGAGTTTGTGGGGGTGACGCAGTCGGCCAGCGACTGGCTGGCGGGAGCGCGGCTGCACAACCGCAGCAAATACGGGTACCACACCTACCGGGTGGGATGGGCGTATGTGCTGGCGACGGGGGTGGAGTACCACTCGGGCGAGTTGGTGACGCTGGAGCAGAACATGCTGCCGGAGGAGACGATCGACGTGCCGGACCAGCATGTGGCGCCGCGGGCGGATGCCAAGGAGTTCTGGTTCTTTCTCGACGAGGCGACGCAGGGCGATGGGACGGTGTGGCGTGCGAGCCACGCCAAGGTGGAGCAGCAGGTGGCGCTGTGCTGCTCGAAGCGCGACAAGTCGGGCGCATACATAGCGGCGGCGGCGCCCGCGGGCGCGGCGCCGGAGGAGTCGTTTTCGCTGAGCGTGCCGATCAAGTTCGACGTGGTGAGCTTCAGGCGGGCGGATAAGCCGGGACGCGGGAGGGAGTTTCCGGCGGAGGGGGACTTTATCGCGTATCACGGCTCGACCATCGACAGCCTGCTGATGTTTGCGTATCAGCACAAGGGGTACTTTTTGGTTTCGAATGAACCGGAATGGGTGAAAGACGAATACTGGGAGTTTGAGGCCAAGGTGGCGCCGGCCGACCTGCCGACATGGAAGAAGATGACGCTGACGGAGAAGCGCATGATGGTGCGCGAGCTGTTGGCGGACGAGTTGAAGCTGCAGGTGCACGAGGATACGACGGAGCATCCGGTGTTCGACCTGGTGGTGGCGAAGGGCGGGCCGAAGCTGAAGGAGTACAAGCCGGGCGATACGCTGACGACGCCCAACGGCCAGGTGCTGACGGGCAAGGTGCTGAGTTGGTTCGATCCGTTCAACCTGGTATGCCAGGACGAGAGCATGGCGGACCTGGTGAATTCGATCTCGGGGGAGAACCGTGCCGGGCGGATTGTGATCGACAAGACGGGGCTGACGGGCAACTACAACTTCACCGTGCCGATCCCGTATACGCAGCTGCCGGAACAGCTTAAGCAGATGGCGGACGATTCGGGCGTGCCTTCGATGTTCGAAGGGCTGAAGCAGGTGGGGCTGCAACTGGTTTCGGCGAAGGCGCAGATTGACGGGATTGTGGTGGACCATATTGAGCGGCCACCGGACAATTAGCGAATTATTGGCTCACTGCACGGCGTGGAAGTGCGCGTGTTCATCGGGTTGGAAAGGGAATCTGCTTTTGCTCTTCCTAGCAACTAACAACTAACAACTTTCACTTCGTATCCCGCTCAATCGCCTTCAGCACCAGGTCTTTGGTGAGGAACTCGGGCAGCACGTCTGCGGCGGCGCTCGCGGCTGCCGGATAGATGACATAGGTGGGCACTCCGGCGCGGCCCACCGAGGCCAGCTTCTGCGTGATCGCAGGATCGTCGTTGGTCCAGTCGGCTTTCATCATCACCACGCCGCCCTTCAGCAGCGCGCTCTCCACGTCGGCAGACTTCAACACCACGCGCTCGTTGTACTGGCAACTGAGGCACCACGCGGCGGTGAAGTCGATGAAGACCGGGTGGCCCGCTGCATGCGCTGCGTCCAGCGCCTGCTCCGAGTAAGGCTGCCACGCCACCTCGGCCCCATTTGTATTTGTAGCCCCGTTCGTTGCAAATGCACCCGCCGCCCCGGCAGTCGCTGTCTCCGCGCCCGCCCGCTGCGCACCACGCGCCTGCGACAGCGGAATCGCCAATCCCAGTGCGATCAGCAGAACGGCGGCAATGCCGCTGCCCCATTTCGCGGGCCAGCGTCCCAGCACCCAACCCGCGATCGCCATCATCAGAAAGCACGCCATCAGCAGCGCTATCTGATTCACGCCCGTATCTGCGGCTCCGCCCGCGGCCTTGATTTGCCCGTACACCCACGCCAGCCAGATGGCCGTCGCAAAGAAGATGGCGGCGGTGATGTGCTTGAAGACCTCCATCCACGCGCCGGGACGCGGCAGCAGTCGCGCCCAGGCCGGTTGCCAGCTGAGCAGCACGTAGGGAGCGGCCAGCCCGAGCGCCAGGGCCGTGAACACCGCAAACGTGATCGCCCCTGACTGCGCCAGCGCAAACCCGACCGCCGCGCCCATAAAGGGTGCCGTGCAGGGCGTGGCCACCACCGTCGCGAGCACGCCGGTAAAGAAGCTCCCGGCGTAGCCCTGCTTTTGCGCCAGCCCGCCGCCCACGCTCGTCAGCGAGAGGCCAATGTCAAACTGTCCCGCCAGCGAGAGTGCGAAGAGGAATAGAAACGACGCCAGCATGGCCAGGAACACCGGCGACTGCAACTGAAAGCCCCAGCCCGCGTGGCTGCCCGTGGCGCGCAGCAGCAGCAGCACGGCCACGATCGCCCAGAACGACGCCAGGATTCCCAGCGCGTAGACCAGGCTGTGGCGGCGCAGATCTCCGCGCTGCACTCGCTCGCCGGCGCCGGCAGTCTGCACCAGCGCCAGCCCCTTCAGGAATAGGACCGGAAAGACGCAGGGCATCAGGTTCAGAATGATGCCGCCGAGGAACGCCAGGCCGATTGCGCCTGCGCTCGCCGCGAACGTCGCAGGCGCGGCCGGAACAATCGGCGTGTCGCTGGCAACCACCGGAGCGGTGACATCGTAGCCCAGCGTGTCGGAAAGCCTGAAGACTCCATGCAGCGTGCACGGAAGCGCTGCCAGATCGGGCGAGCGCGGGACGTAGAGCCGTATGCCGTTGCGCAGCGGCTCGGTGTTCTGGTCTGCGGCATTCTCGATGACGTCGGTCGGGTCTTTGTCGTACGGATAAAACTCCGCGGTAGTGTGGCGCGCGCCGTCGATCAGCGTCAGCTCGAACTGCCGGCTGTCGGCGCGAACGGAGAAGCTGGCTCCGGCGGGCAGCGGCTTGGGGAGCAAGGTCAGCGCCTCTCCCAGCGCGCCGACCAGCGGCTCCTGCGCGGGCTGCGGCGCTCCCGGCTGCACGTTCAGGTCGATGCCAAGGTGCGCCTTGCCCGGGAGGCAGACCTGCGCGCACACCAGCCAGTCGACCTGCGCGTCCAGATGCACCGGGCCCGACTTTGCCGCCGCGGCCGCGGAGATGGTCAGCGGAAAGGCAACTTCGTCTTCGTAGCCAAAATCCATCAGCGGCCCCAGCGGCAGCCGCTCCGGGATGGGAAACTGCATGGGCCCGGCGCTGATGCCCGCGGGCAGCGTCCACGCAATATGCGGCGGCTCGCCCGAATCGCCGGCATTCACCCAGTAGACGTGCCAATGCTCATCGATGCTGAACACCAGCCCGACCACCTGCGTTCCCCCCGGCGCAATCGCCGGCCCCAGCGACACCAGTTCGACCGTGAGATGCTGCGCCTTCACCGGCCCAGGGCCGCCGTCGCCAACCACCGCGATCTGCCCGCGCGCGTCCGCTCCGGCAGCCACGCCCAGCACCGCCAGCACAGCAGCCCAAAATGTCAGCCGAATCCTCACACCCTTGATTGTAGTTGGTCTCGGACCTGCCGATTGTCCGCGATGCGTCTGCAGTTTGTCTCCGCCACTAGCAACTCACAACTCACAACTCACAACTGTCTCCCCCGATGCTCCACCATGATGCAGCGGTCCATGACCACGCGAATGCCTGCTCGCTCGGCGCGCTCCGCCGCCTCCAGATTCACGATCCCCTGCTGCACCCACAGGTTGTCGAGACCGAGCGTGAGCATCTCGTCAACGATGGCGGGAATCTGCGACGGCACGCGAAACACGTTCACTACGTCCGGCTTGACCGGAAGCGCGGTCAGCGACGCGTAGCATTTTTCACCGAGCACCGCGTCAATGGAGGGATTTACCGGGTAGATCTTGTATCCGTGCTGCTGCATGTACTGCGAAACATAGTGGCTGGGCCGGGCCGGGTCCTCCGACAAGCCGACGACCGCGATCGTCCGCCCGGTCCCGCTGCCCAGCATTGCCTCAATGACTTCCGGCTCGTTCAATCTGCCCCTCCGCTTGTCACTCGCCTTCTTCGTTTGTTCCGCAGCGCAACATCTTTCTTGTTTGCCATTCCGCAGCGTAGCGCCTTTCTTGTTTGTCATTCCGCAGCGTAGCGGAGGAATCTGCTTCTCGTCTTTCCGAATCCGCCACTAGCTCTTCCAGCAACCGAGCAGCCGCCGCAGCAAAACCAGCTCGCCGATGTGATACGCCTGGTGGTCCGCGATCAACAACGCCTCGCGCAGCAGGTTCTGCCCCGTCCCCCATCGGAACGGCTTATACAGGTCGGCGTTCGGCTTCGCGAGCAGCGCCTTGAACTTCTCCAGGTCTGCTTCGACGGCGGCGATGGAGCGGTCCCACGCCAAGGGGGACGCGGGCGCGTTTTCCTTGGGCCAATACGCATCCGGCCATGGCAGCTCCTTGTATCCGCCGGTCGGTGGCGCGGAAAAATTCAAAATGTCGGCGAGCGTCAGGCGCATGTGTTCCAGCAGTTGCCACGCCGAATAGGGCAGCCCAGCCGGCGCCACGCCGCGCAACTCCACCGGGAAGTCCCGCACCGCATCGGCAAACGTCGCGTGCGCCTGGCCGCCGTCGAGCAGCGCCTCCAGTTGCTTCAGCAACTTGTCATTGCCACTCGCTGTCTTCTTCGCCTCAGCCTTCGCCATCAGCGCTCCTCATTGCCTGAATCTTGGATGCGCCCCAACCAAAAATAGACCACGGATCACACGGATCAAACGGATAAAAGACTTGGTCTTTCAAATCATTCGCTGCTAATCCGTGTTCATCCGCACAAATCCGTGGTCAGGCTTCTTCGTCTTCCGCGACTGCGGCCGGAAAATTCCCCTCGCGCCGCATCCGCAGATAGCCGCGGATAAACGGCTCGAGGTCGCCATCCAGCACCTTGTCCACATCGCCGACCTCGACGCGCGTGCGCAGGTCCTTGGCCATGCGGTAGGGTTGCAGCACGTAGCTGCGAATCTGCGAGCCAAAGCCGATCTCCAGCTTCGAGTCCTCGATCTTCCGCGTCGCCGCCTTCTTCTTGTCCAGCTCGTATTCATACAGCTTCGACCGCATCATCTTCATCGCGCGGTCTTTGTTCTTATGCTGCGACCGCTCGTTCTGGCAGCCGGTGACCAGCCCCGTCGGGATATGCGTAATCCGCACGGCCGAGTCGGTCGTATTCACATGCTGCCCACCTTTACCTCCAGAGCGGTAGGTGTCGATGCGCAGATCCTCCGTCTTGATATCGATCACGATCGTGTCGTCGATCTCCGGGCTGACGAAGACGCTGGCAAAGCTCGTATGCCGCCGCTTCGCCTGGTCGAACGGCGAAATGCGAACCAGGCGATGCACGCCCGACTCGCCGCTGATCAACCCATACGCGAACTCACCCGTGATGGTGAACGTAGCCGACTTGATGCCCGCCTCGTCACCATCCTGAATCTCGTTGATCTCCGTTTTGAATCCCTGCCGCTCCGCCCAGCGCAGGTACATGCGCATCAGCATCTCTGCCCAGTCCTGGCTCTCGGTGCCGCCGGCCCCCGGATGCACCGTGACGATCGCGTTCAGCGGGTCGGTCTCGCCGGAGAGCATGGTCTTTGATTCCAGCTTCTCCGAAAACTCTTCGAGCGCAGGAATCTCGCGAGCTAAATCCGCCTCGGTGTCTTCGCCTTCGCGAGCCAGTTCGAAGTAAGCCTCGATGTCGTCGGCCCGCCGCGCCAGCTCCGCATCGTCGGCCAGCAGCGTCTCCAGCCGCTTGCGCTCGCGCATCAGCGGCTGCGACTTCGCTCCATCCGCCCACACGCTGGGGTCGGAAATCTTCTCTTCAATGACCGCCAGTTCCCGCTTCAGCCGCGCCGCGTCAAAGATACTCCCGCAGCTCGCGAACCCGTTCGCGCACCGGGGAGTATCGGTATTCCAGATCGTCAATCATGCTGCTAGTTTACGGCATCACCGTGGGCCGCCGCTGCTACTGATGTTGCTCGCTCTCTTTGTTTGTCATTCCCGAAGGGAATCTGCTTTTGTCTTCGCACCTGCCGTTGCTCTTGCCTCTGAGATTAAAGAGGGGGGAGGGGGTACCCCGGAAAGAGGAAGAGCCGAACACGCCGATCCTAGGCCCGCGCAGCAACCCGCCGGACGTGGAAGCCTTTTGGGCCAGCCGTGAACCCGGCTTCGAGCAGCGCCCGAGCCATCGCGCTCTCACCGGCGCGAACGCCGTTCACCATCGCAATCAGCAGTCCGGCGCGGCCTGCCGGATCGTTTTCGCGGTCGCCGCGCACATGGGCTACCAGGAACTCCGCCAGCGCCTGCGCCACGCGCCCGCGTTCCGGCTCCTCCTCCGGCAGCCACACCTGGACATTCGGATTGCCGCGCCGCAGGTATGCGACCAGCGCTCCGTCGCAAAGCACGACCCTCGCGCCGACGCTGCGAGTCAACGACGAAGCCGCATCGCCGCCCTCCGGCCAACGTAGCAGCGCACCGTACGGATTCGCCGGATCGGTTGCCGCCAGCATCAGCAACTCGCGAGCGCCGCCTTCGCGTTCGCCGCGCAGACTGCGCAGCAACTCCACCGCCGCCGGCAGGGCAAACTGCGTCGCTCCGATTCCGGCGCCGGCGGCAAAATATCCGCGCCTGATCTTGCCGGACTCCTCCATCGCCTTCAGCACGTCGTAGATCGCGGAGAAGCCGCCGGCCAGCC
>PLUT01000366.1 GCA_003162875.1 Granulicella sp.
CGCTGAACTCCTGCAACGCGTCCGGGAACGGGAACGGGTCGTTCACGTTGGTCATCTCATCCACGTTGTTGCCGCCATCCAGAAGATAGTTCGACTGGTTGGGCAGCGTTCCATTCACACTGGTAACTACGGCAACGGGAAATGTCTTGCCAACGCCCTGATCGGCTCCATTGCCTTCGGAGCTTGCGTCGACCACGCCGGCAACCAGAGTTACTAGCGCCGCTGCGTTTCTGCCGTTCAGCGGCAGATCGACGACGCGCGCCTGGTCGATGACCTGGGACAACGTGCCGCTGGTGGTGTCCACCTGCGGCACCGAACTGGTCACCTCAACCGTCTGGGTCGCCGCACCCACTGTCAGCTTCGCGTTGACCGTCACCGTCTGGTCGGCCTGCAGCACAATGTCCTTCTGCTGATAAGTCTCGAACCCCGCCGACGCAACCGTCAGCGAATACCCGGACGGAAGAAGGGTCGGAAATACAAACGCGCCCGTCTGCCCGGAATTCACAACTGTCTGTCGCCCGGTATTGGTCTGCGTCGCCGTAATCGTCGCCCCGGCAACCATCGCTCCGGAAGAATCGGTAACCGTCCCCACGATGGAGCCATATCCTTGTGCATGAAGGCGAGCCACGGAACACACAGCGAACAGGAACGCGATAGCTGCAAACCGGGCGAGGATCTTGTAGTTGGCAAACATACTTTTTGCTGATTTCATGATGCGGGAACACTAGGCTCTGCAGGAAACTAGCGTCAAGGCGATACGGGTCGTCTTGTAATGGCCCATTTGTACTATGTCTAGATGGCTTATTTGGCCGGTAACCGCCCGGCTCATCTAGTTCATCCGACGAGAGAATGCCGCCGGGCATAGCTCAATAGTGCTACCTCGAGACTTCGCTAGTGCTACATGAGACTTCGCTGAATGCCGATATTATTTCTGCTTAGTCCCATTTGGAGGGGCATCAATGGAAGCTACCGGCACCACTTTGATCGGAATATACGACTATCGCCTCGTAACGATATCAGTGCTGATTGCCATACTTGCAGCCTATGCGGCCCTCGATCTGGCGGGACGCGTAACCGCCGCCCGCGGCATTGCCCGGTTCTTCTGGTTGAGCGGCGGCGCACTGGCAATGGGGCTCGGCATCTGGTCGATGCACTTCATCGGCATGGGGGCTTATCGGCTGCCTGTCCCGGTTGAGTATTACTGGCCCGCGGTTCTGCTCTCAATGGTGGCGGCGGTTTCCGCGTCGGCCCTGGCACTGTTCGTGGTCAGCCGCAAGACGATGGGGGTTACGGCAGCGGTCATCGGCAGCCTCCTGATGGGCAGCGGCATAGCCGCGATGCACTACATCGGTATGGAGGCCATGCGGCTGCCGGCGATGTGCAGCTATTCCTATGNNCCTGGTGGCCCTTTCGATCGTGCTCGCCATCTTGGTTTCGTTTGTGGCGATGTGGCTGGCGTTTGGCCTGCGAGGCCAGATGGCGACCTGGAACTGGAAAAAGTCTGGAAGCGCATTGCTGATGGGTCTCGCAATTCCTGCGATGCATTACGTGGGGATGGCGGCGGTAACCTTCTTGCCGTCTACCTCAATCCATTGGAATCCGGCCTACTGCATAGACGCCTCTGCCTTGTCTCTTCCGGGAATTGTCACGATCACGTTCTTCGTTCTCCTGCTGGCGATCGTGATGTCGGAGGCTGACCGGCACCTTTGGACAGAACGGCAGCTCCTGAATGCCTTCCTGGAATATATCCCCGACAATGTCTACTTCAAGGATCTCGACAGCCGTTTTGTGCGTGTTAGCCGGGCGCACGCAAAATGTTGTGGACTGAGCGATCCAACACAAGTCGTGGGCAAGACGGACTCCGACCTTTTCTCTCCAGAGCACGCTGCGCCAGCGCTTGCGGACGAACAAGAGATTATCCGCACCGGACGGCCATTGGTCGGAAAGGAAGAAGAAGAGATATGGCCGGATGGACGCAGGAACTGGGTACGTACAAGCAAGGTGCCGATTCGCGACCGGCGAGGCCAGATCATTGGCACAATGGGAGTTTCCCATGACATTACCAGCCGCAAGCTGGCTGAGCAGGAACTCGCCCGCAAGGCCGAGGAGTTGGCCCGGACCAATGCGGCGCTCGAGCAGTTGGCAAAGGAGGCCAAAGCGGCGAGTCGGGCAAAGAGCGATTTCCTGGCGAATATGAGCCACGAGATACGTACGCCGATGAATGGCATTATCGGGATGACCGACCTCGCACTTGAGACCGAATTGACCAGTGAGCAAAGGGACTACATCGAGACGGTCAAGTTGTCCGCGGACTCGCTGCTCAACGTGATCAATGACATTCTTGACTTCTCGAAGATTGAAGCGGACAAGATCGATCTGGAAGCGATCGATTTCAATCTGTACGAATGCATTGAAGGGGCCCTGAAGACGCTGGCGCTGCGTGCCGACGAAAAAGGACTCGAACTGCTGTGCGAGGTCTCGCCCGAGGTTGTGGAGACCGTTGTTGGCGACCCCGGGCGGCTGCGTCAGATATTGATCAACCTGGTTGGGAACGCGTTGAAGTTCACCTCGGGAGGCGAGGTCAGCGTCACTGTCCAAGCTGAATCAATCGAGCAATCCGGGATGACCATTCACTGCACCGTGGCAGATACGGGAGTCGGAATTGCCCCTGAGAAACTGGGTTCCATCTTTGAATCGTTCAGCCAGG
>PLUT01000316.1 GCA_003162875.1 Granulicella sp.
GCCGAGAAGGCGCTGCAACCGGCGAAGGTGAGCCGGGTATCGATCGTGGATTTGAACGACAAGCAGCTTGAGGTGATCGTGGACGACACGCAATTGTCGCTGGCAATCGGCAAGAAAGGGCAAAACGTCCGGCTGGCGGCGAAGCTGCNNTCAAGAGCGAGGAAGAGAAGCGCCAGGAAGTCGAACAGCAGATGCAGTCGATGGGGGCCGGGCCGACGACGCCGGTGGAACAGATTACCGAACTGGGCGAAGGGATTCTGGAGAAGCTGATCGCAGCCGGCATTACGACGGTGGAAGAGTTGGCCGACATGACGCCGGAGCAGCTGGAAGAGATTCCGGGCATCGGTGAGAAGACGCTGGAGAAGATCTCGGTGGCGGTTCGGCACTACTTCGGCCAGTACGAAGAGGGCGAAGAGCGGCCGGTGGTTGCGGTCGCCGAGCCGGCGGAGACGGCGGAGAAGGCTGCGCTCGAGGGATCGGAAGTGGAGTCCGAGGAGAAGACTCCGGAAGAACTGTTGGCGGCGAAAGCGAGCTCCGCGGGCAGGGCGAAGGAAACGCGCGATGTTTCGGCGGAGGAGATCGCGGACTCGGAGGAAGAGGCGTCGAAGAGCGACGGGTTTTCCGATGCGGACGTGCGCGAAGAGAAGATCGAGCTGCAGAACGACGCCGTAGACACTCTGGTGAACGACAGCCAGGAGGTCTCCGACGAGGGCGTGGACGACGAAGGAAGCGGTCGCGGTTAGGGCTGCAAGCCACGCGAACATTGGTTGAAATGCAATCTTCGCTTTCGAAGATTGTGATTTCAGGGATAATAGAGTTGGACGAGATTCCTACTTCGATGAGGCTGATATGAAGGGCTAACGGCGCAGGGGAAGTCTGGCAACGGAAGAAAAGGGGCGGATGAGCAAAGTTCGAATCAACGATCTGGCGCGGGAACTGGAAGTCAAGAGCAGATCCATCCTGGACGCTCTGACAGCGGTTGGCGTAACCGAGGCCAAAACGCACTCCAGCTCGATCGAGGCGGATGAGGCGGAGAAGGTGCGCGGCTACATTAAGGGCCGGCGCGCCGGTACCCCCAGCGCCAAGCCGGCTCAGGAAGCCAAGCCGGCGTTCGATCTATCCCACATCTCCAAGCCGGGCGACGCGATGCGGCTGATCCTGGAGCGGAAAGCGGCGGAAGCCGAGGCCCGCAGCCACCCGCCACGACCCACGGCAGTGGCCGCGCCCAAGCCCGCGGCAACTGCGGCGGCTCCCGTAGCAGCCAAGGCGACCGCTCCGGCCAGTGCGCCGGTAGCCGCTGCTCCCGCTGTTGCTGCTACTGCTCCACCTCGGCGTGTCGTTCCGCAGCCGAGGCAGGCCNNCCGGTGGGCCCGGTCATTGCGCGTCCGCCGGTAGTGGTCGCTCATCCGTCCGCCGCGGCAGCACAGACGGCTGCGGCGCAGACGCACGCGGCAGCGGCTCCGCCTCACGTGGCAAGCAAGGCGGCGGCGGCGCCGCCGGTGGTGGCGGCACCTCCGCATCCCGTTGCAACTGCCGCGGCAGCGCCAGTGGCCGCGCCGGAGATTCCCTCGGCGGCAGAGTTGGAGCCGGCACTCAGCAGTACGGAACTGCAGACCGTGGAGACGCCGAAGGCCGAAGCACCTCCGGAAGCAAGCGCTGCTCCGGCAGTGCGTCGCGTGGTAATGCCTCAAACAGGCCCAAGACCGATCTACTTAGCTCCGGCGGGCAGCGCGGGCGGCATTCAGCGCGGGCGACCGATCTTCGAGCGTCCGCGGCCGCAGGCTCCCGGAGCTCCGGGCTCTCGTCCATCGACGATGACTCCGGGCGCGCGGCGGCCGATGCATCCGACACGCACGTACCCAACGGGTACAGGCGCACCCGGCGGCGCGCCGGGACGCCCTGGCTTTGCGCCGGGCGGGGCGCGGCCCGGCTTTGGAGCACGACCTGGCGGGGTTGGACCGGGACCGGGAGAATCACCAACCGGCATGCGGCCCGCGGCGCGTCCGGGACAACGGCGTGGCGGGCAACGGTACGAGAAGGTGAAGGAAGGCCCGATGAAGGGCTTCCAGCCGCCGCCGCGCTATGGCGGGGCGATGATCTCGCAGGAGCCGCTGCCGATTACCAGGACCATCACGGTGACTGAAGGCATCAGTGTGAAGGACCTGGCGGAAAAGCTGGACGTACGCGGCAAGGACCTGATCGCGACGCTGCTGATGAAGGGCGTATTCGTGACCGTAAACCAGTCGCTGGATGGCGAACTGGTGAAGGATGTGGCGCGGCAGTTCGGCGCGGACGCGAAGGTAATCTCGGTGGAAGAGCAGTTGGAGAACGAGGTTATCGAGGGCTTCCTGGAAGACACGACGGGCATGGTGGAGATGACCCGCTCGCCGGTGGTTACGGTCATGGGCCACGTCGATCACGGCAAGACCAGCCTGCTGGATGCGATCCGGTCTACAGATGTCGCAGCCGGTGAAGCCGGTGGGATCACGCAGCATATCGGCGCTTACAAGGTGAAGATCACCAAGCCGGATTCGCCGGCGTTCGGGCGCGAGATCGTGTTCCTGGATACGCCGGGCCACGAGGCGTTTACAAGGATGCGGGCGCGCGGGGCAAAGATTACGGATATTGTGGTCGTTGTCGTGGCGGCCGATGACGGCGTGATGCCGCAGACGCTGGAAGCCATCGACCATGCCAAGGCGGCGAACGTGCCGATCATCGTCGCGGTGAACAAGATCGACAAGCCCGAGGCCAATCCGGACCGGGTGAAGCAGCAGCTTGCGGACCGCGGACTGCAGCCGGAAGCTTGGGGCGGGACTACAGTATTTGTCGATGTGTCGGCGAAGAAGCGGACCAACCTCGATCTGCTGGAAGAGATGATTTGCCTGGTGGCCGATCTGGCCAACCTGAAGGCGACTCCGGACCGTGCGGCAGTCGGCACGGTAATTGAAGCGAAACTGGATCGAGGGCGCGGTACGGTGGCGTCGATCCTGGTGCAGAACGGAACGCTGCGCACGGGCGACAGCTGCGTTGTGGGCAACACGTTCGGCAAGATCCGGGCGATGTTCAACGACCGCGGCCTGCCAATCACCGAGGCCGGACCGTCGACTCCGGTGGAGATCCTGGGGCTGGAAGGAATGCCGGATGCAGGCGACACTTTCCTGGTGATGGCGGACCGCGACAAGGCCAAGGGCATCGCGCGGTACCGCAAGATGAAGGAGCGGGAGTCGCAACTGGCGAAGAGTTCGCGCGTGTCGCTGGAAGGGCTCGCGGAGCAGATCAAGCACGCAGGCATGAAGGACCTGAACATTATCGTGAAGGGCGACGTGCAGGGTTCGGTGGAGGTGATTGCCGAGGACCTGCAGCGGATGTCGACCGAGAAGGTGCGGGTGCGCGTGCTGCACTCCGGCGTGGGCGCGATTACGGAGTCGGACGTGCTGCTTGCGTCGGCGTCGAACGCGGTCATCATCGGGTTCAACGTGCGGCCTGATCGCAAGTCGCAAGAGGTTGCGGAGCGCGAGAA
>PLUT01000075.1 GCA_003162875.1 Granulicella sp.
GATAATCATCTCTCCGTATTTGTTCTTCGCCCTAACCGGGTGCCCCATGTTCGGCGCGGTTTCATCGCGTCGACCATGGGGTTTTTCCTTTCCAATAGCCTGTCATCCTGACCTTCAATAGAACTGTCATCCTGAGCGGAGCCGCTCGCGGTCTCATCGCGAGAGGCGCAGTCGAAGAGCCTGTCCTGAGCTTGTCGAAGGAACCTGCGGCAAGCTCCACCCACCGCAACCGTCCGTCCCTTTCTCCAACCAATCCCCACTTTTAATCCGTGTTTCCATCCGTGTGCATCCGTGTTAAGCCTCGCAAAATGTTGTCAAGCCCCCAAAACGGTGGAAAACTCGAAATCCCCAACAACCACGCGGCTTTTCGATGCACCCCCGGATAGCAGATGAGTTACGCGCAATATGCTATGCTTTAACCAGTAACAATGATTCAAAGAGCCTGGCCTTGCGCCGGGCCTTTCTATTTCCTGGGTACTGGTTACGGGTGGCTGGCTGTTACGCGCTGGCCCCGCGGGGGGAGCCGACTCATTCGAACCGCAGATATATCGAAAGCATATCGGATCCGTATCCTGGTTCGAATCAAACCCTTTTAGAAAGAATATTTTAGAATCAAATGCCGGGGGGGGAGGGGGGCGTGGGGGGTCACGCCGTCGGCGTCGGCGCGCTTTCCGTCACTTCCGCGCTGGGTGCCGACTCGTTGCCTGCGGTGCTGACGGCGGTGATGCGGTACGAGTAGGCGTGCCCAGCCACCACGGCGGCGTCGCGATAAGCGGGGGTGAGCACGAGGTCGGCGGCGATGGGCCGCCAGGGGCCGGAGTCGCCATCCCGCCGATACACCCGGTATCCNNTGATCGCTGGGGTAGACAAATCCTGGCGCCGCCACCAGCCCCGCCGGGGCCTCCGGCGGAAACACGTCCCGCACCTCCACTGTCGCCGCGGCCGAGGTCGCACTGCGCAGCTCCAGCGTCTGCCCGCCCACGGCCGCGCTGCGCACCCGCTGGCCGGTGTAGCGATAGGTTGCGCCGATCTCCGCCGTGCGGTCGACGGTCCCACCCGCATCCATCGCGCCGGCCGCATCGCCCGCGCGGAAGCGCGACTCTGCCGGCGCTTTTCCCGCGCCCGGCAGCGCATCCCTGCGCTGCGGGGCCGCAGCCGGCGCCCCGGAGACGCTGACCGTTGTTCGCTCCAGCTCGACCGCTTCCGTGCCTTCTGTTCTCTGTTCCCTATTCCCTGTTCCCTGCGTCGCCCGCCACTCCAGCACCACGCCCTGCTTCGCCGCCGTAGCGCTCAGCTCCTCTACCATCCCCGGCGCGGCGCCCGCAGCCGCAACCGCCGCTGGCGAAGGCCCCGCCGTCCGGCCCGCCGCATTCTTCAGTTGTACCCGGTACTCCAGCAGCCGCACCGGCCCTGAAGTCAGCGCCTCCGGCAGCGGGTCCACCGCGTCCGACGCGCCCGGCGTCACGGTTTCCCGAAGCACCACCGCACACTCGCTCGCCGCAGCCTTTTCCGGCCTCCGCGCCGTTCCAGCCTGTGCCTGCGCCCCGCCGGCTCCGGTCGCCCGGCATATCTCCGCCGTCACCGTCCCTCGAATCAGCAGCTTATCGGTGGTGCGCGTCGGCGTCGTCCAATGCAGCAGCACCTGGTCGCCCACCCGCTTCGCAGTCAGGTCGGTCGCAACCGCAGGCAGTTTCAGCGATGGCGGCAGCGGTGGCCCGGGGCTGGCGCATCCAGCCAGCAGCAGCACGACCGCGGCGGCAATCGCCCCAGTCCGCGGCGCCAGTCTCCGCCGCCGGCCTCCACAGCCGACCCTGTTTTCCCAAATATGCATCCAACCAAAGGCTATCGCATCCATCGAACGGTTGGGCTGGACAAATCGCATTCCAGGTTTCTTTTCGAAATCCGTCAATCGTTTCACGCGATGGAAACATCCATTGAGTGGATAAACAGAATGGCGACCCTAGGAATACCCTCCCCAAAAGCCTCCCCGCGCCCCCAACGCCGCACTGCCCTGCACGCTGTGCCGGACTCGCCCGGTGTGCAGGTGGTTGGCCAGGCGGCTGAGTCTATCATCTCCGAGAAGCACATCGGCGGCCGCATCAAGCATCTCCGCCTGAAGAAGTCGATGGGCCTGGTCGATCTCGGCCGCCACACCGGCCTCTCCGCCAGCTTTCTCTCCCAGCTTGAGACTGGCCGCGTCGTCCCCACGCTGCGCAACCTCGCTCGCATCGCGACGGTCTTCTCCAAGGACCTCAGCTACTTCTTCGAGCCGGAACCGCAGAGCCTCTTCCGCCTGCATCGCGGCAAGGAGCGCGTGCGCCTTCCCCAGTCCGGCGTCGACGACCCGTCCTACTTCTTCGAGTCGCTCGGCTACCTCGTCCCCGACCGCCAGCTCGATCCCTACTTCGCCGAATTCCTCCCCGCCAAACCCGGCCGCGAGCCGCACTCGCACCGGCACTTCGGCTGCGAGTTCCTCTACCTGCTCTCCGGCTCGCTCATCGTTCGCCATGGCGCGGCAATCCATCGCGTCGATCCGGGCGACGCCATCTACTTCGACGCTGCCACCAGCCACAGCTACCAGTGCGGCGGCGACGCTCCTGCAACCGCGCTGATCGTCACCCTGCCGCAGCCGGTCCACGCCGACGGCAACGGCCTGCACGGCAGCCAGCCTCCCGGCCAGGCGTCGAAGACTCGGCGCCCGCTGCCGATGCAGCCCAACACGGCCGGCGAAATTCCCCGGGCCGGATAGCTGCGCTGCCGCAAAGCCTGACCGAGATGGGGCCGCCGTAAGACAACGCTGTCGCCCCTGGCACTTCACGTATAATACGTGCAGCACGGTTTCACGTGATGGAAATGCGGAATGCCCCAGACCCAAAGACAAAACGTAACCGTAAGCCTGAGCACTCAGACCCTGAAGAAGGCGAAGATCCTGGCCGCCAAACGATCAACGTCCATCAGCCGACTACTCGCGGAACAGATCGATGCGCTGGTGGGGGAAGATGACGCGTACGAGATAGCGCAGAGAGGGGCTTTGGCGCTCCTAAAGAAAGGTTTTGACATGGGCGGCGGCCCCATGGTCGGCAGAGAGGAACTGCATGACCGCGAAAACCTTCGTTGACTCAAACATCCTGATATACGCTCATGACTTGGCTGCCAAGGAAAAACGGCTTACCGCGGAGGCGCTGCTCAGCGAGTTGTGGGCCAACCGCAACGGGGTGTTGAGCCCACAGGTGTTGCAGGAGTTCTACGTCAACGCGACACGTAAACTATCCAAACCTCTCCCTAGAGCGGATGCCCGGCTGA
>PLUT01000040.1 GCA_003162875.1 Granulicella sp.
AACTAGCAACTAACAACTAGGGCCGACCCATTCGAATCGCGGATATCGAAACCATATCCAACCCGTATCCCGGTTCGAATCAAACCCTTTTAGAAAGAATATTTTAGAATCAAATGCCAGGGGGGGAGGGGGGTGCCTCCAACAACTGACAACTGACAACTCGCAACTAGCGGCGCTCTAGCGTCACCGGCCGCTTCGGCTCCGGCTTGATGACGTCGCGATTCTCCGGTGCCACCGGGTGCACGCCAAAGTCCCACACGCCCAGGTTGACCTCCTTGTCGGAGATCACTTCCATCAGCGCATACTCGCCGAAGTCGAGCGGATGCACCGGCGTCACCTTCATCCAATGGGCTCCGGGCAGCAGTTCGGTCTTCGTTTCCACCACATCCTCCTGCTGCTTCACCGCGTTGTCCAGCATGCCGATGTTGAAGCTGGCCAGTACGCGCGCATCCGTGCGCACATCCGCGCGCACCATGACATAGCCGCTGTTGACGGGGCCTCCGGGCGAGTCCGTTTTCACTCCGCTCGCTCCATGCGTGTCCACCGTGAACGGAGTTCCGCCGCGGGCAATCCCGGTATCGTCTCCGACGCGGAGATAGATCTCCGGCGTGTCTACATGCATCTGCACCGGCGACTCTTCGCCCTTCAACTGTTCAATCTCATGCGACGCCGCCCGCGGGTTGAGGACCTGCTTCAGAATGTTGTGGCTGGTCATGTGGTTCAGCTCGCCCTGCGACTGCACCAGCGGCACCAACTCCGGTACGCCGTGGTAGTAGTCCAGCGCAAGCACGCTGTCCTCCTCCGGCAGCTTCAGGTCCGGGGCAACCTCGGGCGTCAGCGACCTGCGGTCCGCTTCCTCCTTCAGCAGTTCCGGGTCAATGGCCGGAGCGGGCGCGGCCTGGGGTCCGTTGACGCCATCCGCCGGCGGGTGATCGCGCTCCCACTTGTGGGTTGCGTCCCAGTCGACCAGGTCGTTTGGCAACTGCTCCGTCTCGCCCCGCTCGGCGCTGACGTAGCTCACGATCTTGCCCTTCATCGTGTAGCTCATCACGATCTGGTAGCTGCCGTCCTTCAGGATCAGCCGCGTTCGATGCGGCGGCGCGTCATTCGCGGTCTTCGACACATCGGGCAGCGGCTGCCGCGGCGCCGGCTGGGCCAGCCCCGTTGCCGCCACGCCCGCCGCCAGCACCATAAGCCCGCACCATGTTCGGAGTCGTCTCATCGTTCCAGTCCTATTCAAGTTTAGACGCTTGCGGGAGAAGAGTTGTCAGTTCTCAGTTCTCAGTTGTCAGTTGCCAGGAAAAGCGGGGGCGGGCATCTGTGGCCGCAGGGTAGAATGCGGGCGTTCTTCCTACCCCAGCCAGCAAGCTGGCCGGGGACCCCGTTCGCTGCGCTCAGAATGACAGGCAAAAACTGAGAACTGACAACTGTCAACTGACGACCCAGTACCATAGAGACAGATGCCCCGCCACATCCCACAGAAGACGCTGGTCGCGTTCGCCTTCGCCTGCGTGTATTTCATCTGGGGCTCGACCTATCTGGCGATCCACGTCGCCGGACTGCATCTTGCGCCGCCGCTGGTCGGAGCGCTGCGTACCCTCATCTCCACAGCCATCCTCGCGGCCTTTTGCATGGCGCGCGGCATCAGCCTGCGCATGCCCCGGCGCACCGCGTGGCAGCTTTCGCTGGTCGGCATTCTGTTTATGTCCGCCAACAACGTTCTGCTCATCTGGGGAGAGACCAAGGTCGCGTCCGGCTACGCCTCGCTGGTCATCGCCATGATCCCCATCCTGGTCGCGCTGATGGAAACCGCCCTGCCCGGCGGCGAAACCCTGAACCTGCGCGGCTGGCTCGGCACGCTGCTCGGAGCCGCCGGCATGTTCGCGCTGGTCTGGCCCAGCCTGCACCGCGTCGCCGGGACTGCGCCCGACCGCCGCGGCTTCGCCGGGTTCGTCATCCTGGTGGTGGCCGCGCTGTCCTTCGCGGTCGGGTCAGTCCTCTCCCGCCGCTTCCACTTCCGGGTCGACACCTTCGCCGCCACCACCTGGCAGCTTGGCGCCGCCAGCCTCGTCAACTTCACCATCGCCATTCCCGCAGGCAACTTCCAGACCGCCCAGTGGACCTCTGGCGGAATCCTCGCCGTCCTCTATCTCGCCACCTTCGGATCGGTCGTCGGCCTTACGGCATACGTCTACCTGCTGAAGCACGTCCCCGTCACCAAGGTCTCTACCTACGCCTTCGTCAATCCGGTCATCGCCGTGCTGATCGGCGTCGTCACCCTGCACGAGCGGCTTGCCCCCGCCGAACTCGCCGGCATGGTGGTCATCCTCATTGCCGTCGCGACGGTTATTCTGTCGCGCACGAAGACCCCGAAAGTCCCATCCGACCCAATGCTGGAAGTCGCCATCGAAGAGTGATACGGTGCCACGCGGCGCAGTGGACTAAAAGACAGGCCACCGTAAATACCCAGAAAGTCTTCGTTTTCCAAAGCGCGCGAGAATCTGAGACGAAGTACCCAAAAGGGATGGCTGTAAAGATCGCAAGGCCGATCCATTTCGCGAAGGCATCCCAACTCAAGCCCGCGGCATACATGCCGATTATTGCCGCTATGATCAGTGAGTTTACTGCGATATACAAGAGGATTTCTTTGAAGCTTCGTTGTCTAAGCGATCGCCATTTGTCCATCGGATCGTAAGTATCCATTTCGGGCCCCTGCACGTCCCTACTTCCGCTTCCAGCGCACGCCGTCCTTCGAGTCTTCGATGACCACGCCCTTGGCCGTCAGCTCTGCCCGGATCGCATCCGCGCGCGCAAAGTTCCTTGCCTTCTTCGCGGCCGTCCGCTCTTCCACCAGAGCGTTGATCGCCTCATCCGAAAGCCCCATCTGCGCCACTACTTCTGGAGCCGCCTCACCAATCCGCCCTTCTGACTCAGCCCAAGCCAGCGCCGCCCGCGTCAGCTCGGCATCGCGGTCCAGCAGCACCGCGAACACGCCGTCGAATAAGTTGAGCACGTGCAGAATCTCCGCCGCATTCTGCGCGCCCAGGGTGCCTGCGTCCGCGGCGGTGTTCGCCGCACGCACCATCTCGCTGATCGCCGCCGCCGCCTCGGCCGTGTTCAGATCGTTCGCCAGCGCCGCCGTGAAGTCGTGGGCCGCCTTCGCCGTCGCCGCCGTCACCGCGGCATCGGTTGCGCCCTCCGCGAACCCTGCTCGCAGCATCCGCTCGTGGAACGTCCGCAGCCGGTCAACGGTGTTGGTCGCCGCGCTCAGTCCCTCGAAGGTAAAGTTCATCTGGTGGCGATACGGCACCGACAGCAGCAGGTAGCGGATGGCCGATGCGCGGTGTCCCTTCAACAGCAGATCGCGCAGCGTGTAGAAATTCCCCTCCGATTTCGACATTTTCTTGCCTTCGACCAGCAGAAAGCGCACATGCATCCAGTGCCGCGCAAAGGTATGACCAGAGGCCGACTCCGACTGCGCAATCTCATTTTCGTGGTGCGGAAACATCAGGTCTTCGCCGCCCGCATGCAGATCGAAGCTATCGCCCAGCAGCGACGTCGCCATCGCCGAGCACTCGATGTGCCATCCCGGTCGTCCCGCGCCCAGCGCCGTCTCCCAGCTCGGCTCACCCTCCTTGGCCGCCTTCCACAGCGCAAAGTCCCGCGCCGCGTCCTTCTCGTACTCGTCCGCGTCCACCCGCGCGCCGTCTTCCATCCCCTCCAAATCTTTTTTAGATAGCTTCCCATAACCCTCAAACCGCGCAATCCGGAAGTACCAGCTCCCATTCTCCGTCTGGTACGCAATGTCTTTCGCCGC